>JBNIDO010000005.1:0-62610 GCA_050108095.1 Bathyarchaeia archaeon
CGCAGCACTCGCAGCACTCCACGCAGCATCAACGTTTTCCTTTGAGGGAATGGCAACGCATTTTTCTGCCGCTTTAATCGCCGCAAAAACAACCTTATCCTCGGGATACTGAGCCTTATAATTCTTGTAACACCGCCGAGCGCAAAGAATCGCAAAGTTAACCAGAATCTTATCGACGGGCAACTCTTGGATTAAGCGCATTTCACGAGCGCAGAACTTATCGTCACCCTCAACCACCTCGCCCCTTGCCTCAACAATGAACCATAGGTCACCATAAGTGTACTGTAAACTGTCGAGTGGGGTGTGGCTGGCGTGGAAACCGTTGCTGCATAATTCGAGTTCGCCTTCTGCTTTTTGCCATTCGCCTACTGCCCACTGTGTTTGGTTGCCGTTTCGGCTTTTCAAGTCGGATGTGACGAATTTGTAGCCTGTGACTGTTTTTTCTGTCATCAGTTTGACACCTCCGAAGGTTGTTCTAAATCCGGTAACTTGGATAATGCGCCCTCCACACAGGACCCAGCCGAAAAAAGAGGTAAACACAGCTTAGACTCCATGCCGACCCGAACCTCAACATTACCCACTCGCAGGTCTAAGTCAACAGCCACCGCCTCCAAATCAGAGACACGCCGCCGCAACACCGCATTCTCCTCTTTCAACATGTCAATACTTGCGAGGACCAGACGGAGGCAATGGTCAAAGCCGCCTACCGCTTGCTTAATCGCGTCTTGTACAGTTACTTGTGTTTTGTTTTCCTTTCCCATACACCCACACACACTCAATTTTTTTTTGAAACCCTAACTTTCCTCTGCCTCAGCTTTCGGCAAAGCAGGATAACTATCCAGCCACCCGCCAAACTTACTCTTCCACTGACTGATTGCAGCAGTGACAGCCCGCCAAGAATCACAGAAAACCATGTAGTCACCTTCTACGCTTAGGCTGGTGCCGTCGTAGAATTTTACGGTGAAGCCGTTTTGGATGGTTTTGATTTCGATTGTGAAGTCGCCCAAAAACTACGCCTCCACCTTAAGCTGCCGCGCCCGGTCTTTAACTAAAATTCTGATTAGCTCGGCGTTGCTTTGAACGCCATAATAGCTTTTAAGGGCATTGACTTTTTCAAGCATTTCACCCTCAAACACTACTTTTACTCCACTTTTATCTTCCAAGCGTTAACCCACCTTAACACTCCTTAAGTCATCATGAGTCAATTTAAGCCTATTGAACAAAAAGATGTATATCGAGAATGGAAATATGCTCTCTCAGTCAGTAAAGCTTATATTGCCTTTTAACACAAAAAGTGCCAAAGAGGGCTAACTTGTGCCAAAGCCTAGAAAAGAAGGAACCCCCGAATCAGTCAAACTTGTACTTGACGGAGACCTACAAAGACAATTCACAGCAATCAAAAAAAGACTCGGCATCAGAAACAACACCGACCTAGTTCGAAATCTAATTACCGAAAAATATGAAGCGTTAAAAAAACAAGACAAGATTTAGAAGAGGTCAAAAGCCTTTAGTTCATATTTGATTTTCTCAAACTTATCGTCCTTAATCGCCTGCCCCAACCTGTCAATTTTTCCCTTTGCAGCATCCAAATCCTTAGACCCCGCCAAAATCTTAGCGACTGCCTCCAAGCAATCATCCCAACCCCGCACATAAGCATCCACCGTCATACATCCCTCTCAAACGTGATTCTCTGGAAATCAGCATTTAAGATTATGCAAAATAAACCGTTTGCGGTCTGCCGTACTACAGGGATACGGGAGAGAGGGGGGTGAAAACCGTTTCTCCATTCATGCCCACCATTGAAAGTGAAAAAAGCGCCGAGCCGAGCAGTTGAGTTCTGCGGGGCTGGGCATCTGAGTTCTGAGCTGCCGGGCTGGCTGTTACTTGTATTTTTTCGCTCCAAACTTCCGTTGACGGGTAGAATCACGCCGCATCTGCGCATACTCGCGGTTCAGTCTTCGGCGTAAAGCGTCTTTTTCTTCCCAGCTATTGGCGATGAATGCCCCACAACAGGGACATTTCAGCATACCGTTGACGGTTTCCATTTTTTTTTTCACCGTATAAGGCTTGGGTTGACCTCGCCCGTTTTCCACGCCACAGTTTGGGCGTGTGCCAATGCTTCTTCTGTGGGGCGTTGGGCTTCGTATATTCTTGCTTGTTGGTTCATTTCTGCTTGAACTTGCGGAGTGAATATTTCTTTCAATTTCTGTTTTAGGTCGGTTCCGTTTTTGCCGTCCCATTCTTGGAATGCTTTTTTACACGCGAAATAATTTTCATCGTTTTTTTGGGTGTTCATTTTTGTTTTCCTCAATAATGTTATAGTAATACTATAATATAAAGGTTGTTACAGTAAAACTATAACAGAGGAAAAACGCAAACGTAAGCTTAAGCTTAACATTATGGCTAGCGGAGTTCTGGGGTTGCAGCCGCCGCCGCAACTGCCTGCTGAGTCAAATCCAACCGCACCAACCCCTCAAGAACATTACCGCTAGCACGATGCTCTGCCGCATGGCGATTAATCGCCTCAGCCATCAAAGCCACGTCGGGAACTAAGAGGATTTCGGCACCGCAGGCACGACACTTAATTGTCTGCATCGGTGTTACGCCTTCCAGTTCAACAGCTCTCTCAAGGCTTGCCAATTCGACCAGCCGACTTTATGAGCGCCAGTTAAATCCTCAAACTCCGCTAAATTCAAAATCGTGTTAGCTTCATCGAACCGTTTACGTAAAGCTACCGTTTCATCTTGTTGGCTCTTGAAGTTCTGCAACAAACCCGCATTCACAACTTTCAATCTCTCTACTTCTTTCCGTAGCGCCGCATAATCCAGTCGCCAAGCTTCAAGCTGACGGATTGCCTCTTCTATCTTCTGTGTTTCTTCAGGTGTCACATTTCTCAGCCTCGGGGCAACTTTTACATTTATCAATGGTGAAGGTTGCGAAGTCCTCACAGGCGAGTAGCTTCTTTTTGGGTTCCCCAAACACATCCACCGCTAGCGAACGCACCGCTTCTAACGCAGCTTCCTGACGCACAAAAACGTCGGCTTCACTCATGCGCAGCACCTGATTGTTGGTTCGCATCCAACTGTAAGCACTTATGTGTTCTAATTTTCTCTCCGCATTCATCCATAGTTTTAGAGCAGTCTAAAAGGCATCTGAAATACATTCCTTGAACATAGCGGTTAACGTGTGACATCTTTATCTCCTGTTGAGTTATCGTATGTTTTGTTGCTCACAAAACCGCCTCCTACCCAACTCCAACTCAGCGCGTAACTTCGATAGCTCCCGGTCTTGCGCCTCTATCTTCGCCTGCACCGCTTGGACGTGGCGAGAGCAGCCACAGCGGGGGCACTCTTCGGCGACGGCGTCTGTGCAGTATTGGCAAGCCTTAGAAAACATCCACTTTGACCTCCACACGGCTAACCTGCCTGCCGCCTCTACCGACAGCTTCAACCTCACCCGTATAAGAAAGAATCTCGGTGATTAAATCCGTTTGAGCGCCTTTATAATCTATTTCCCCTGCGTCGCGGGTTGGTATCTTCTCCACTTGCTCACGGAATTGGTTAAGGAAAGTTATCGCCATCGCTCTGGCTGTGCCGACAATGAAACGCTTAGTATCTGCGTCTGCTTCGTAAAAGTTGTAGTCGACTTGGGCTTTTAATAGTTCAGTTAAGGTTTGTTTTTTCATTAGTATCCCCTCACTGCGCGGGCTGCGTCATGTCGGCGCTCAATGCGACGGTCAAACTCACGGCGGGCTTCTAAAGCTTCTTCCACATAATCATCTGGCATCTTTAGAGTCTCCGACTGTACATGCCTGATTTCTATGATGTTTTTCAGCGAAGGTTGATAAGTTTGTGTGTGAACTCCACAGCTTCGGCAGCGCAACCAATCCCCCATATAGAAGTTTTCGCCGATGTATCGGACTGTGCTAGTTGCTTTTGAGTTGCATCTGGGGCAGGGTTGTTTTTCAGCTATTTTTTTAAATTTAGCTTTCACTGCTCAACCTCCTTGTTTTGCAGCACTTCCGCCACTGTCAAAGTGTGATACTGGCAGCCTTCACAGTGCAAGCCGTACTGCTTAGCGGTGACGAGTAAGGGGCATTTTAGGTAGGTGCAGACGCCTTTAGGGTTGCAGGAATGCTTACAAACTGTTAAGGCTTGGACATCGGCGAGTTGGGGTTTGGTTGTTTCTTGAGTTACCATCATCTTTTCAATCCTCAATTATATCTTTGAGATATTCCCGATAGTATTAAAAGGATATGCTTATATTTAAGTATTCCTAAGATATTCCTAAAGGTGAAAGGCTTGGAAAAAATGCCAGTAAAATTCAAAATCAGCGTCGTCTTAGTCGGAAAAAGCCTCAAAGTCACAATCCCCAAAGAACTCGCCGAACACTTAGAACTCGAAAAAGGCGACATGGTTGAAATGTGGGCTGACAACAGCCATGTAGTGTTACAAAAGAAAAAGGAACGGTGAAAAACATGGATTACAACAAAGGAAAAGCAATCTGCAAATACGGCACACTTTCCCATATAGTGGAAGTAACAAAATGGGAAGCAATCATCGCTCTACCTCAAGCAATACCAAACACAATGACAGACAAAAACGATACCTCCCTGATGAGTAAAACCGTTAAATCCCTCCAGTTCAGATGCACAGGCAAAACTGAGAAATGTCCTATTTGCGGGGAAGAAATGATGATTTACGAATTTATAGGGGAACGGTGAAAAGCATGAAACATCAGTTTTTAGCTTCAAAAGTCTACTGTGAAAAAATAGATTCTTTAGCCGTAGAGCTACAAATGATAAACAGGAAGATGTCATGGCTTGAAGCGAGAACACTAATAAAAAGAAAGCTTCCCATTACCCCCATCAGTAAATTATTGCTCTTGCGAAAAACCCTCAAACACCTCCCTGACCCAGCCACAGTAGAAGTTCAAAAGATGCTTCTATACGTGGAAGACCAAATTGCGGCATATTTCCTCGAAGAATTGCCAGGCGATAATCAAACTACGATTCTTGTCAAGATAAACACTAAACGGCTGTTTCTAGAGAATTGTTCAGAGATTTTCAAACATGAACATAGAGACAGATTTTGTGAGGATTAACCATGGAAGCGCAAACCGTCAAGAAAAAATACCCCTGCCCCTACTGCGACGCCAGCTTCGATTCTGAAACCTACGAGTTAGGACCCCACATATACAAGTTCCACCGCGACAAAGCCACACAACCCCAGCAGCCGCCGACAATCATCCACAGCGGAGTCAAAACCCTCACACCCCCACCAACCCACCGAACAGTGAAGCCTCAAGCTACACAACAAGAAGAACTAATCGTAGAATACAGCTTAGCAGAATCCAAACAGGGCCTAGGCGAACTCTGCGCAGTCCTCAAAGACAAAGATGGCAATATCATAGACGGCTTCCACCGCAAAGGCGAAAACCAAAACTGGCGCGAAGAAACCCTACCCTGGATTGATACGCCTGTCAAATTGGAGTTGGCGCGGCTAGCCGTAAACTTCAACCGTCGACGGGTCACTTCGCAGGAGCTGAGTGAGCGTATTACGTTTTTGCTTAAGGCGGGGGTGAGTGTGGAAGAGATCGCTAAGCAGACCGGTATTAGTCCGCGCACGATTTATCGGTATAAGCCGGCTGGACTTAAGAATCCCGTCAAGGTGGAGGCGCGAAAAACTGAATCTAAGGTTGAACAAAGTGAATCTCAGTTTGATGACACAGTTCACCACACTGCTAAGATTTCCGATAAGCACTCCGAAGCCCCGCCCCGCACAGAAATACGTTTCCAAGAAAAAGTCCAAGTAGACGCTGAACCACCCCAAACAGTCGACATACCCGCAACAATCAAAACGCCAGCCCCGCAGCCAGAAGACCAGCCCGAAGCCCACAGCAGCTTCACCCGAGAAGAACACGGTTTCGGAGCACAAGCAGACACCGAAGAAGTTGACACAACACCCCTAGACCAAACCACACAAAAAACAGAAGGCTTACTTTATAAACTCTGCCGAGACAGCGGATGCGAACCCCACATAACCAAAGCCAAAAACGATTTTCCCAGAGTCATATTCCCCGACGATGCAGGACCCGAATACTTCCAAACCGCAAAAGACCTGTTAGCTAATATTCAGGTTTGGTATTTCAAATGGTTAGGTGAACCCGATTGACTGAGGGGCAACAAGGACAACTCTACAAAAAACTCGATAATTTTCCAGCGTTGCACCGTTCAGTTTGTCCTAAATGTGGCATACTTGTTGACTCAGCAAATTTACCCACATTTGGACAAGAAGAGTGGATAGGCAAAATTAAACAGTCGTTAGATATAGCCAAAGCAGACATAAACCAAGCAGTCACAGCCCACTTGGATAACTTGATAGAAGAATGGAGAAAATACCTTGCCACACATAATGATGACTTTGACAGGGCAATCGCGAAATGCTACATTGACGCCTACCTCAGCATAAAGCACAACATCCAAGAGCATGATGCTTTTAACCTCAAAAAGTGGTTTGGGAGTGCGGAGCTATGAACAGAAAAGTCCTCAGCCTAATCACAATCGTTCTAGCAGCGTCAATTCTGGGCGCAAGCGCCTACATACTTAGCGAAGAAACCAAAGCCACACCCCCAACCACACCAACACCCACCCCGACCCAGCAGCCGACAGCAACCCCCAACCCAACAGCACAACCAACCAAACCCCCAACTATAACACCAACTCCAACAGCCAAGCCGACCCCTACCCCCACCCCCCAGCAAGTCGGCATAAAAAACAACGGCTACACAGGCGTATCATGCACGGTAGACATCACCGCAATGAACCTCTCAAGTCTCCCCGTAATTTTAGACCAATGGAACAACACTGTACCACAATCCTTCACAATCCAACAAAACAATTTCTTAACCAACCCCGAAAGCGAAACCCGATACTGGACCCAAAACGTAATCTACTTCGAACACAGCCCAAACGGGGCAAAAATCAACATGGTAATCGAAAACTACAAAATAGCAAACGGAGCAATTGAACAGACAGACTTCTACAACACCCACAACCTAACCGCCATAACCGCCCCCACAACCTTAGAAATCAACACCTACCTCAACTCAGAAAACTACCTCTGCCACCAACTAAAAGTCAACGGCACCTTAATCGAAGAATACAAAGAAACCGCAACAGGGGCGCTTCCAGAAAACTATCAATTCTCAACCACAACAACAAATAACCAACTGATATTCGCAGGGCAATACGGCGCTACAGCCGCCCCAGACATCACAGGCAGCCTAACCGTGAAAACCCATGTAAACGGGACGTGGCAGACACCCCAAACGCTTGAACTCTTGGAGATAAAAGAATGCAGCAGCCGAGAACACGTGGATAATCTAAGTTTTAACATAGAGTATAATCAAGTTAGTTTTGCTTCTGTTGCGGCTTCGGGTTTTACTGGAATCAAATTTGCGCCATAAAGAGCAAAGCCACAAAACTTAACTGTAAATCACTCAATATTTCCTTTGGGTGTATAAATTGCAAAACAAAATCAAAATAATTCTAGGCATAATTGCCGTTTTTATCGTTCTTATCGGTATTGGTGCATTCATGGCACCAAAAACAAACACACTATTCAACTATACTTTCCCAGCGGAACCAAACAAATACTACTATGAAGAAATCACGTTACCCAGCGAAGGCACACTCCAAATAGACCTTGAAAGCAGCAACGGTAACCTACTTTGGTATGTCATGAACTGCAACGCTGACACATGGGTACAAGAGGGAAGCAGCAAACTCTATGAGTTAACCTACAAATCAGGGTTAGAGGGCGGCAATTCTGTTTCTGATTCAGCCATAGTTGAAGCGGGAACATACACGTTTGTTTGGGTGCAAACTTCGGATTCTGCAGGTGAAATTGACGTATCAGCTAAGGTGTCATTTAACCCTTAGCTTCCGCTAATCGCTAATTAACTGACAAAAACAAGAGCACAGGCAAAACCGTAAGCGGCAACGACAACGCGATTAAGATTTTAATAAACCATGGTGGAGTCCGAGGCAACAATAAAACTTTCACCCCCAAAAAATTAAATCTGAAAAAAAAGGAAAATGTTGAGTTAAGTCACAGCCGCCTTAGCTTTCTCAACTATTGCTGCAAACTCGTCTTCAGTAACTTTATCGTCTTCGGCAGCTGCAACAACAGTGTTGAATAAATCCGCGATTTTGGAGGCTTTTGATTTGACTTCTGCGTATTGTTTGCCGTATTTAGCGCCTAACACCGTGCCTATTAAGCCGATAATGGCTACTGCTATGGTTATGATTTGTTCTTCCATAAGAAATTCACCTCCAAACATGGGGGTTAACAAGAAATTATGAGGCAGAAACAGCTTTCAACTCAGCGATTATTTTCGCCTGTTCAGCAACAAGCGTCTCCAACTGCGTAAGCCGTTTCTCTTGGTCGAACTGTACCCGCTGGACTGCGTCGACTTCGGTTTGGGTTTCTCTGTTGGTGTGCTTGCCTTGGACGCTTTTGAGGTACTTCCACACTTCAGAAAGCGGGAGGTCATTGGGTAAACACCCTGCTTGGGTGAGTTTCCCAGAAATCCACAGGTTCCCATCTTCACCGAAATAAGCTAGCCAACTGCTTCCATTCCAGATTCCGAAGGCTTTAGTTTCAGAGTGCTTAGCCGCCCAAGTGATACTGCTAGGCATTTTGATTTGGTCTTGCGTAGCTGTGAATGTCGCGGTAGTTATGTTTGCTAATGCTCTGCTGGAGCTAACGATCTCAGTAGCCCCTATCTTTAAAGAGGCACCGCTTAATGCGTCCAATGAAGTTAAACGATGTGTAAAAGTCGCATGGCCAGAGGCATCTATAGCTATGGCATTGTCAGCTATTTGGCTACTATAAAGATAAGCGGCACCAGCAGTAGCGTACCACACCCAGCGTCCTTTTGAGGCGTACCCTGCTCGGTCGTCAAAATTGTAGCCTGCGCCAGCACCTGAGCAGCTAAAAGATTCCGTGTTACTGGCGGGACGTGACCCCACCGTGAGCAGAGCATCGCAGATAAGGTTAGAGAGAATCTCCACCGCCACGTCTGCTCCAAGTTTTAAGCTGGCTCCACTGGCGTTAGCTCCAATCGTAAGAGTTGTTGAATCCGTGGCTGCTATACCGCCAACTTGGTTGCTTGACGCATCGTAGAAATTCAGGATTTGCCCAAAAATTTGTAAGCCTGAACTACTCATAACAGCCCTTGCGCCTGAAGCGGCGGTTTGCAACGTTTTTCCTGTGACTACGTCAGCCCAAATCTTGTTAAGAACAGCAACGTTCGCCACAATAGCATCCGCGTTTATGTTGATTCCTTTCGCCATGAACGGCAAAATAAGCACTGGCTGCGTGGTTGCACTGCGCCCTATCATGGCTAAGATGCCTTTGGTGTTGCCCACTGCATCCGCGTAGGTAGACGTTACCGACATCGTTGCGGAGCCCACAGTGAAGTACACGTAGTAGATGACGCCTGCGGTTAAGGTGCCGCTTGACCCCGCGTTTATGGCTTGTGTGGTTCCGTCTGCAAAGTTCACGGTCCCAGCAGCCCAACTCACCCGACTCGTTTCAGCACCCGTATAAGGCGAAAACAATACATCGCTATTGTAGGGCTGCACACCTTTAGCTAACGCAGCCGCAACCACGGAGGCGTCGGTGATGTCTGCTGACTCCACCTTTTTAGGCGCCACCGAAACCTCGTTGCTGTAGCTACCGACGTTGCCAGCGCGGTCAAACGGTTTCACACGGTAATAGTAGGTGACGCCGTAAGTGATGTTTTTGTCAAGCACTTGGTTGCTGTTAACCCGCATGTACTCGGTGGTGGGATGCAGAGAAGTGTTGCGGTAGATGATGTAGCCTGCCAAATCGTTTTCTGTGTTGCTTGTCCAAGTTAGCCTTACACCGCTGATTTCCGCAGTCGCCGCTAAATCCGTTATTGCAGCAGGCGCCCCCACAGGATTATCCAACTGCTCATTAATCAACGGGTAAATGCCGAGTTCCTCATTCTCCATCTGCATAGAATCAATGAGTTCCTCAAGCAACTTCTTAGAAGTGTTGAGGTCAATCTGCGCAGAAATCCGCGACTTCACAATGCGCTTAATGCGATAACTGCCATCCAAGTTGAGACGGGGCTTAGTAATCGTGAGGGTGTCGCCTGGGTAGAGTTCAGCGGCTAGAGTAATCTTTGCCGATATGGTGATTCCGCTGTCGTCAGTGTTGAGTTCCGCTAGCTTGGTAGCCGCCAAAGCGTCGAGTGTGGCTTCATCAGAGGCTTTCTTATCGTTGAAAACCGCTACGTTTGCGCCTGCGCCAGCTTCCCCGTAGACGCGCACGCCGTTCTCGTCGCAGCCGCGAATGTAAATCTTATCCCGCTTCTTAGACCTGTCTAGGCCACGGTTAGAAACACTAATCTTAGCGTTATCCAGTGATTTGGCGCTGCCACGGTCTCCAATGTTAAAAGTAGTACCGCTGGAAGAGTAGAAGTCCTTAGTAACCGCCTTCGCTAGCCACGTGGCCGCAGAGTAACAGTCGCAGCGTTCAAACCGTACACTCACATGCGTCGACGGACAATCACCATCGGTAACGCCTGCCGCTGTGCAGATAGCTGCTAAAACGGTGTCTGCCGCCGTATCCTCATAGGTACCCGTGACTGTTTTGCGCTTCATAGCCTCGTAAACTTTGTTGTAGACGATGCATAGGATTTTGCGGTTCTCATACTCTAAAGCACTGAGTTCCCCGCTGAAAATCACTGTGCCATCGAATTTTATTTGAGCGTCAAGGTTTGAGGCTACAAGAGCCCGGTTCGCCGCAGTGTTGGCGATTTTAAAAGTAGCCTCTTCGTAACCATTTAGGGTTTCATCTGTGTTCTGGAATTCTGCTTTCAACGCAGTCCAGTCACCATCTAAGTATTCTACACTGTAGCCTGTCATGTTAGAGCTCCTCGGTTGCTGCACCACGGATGAATTTTAGGCTGCAGGAGAATTGGGCGCCTAATTCGCTGTCGTAGTCAGGGGTTAAATCAGCAAAACCCCACGTGCCGTTGATGCTAGTTAGAGGCGTGGAAACCGTAATGGTGCCGCCTAACATGGCTTTCAAAGGCACAATGTAGGCTTGATCCACCTGATCCAGCGTACTGCCTTTTTGAGCTAAGGGCACCGTCATAGTCAACGTTTCCACGTCTAACCCATCCATTAACACGTCACTTTGCGCCCCATCATTCCGAATAGAATCATAGAGCGCAGGCATAGGATGAGAAATTTTTGTCGGAGAATACGGTAAAGTCACAGTTCCAATAAGCCATGTTCCAGTCAAACTATATGCCTCCTCTCACTGATCGGCGGCGTTTCCGCTCTGCCTCAAACTTACTGACCTCTTCGCCAATGCTGTTAGACACTACTTCGTGGATTTCTGCCAGCGAAACCCCACTACTTATGTTACCGTAGAAGTTGAGGGTAGGGCGAATCTCAAACACTGTAGGCTCAGCCGCTTCAGTAACACGAGTTTCTTCACGTATAATCTGCCGCATGACAGGCACAGGAGAAACCACCTCATCCGAGCTGCCTTCACCGATTACAGCATACGTGGGATTGTTGGCTTTGATGTAACCGCCGCTCTGCATAGCCTTAGCATTTGCCAAAGCATCTTTCGCAGCATCCAACTGCGCCCTCGCAGCAGTATAGAGACGGGTGTACTCATCTTTAGTTATCTCTTTGCTGACCAAACGGGACACAATGCTTGAGATTTCACGTGTAATCGCGTCAACTTTTGCCTGTGCAGCATCAATGGTTGCTTGCTTATTCGCAGAATTAGAAGCGGAAGAAGTCGATGGCGAAGAAGAGGATGATGTAGAAGTATTTGATTTGGATGAGGAGCCGCCCGTGAAGAAATCCGAAATAGCCTTACCCGCCCCGCCTAAAGCGTTCCCCACCCCGCTCAAGAAGTCACCGATGGGTTTTAGAAGCGTATTATAAACAGTCATCAACGTATCAAAAACGGGTTTCATCACGGTATCGTAGAGCCATTTAATTCCGTTTGCTAAAGCTTCCCATGCGGCTAGCAACACGTTTTTGAGGAAAGATGCTATGGGGGAGAGTACGTTGTCCCAGACCCACTTCAACGCACTGCCCACCGCCGAAGCCACCGTTTGAATTGCAGTCCAAGCAATTTTTAACGGAGTTAATACGGTGAGTACAAAGTAGGAAACTATAAAGTTGCCCAGCGGCACCAAAACGTTCTCCCAGAGCCACCGCAACGCATTCTCAACTGCCTGTGCTACAATTTTTAAGCCTTCCCAAGCAAGCGACAACGGCTTTAGCACCGTGTTCACAAAGTAGTCGGCTAAGAAACGTCCCAAAGGCACGAAAACGTTTTCCCAGAGCCAAGTTAACGCAGTTACAACTGCCTCGATAATGGGTTTGAAGAAATCTCCTAGTGTTTTGGCTACGGCGTTGACGCCTTCACGGAACCACTCACAATTTTCGTATGCCAGATACAGGGCGGTGATGACGCCGACTATAGCCGCCACGATTAGTATTATGGGGTTGGCTGCTAAGAAGTTCAACGCCCCACTTAACAAACCCGTACCCGTAGCTAGCAACATAGAGGCAGTATCAGCTAAGCCATACGAAACGACCATGCCGCCGATACCCGTGATAAGTTGGGGCACCATCATCATAACCCCCGTCATAGCCCCCTGCAACATCGAAGGACCAAGCGCATCCACGACCCCGCCGATAGGACCAAGAGAAAGCGCAAACTGTTTATAGGCTAATTCGATGCCCGCGGTCATTTCACCAAATTGGTAATTCACGTTCTCCTGTTCCGCGGTTAACTCAGCCATCTTACCTGCTGAGGTGTCCATAACCATGTTAACTTTGTCTTGGACATCCCGCGCCTCATCCATCGAGGTAGTGACTGAATTAATACTCCCATCATAGTTAGTTAAACCCAAAACCGCCCGCTGCGCACGCACATCAAAAACTGATAGGTACTCGTTAACTGATTGCTGGTCATCACCGTAGCTAGCGATATGCTCCTTTAATTGTTGCACGATTTCATCCAGCGACTTCATGCTGCCATCGCTGTTGTAGAGGGTTAAGCCTAACTCGTCGCTTTTCGCCACCAAATCCTTAAACATGGCGTTTAAGTAGGTGCCTGACTCCACGGCTGACCCGAAGGTTTTGTCAAGAATAACCAATGAACCCAAAGTTTCTGAGAGCGACAAACCCATGTTCGAAGCAGCGGCGCCACAGTTGCTTAAGCCAGAAGCATAATCCGTAGCCGACCCGATGCCTGCGTCAGCAGCTTTACTAATCAAGTTCAACGCATCAGCGGATTTGTCTGCCGTCATGTTGAACATGGTTAAGGTCTGTACAAGCAACCCCGCCGCCGTCTCTGTATCAATGCCTTCGAGCCGAGCTAGCGAGAGCGCAGAAGTCAACGCCTTAGTAGCGTCCGCGCCTGTCATGCCTGCCTTAACAAGCGCCTCTAAACCCGCGGCTGCTTCTGCGCCTGTGAAACCGAGTTTTGTCTGGGCTTCCGCTGCGGCTTTTAAATCAGCCGTCATCTGCACCGCTTCATCACCAACCGCTGAAGTCGCAGAAACAATTTTAGTTAAGGTTAACTCGTAATCTTGAAACGCCTTACTGGATTCTCCCGCTACCCCTATGGTTGCGTTCATTGCGGAGTTTGCGAAGTCCCGCACCATAACCCCCGCCGCCACCGTGAAAGCGTTCGATACACTGTCCAGTGCGGATACGATGCCGCCTGCACCAGAAGAAACGCTATCTTGGATAGCGAAACGGAAGTTTATGGGAAAATCCATGTTAAAAACTCCTAAAATGTTAATTGTAAGAAAAATGGGTGAGGTTTTAAGCGTATTTTGCGAGATGATCCATTAATACGCCAATAATTATGCTGTCAAGTTGTGCCTGTACAGACTCCCAAGCGGGACGCAGATAGGGGCGTTCACGCATACGGCTAGTGCCATACTCAACGTAACCCGCATAGGCTAATTTGCTGCCGACTGTTCGCACGCCATAAACGGGGCTCTCAGTTTTAATACTATGTAACAAAGCACCTGTACGGATGGGAACATAATAGAGGGCTTTGGCTTCAACACGAGCCGCCACTTCCTCAACTATATCATCGCCTGCTAAAGCCACTTCAGAGGGCAAACTGAGAATAAACAACTTCGCCTCATCTAAACCTGTAACTGTTGCAGCCACCCCGGTTACCTCCTTTTAGCCTGCCGCTTCAACTCCTCATTCTGCCGGTTCGACTCAAAATTCCTCTTCGACAACGCCGCCTCATGAAAAGCAAACCCCACAGGATCCACCTCACGATACGCCGCCAACTGCGTAATACTCATCCCCAAAGACTCACAGAGCTGCAACGTAAACTGACCGATGTTGGACTCAGCGAAAGGACCGAGCCTCAGCAACCTCAGCCTGCGTAGCACTGCTAACCTGTTTGAGGATGTCTTTGATTACTTCAGGGTCAAAGTTGCCTTCCAACCAGTACGCCTCAGTTAATTCAGGCTCTAAGCATACGCCTTTGTCGCTGCTAACGTACTTGATGAAGTCATGCTCAATGGTTTCGATGAGGGCTAAAGCGTTGTCTCCGCTTTCCTTCTGCAACTGCGCAATCTTACCCTGGACTTTAGCGATGTCTTTCTGCTCACTCCAAGTCAAAGGGCGAAACCGCACTGTAAAGGCGCCTAAGTCATCTTGGAGTTTTACGGGTATGACGCGGTTTTTGCTTCGGCGCATGATGCGTTCACGGATGCTCAAAGATTCCGCTAACTTCTGTTTCTCCTCAAGCGCTTTTTGGGCTTCTAACGCTTCGTCTTTCTGGCAAGCCCGCTCAAACGCTGGGACATCGGTTTTTTTAGTTTTCTTCTTTTCCATAATCTCACCTCTGTTTACGTTCCAAACATGCACGCTGCTCCTCAGTCAAATCTTCCTTCTTCACGATGACAAGGTAGCTAGCTGAGTTCGTGTTATAGATTAAATCCACCTTTGCGAGGCTGCGTATGTGGTCGCGTAGTTTGATGAAGTCACGCATTGACCCGTCGCAGACAAAAGCGAATTTTAACCTTACATCCAAATCTGATTCTTCAACGTTAACGCTCATAGAGTCTGCTCCTGTTTTTGAATCCAAAAGGTTCCAGAAATAAACTAAAAAATGGGGAAATTAGCTTTGGGTAATGTTGTACATGATGAAGTTTATGTCTTCGATGACTGCTGCTTCACTGTCCATCTGCATGCCGCTGAGTTTGCCGCCGCTAAACGCTAAAGTACCCGCTATGTATGGCGCTGTGCCTCCACGCGGATAAAGCGTGCCAACCAATTCTGTGCCGGCTCTAAAAGCCGCTAAGAAAGTGTTGTCAATGTATGCTTTTTTGGCGCTGCCCTTGTATTTGCGTACGCCATGCAGGACTTCGCTGGTTTCTTCCTCGCCCATGTACGCCATTTCTTTAAGGCTCGCCGACCAATCGAAATCTACACCGGTTAATTTGCCGACTGCAGTACCGCCTATGCTAATTGAACCCATCATACCTTCCATTGCACTCATTTTTGCTTATTCACCTCCTAACCCGTCAAACATGACACGTCTAGTTTTCCGTAGCACCCTTCAAAGTGATTTCATACCGCATCAACCGCGGCACAGGACCATCCACCTCATGCAAGGGCACACCCTCATCAACGGGCACAATATTGATGAAAGGCGAAACATCCGCACGTTTAGTCATAACAACCCGGCAGACTTCTAAGCGCATATCCTCAGCCTGCTGCTCCTCAGTTTCGCCGCTGCTGCCTGGGGGTACCCGTACCCAGATGTTAACGTGGAATTGGGGGTAACTGTAGCGGACGGAGCCGCCGAAGTAATGCCGTACTGCCCCTCCTAAGTAGTTGGTAACTGTGACTTGCCGCTCCAACCCTGCAGAATCGTACCAGCACCCGTCGCCCCAACCGATCTGAGCCGTACCCAACAAGCCTGTTAAGGTCCAGTTTGCCTGCAACACTGCTTTTATTGAGCCTGCTAAAGTCAATGGTTAAGTCACGTCCATGGTTGAGTATCGGTATTTGTCGAGGACTTCTTTAATTTCAGGCGAAAGAATACGGCTAAACCTGCCTACACTAGACAAGTTCGCCATGTCATCGTCTTTCATCATCATCCGAGCGATAACGTCAGGCGCAAGCTTACGCCGCACTAATTCGGTTAATTGGCGGGCTGCGACTTCTGCACAGGCGAATCCGATGTCTTCAGGCACCGCGGCGTAGCCGTAGCTTAAGACGACTTCGACGTTTTGGTGGTCGCTGTTGGTTTCTGTAAAGTTGCCGCCGTCTAACGCAAGGTAAGTGGGGTACCGTTTGATGCTGCTTGTAACGTTCACGTCGTCCACAGTCACAGAAGTTAGAGACAGCGTAGGCAGATACGGCGGAGGTATCATAATCACTTCTTTACCGTTTCCATCCAACTTCACCGTTCCACTGTTATTCTGGAAGTTATGACCCACATAGTTATCTATGATTTTCTGCGCTGCAGGCAACACATAATTCTCTAAGAGCGTGTCTAAGGCGCTGTCGTCACTGAGACCCAACTGCTTGTACTGGACTTGGCTGAAGCTTTTAACCACCTCTGAGGTACAGTAAGGCACCGCCGACGCACTGGGACCATAGAGCAAAGGTGAAACGGTGAAGGGTTCCACGTCGCTTTGCACTTCTCCTGCTGAGGAGGTGGCTGTGACTTTACGCGCCCAAGTGCCAGATGTACCAGCCGAGGGCACGGTCCACTCTAACTCGTAGATGCCTTCAGATGTCCGAGTTAAATCGCCGATGGCTAAAGCAGACCCCGATAAAACCCCGCCAGGCGTATAGAACTCTACCGCAACCGTGGCGGGGTCAAAATATGCTCCTGCCTTGTTTTTGAACTCTAACGTTTCAGTGTAGGTATCGCCTGGATAAGTTTTTTCACTCAATTTCTATCACCTTTAATCGATAAAGTTTTACGTGACCCAGAAATGTGAATGCGTAACATGGGGTCAGGCGGGGTTGTGGTACCCTGCCCAAAGGTGCCGATGGAAAAAACGCCGTTGCCGAAAGCTCCTTGACTAAACGCCGCCATACTTAAGTCGCATCCCTTGTCACTGCGGTGCGGTTGTTGCTTCCATCCAAGCTGTAGGTTAAGCGGTCTTTGGTGTCGCCATAGTCACGGAATACTTCGGTGCCTGTGCCCACGCCTGACACTTTGCCGACTAAAGCACTGAGGAAGAGGCGCATAGCTTGCCTAGCTGTGGGACTGGCAGCTTCCATAACTTCATCCCAGATGCTGTCGATGCCTGCAGCTGAAAGTGCATAGCCTGTTTTGTCCCAAGTCGTCAACGTAGTGACGGTGCCAACTGTAACCGCTGATTGATCCGCTGCAAGACTGAACCCTGCCTTATCCGTTAACGCGCGAGTAGCTACAGCCCAAACCGCTGCCGCCGTGATGTCGTTTAAGGCGTCAAGGGTGGTTTTGGTGCCGCTGATGGTGAAGCCTGCCTTATCGGTGAGACTACGGGTGGCGTATTCCCAAACTGCTTCTGCCAACACTCCTGGGTCGGTGCCGCCGCCTGCGATACTATCATAAATCGCTTTCAACGTCTCTGTTGTCCAGCCTGCCCCCTTCATAGCTGTTAAGGTAGCCTCCAAAGCCACAGAACCCGTAAGGTAGCCTGCCTTCGCATCCGTCCAAGTTACGTTAGAAAGTGCTGTGGAAGCGGCTGCGCGAGTAGAGATTGCCGCGTCGATTCTGCCTAGAATGTCAGCGGATAAGTTTAGCAACTGCGCATTGTTAATATTGTCGAGGTAGCCTGCTCGGGTAGCCGTATAAGCCCCGTCCATGGTGGCTACTCGTTCATTTATGCTGTCAGCGGTGGGGCTGCCAGGTATAGCCGTGTTTAATGCGGTATCTACTTCAGCGTTTACGGATGCTTTCATGGTTGCGGAGAGGTCGATGTCGTCTATGCCTTTTACTTGTGCGGGTAGTTTGCCGCTGCTGATTAGGCCCTGCAACTCGTTAGTGTCAGTCTCTATTGCATCGATTTGTGCTTCCGTAGCATCGGTTAAGTTCACGTCGTTTGTTACTGCGGTTGCGGTGTCTGTTAATACAACGCCTACTACTTTGTGGGTTGATGGGTCGTAGCCTGTGTCCGCGAAATCTTTAAGGTCCGTGGCGCTTTGTGCTACTCCGCCAATTTGGGTAACGTTAGCCGCTACCGTAGCCAACCCCATATATGGATGCTGCGCTGAAGCGTTACCGTAAGTTTCAACAACAAACGTTTTATCAAGCCACGCCTGTGGACTAGTTTGGTCTACGATGTGAACACGGATATGTTTGCATTCCATTTCAGTAGCGGATAAAACGAGACTGTAACTTGAGCCTTCATTGGTAAAGGCGTCTGCGGTTAAACCTGTTTCGGCGGCTTCATCTTTAATAACAGTGATGTCGCCTGTTGCGCTTGCCGCGTCGGTTTTTAAGCCTGTACCGTCAAGTTTGTAGAGGTCGAAGGATATTGTGGCTTCTGCGCCGTATGGTCTGTAGAATATTTCGCCCATGTTTTTAATACCCCATTAGGTTGATTAATGTGAAAAGTTGTTGTCCTGTGCCGCCGCTAGAAGCGGTATAATTTATGCGGATGCTCAGATAATCAGCATAATAATTGTTTTTCCCCCAAGGATCAGCGAAACCATCGCTATATGTGTCTGAGTTGTAATTTGCACTATTCGCGGGAGCACCAGCATCATATTTATAATTAATGTAGGATGATGCTGAAATTATGAAACTAAACCAATACCACGCTCCACCTACTCCATTATAACTAAGTGTTGACATTGCCCAATCATAAGAAGCAGGAACCGCCACTTCACTTCCAGTCACTAATAGCGCATTAGGCGCATCAGAAGTATCACTATATATACCTGCCCGTAGCACGTCACCTACTGCTCCTCTCTGAGTGTACACTTCAATGGAAGTGATTTCGCCGTCAACAGGCATTTGGAAACGGCGAGCCTGTTTTTGGTTGTTCCAACCATAGCCATCAGAACCGCCAACTGTGGTATATCCAAAAGTTGGGTCAACAACAACAGGATAAGCCGCCTTCCCCAGCCAATCCAAAGGCAAAATAAGCGTCAACAATCCATCAGCAATCTTGAGCTCAGCCCAGCAGGTTTCACCCTTCGCATCAACCAGCAATGGGCGGTAAATATGAAACACCTTACGCCCAGCCGCATCATACACGGCACAGCTGCCAACAACGTTCTCAGGCCGGTACACAACAAGTTTGCCGTCTTTCCATGCCTCTGTCGGCGTTACGCTGTCATATTCCCGGGGGGCAAGCTCCTCAATTAGAGGCGGTTGATAGTACACCTTCAAACCGCCAAAGTCAACAGGAAACGAAAAAACGCCGCTTTCAGGAAGCCTATCCAGCATGATGCTCCACTCGAAGCCACCGTCTGGGTTCTGTTCGTCAGCTTGGAACTCGTAAAAATAGTGGTGGAGCCGGCTGTCCAGCAAAATAGAAAAAACAGAGTTACCCCTACAAAGATGAATCCCGCTCTGATTAGTATATGCCCGGTAAGACATTTTAACCAAACTTCGCTAAATAAGTGCTTAGTTGCTCAAGAACTAAATATTCTTTTTGCCTAACTGCCTTCTGCGCCTCAAAATCAGCCTCATATTTAGCCGCAAAATCACTAAAAATACGCTCAATAATTTGATAAAACTCGATTAATTGCGCATTCTGAATAGTCAAAAAAGTATTAACACTCTCAACAACAGCCAGATTTTGCTCCGGAGCAAGTGACAACTTTGATACCGCTATTATGGCATTTCCAATTATCTCAGCTGCTGGACCTACGGTAAGCTGCTGTAACTGTTGAAGCTGCTTAATAATACCTGTCTTTTCTCTGTTGACAGTTTAGCAGTTGGACGTGAGGAAGCATTTTTTTGGTCACCACACTTAGGACAGAGAAAGTTAGGGGCTACCATGATAGAGCCGTCTTTCTCCAATACCGCTACAGAGTTAAAGAATAGTTGGTTGTAGGTTTTTTCTGCCAAACGGTTGTGCCTCAACAATAATTCATTATCATAGATCATTTCTAAAAAAAGGGGGCTTTGTTTGCAGCCGCTGACGCAGCTACTTCTTTTTCTTCGATATCGCTACCTTAGTAGAATCAGAAGCTACAGCCGCCGCCAATGGAGAAGGTTTAAGTTTAGCTAACTCAGCCTCAACCACTTTTAGGCGTTCAGCCTTAGCCTCCAAATCAGCAACGTAGGCAGTGACATCCTTGCCGAAGCCATCACGAAACTTACGCGCCATCCTTCGTCACCATAACTTTTTTCTCTATGACAACCCACCAACCCGCCAAAGGAGCAACAGCCGCAATTTCAGCCGCATACTCCTCTAAAAGTTGGTCAATGGATTCTGTAACCACATGCATATCCCCACGGTAATCATGCATCGCCACCAACCCACCCGACGTGAGCAAACGCCAAGCACGCTTAAAGTCGCCATGGACGTATTCAGGCGTATGGCACCCATCAATTACAGCGAAACAGAACCGCTGCGTCTTAGGAAAACGCATCTTTGCACTATCCACGCGGTTAAACACCACGTTACTGTAGGGCGCGATGGCTTCACGGAGAATCTGCTCCTGATTCTCACTGTTCAACCCCAACCCCGCATAATACGTGGGCAAGTATAAGCCGCGGTCATTGGTGGATTTATCAAAGTCCACGTCGCATACGTCGACGGCATAGACTTTTTTGCCCAAGGGCTCAGCAAGTTTTGCCAGCGCCACCGTTAACTCGCCTCTGCAACAGCCTATTTCTAAGATGTCGCCTTCCAACTCAGCTAAACGGTTCTTAACCGTTCCAATTAAAACACTACGCCACATTAGGCTAACACCACGTTTTTGCCGTTTGGCATCTGATAGATTTTCGAATAATCCATCTCGTCACTCACTAACCCCTTCTGCTTCGCGTAATCCCACAAGGGCGTACCAGGATACGGACACAGAATGTATTTTCTGCTAGCATCCAAATGCTCCTCTTGGATGAAGCGGTCATTAGCCGCCAAATCCTCAACAGTCTGCCCCGGCACCCCAGTTAAGAATCCTGAGCCTGCCTTCATGCCGTACTTGTGGGCAGTCCGCATAGCCCTGCGGTTATCGTCGACAGATGCAACGCCATTCTTGAGAAACTTTAGCATCGCAGGCGTCGAAGCCTCAAACCCGAAGCCACAGTAAACCACACCTATAGCTTTGAGCAGCCGCGCCGTTTCCTCATCGAAAGTGGGCGCATGCGCCTGAATAATCAGTTTCAAATCCAAGCGGCGTTCATGGACTTCACGAGCTAGCAGCCGTAGCCTTTCTTTGCTGAATTGGAACAAGTCATCGAACACGTTAAGGTACTCCACGCCATAGCACTGTTTTAGAAACTGCATCTCATCCGCCACATACCGCGCTGAGTTCCCACGGATAGGAGCTTTAAAGAATCGGCTGCTGCTACAGAAGACGCAGCGGTAACGGCAACCCCGGCTCGTCATCATAGATAAGCCTACGCCGACCATGTCGATGCAGTGGTTTTGGGGTTTAAGGTAGTAGTCTTTGAGGCTAAACATTTCACGGTCAGGAAACGGCAACTCATCAAGGTTCTCAACCCGAGGCACCTCATAGACACGTTTTGAAAGCTTACCCGTCGCTTCAAACTCTCGGCAGATAGTGACTAAAGCGTTTTCGCCTTCCCCAACCACACAAGCCTGAAACAGAGGAGGCAAAGTATGCGGCAAAGCACTAATATGTTGGCCGCCTAAGACGAAAGGCACCTCAGGGTAGACTTCACGGATTTTCGCCGCGAGTTTAACCGTGTTGTTGTAGCCGATGGTTGTACAGGTGAAGGCTACTAAATCGGGTTTTTCTTCTTTCATGCGTTTAAGGGGGGCTTCACCGATGGATATATCGGCACATGCGGTTTTCCACTCAGGCAACTTAGTTTTGAGGTAGCCGCTAAGATACGCGATGCCCAGTGGAGGGTACCATGAACTGAAACATGCTTCGGTAGGCGGATTCACAAACAGGCACTTCACGGTTAACGTGCCCCCAGTTTAGTGCAGACCTCACACCAAAGCAGCATCTTACGAGTCAACACATACACCAAATCGCTAAACTCGGATTCACGGTAAGCCGCATTCAAGCCCTCAGCAAGTTCACGGTAACAACCCAACCAAGAACCCGAGGTTAACCGTATTTTGCTAACAGCCTGCCATAACGTCTCGTTTAACTTGACACTGCGCATTTCCAACTCGGCATCACGGAACAAATCCCGCGGCGCCTTTTCATGAAAACATAGCGGATTGCCCACACTCAGGGTTTTGCCAAGGTGATCCGTGATGCGTTTTAGGAATATGCCGCTGAATATGTCGTTGTAACGGTTGTTTTCCCATAGCTGGTAGAAGGCGGGGATGATTTCGGGTTTGAAGGCTAAGTTCATACTGCAAATCGGCGCGTAATTGCCGTGGCATAAATGGAAGTCGTTGATTCTATCATCAGTGATTGCCCGTTGGTCAAACCCATTAAACCCTTCAGGCGTTTTAGATGCTACGGGAAGTTGCAGGTAATCTATGGCGTTAAGGTCAGGTACACCCTGCCACAACCCCATGTTCAAGACAGAAGCACAGTTTTCACGCCAACCGCTAAAATGGAAATCTCCAGGTCTTTCACAGTAGGGAAAGCCACGAGCAGCCATGTATGGATGAGTGTTAACCCATGTGCCTAAGCGGTTAACTTTAACCTCAGATTCACAGCCTGACAGGTGCCTCCAGTGTTCGCCTAAGAAGTCTTGACTGCTGGGATAAGTGTCATCGTCAATGAAAACAACCATATCGTAGCAGCGGGTTAATGCGACAAGCAAACCAAAACTAAGCTCATCGTGACTACGCTGTGGAATCAACAAGTCAGCATCAAGGCCTAAATGGTTTTTGCACCATTCACGCCGCTCCTCTACCCCGTAGAATTCAGGCGTAAACCCATACTCAGCAAACTGGGCTGAAACAGCCTTTCGATGTTTACCGTCTTCATCGAGGACCATTATGTCGGGGCTGCGTTTGTAGCGGCTAAAGTTCTCGGCGTATCGGGCAAAGTTGGGGGTGTCTCGGATGGAAGGAAAAATCACAAGCGCATTCATCTTAGCTCACCAGAGGGATGTTTTCTCCTTTATCACCCAAGTTAATTGTCCGCTGCTTTCTTCGCTGAAGTTTATCAGTTAACCAGTTTGGCAGTTTACCACAGGGGTCAGTAAATCCCATTAGGCTTCCCCCACGAGTTCCTTAAAGAACCGCTCAGCCCCGTCAACGGTGTTCTGCCAAGTGAACTGCTTCACATCTTCTAAGCCCAGTAACCGCATTTTCTCGCGGAGTTCACGGTTAGCCAACACTTTGAAAACAGTGTCACCCAACAGCCGCGGAGCACGAGGAGGCACACGCACAAGCGCATCGCCGTAATGCTCGGTTCCGTATTCGGTACAGACCACAGGAGTTCCGCACGCCATAGCTTCGAGATGCGGCAAGGGGGACGATTCAGCCCATGACCCCGATACCACAAGGTCAGCACCACCATACAACTCTGCCAACTCAGTATCTGATTTAGGGTTGTGCATCACGATTTTTTGCAGAAAACGCTCAGGATACCCCACAGGCGCATGAGGCAAAGCCCCGAACAGGTGAAACTCTACAGCATCCCCAAGCAACCGATATACATGATTCAGGGCAGGCAAAACCGTATCGAAGAGGCCTTTAAACGGGGTTTGGCTAGCGAACGCCAACACCTTAAACGGTGCACACTTGCCCAGTTGCGGCAAATCATCAGGCTTAACAACAGCCTGCAGTTTATCTTTGTAGTCTGCGAAGGCTTTTTCCCGCTCCACATCGGCGTCATGTTTAGCCGAAGCAACCGCCGCGTTAGGCTTGAAAACTGTTTGGTCAACGCCAGGCACTATCAAACTGCTTGTACGCCCATACTTCTCTTTAAGAACCCCAGCTAGCCACGGACTGTTCGCAATGAGGTTAAGGTTTAACCTGTAAGTTGCCGCGACAAACTCCTGTTCCTCAGGACGGAAAAAGAAGATAGGCTCGTGATGTTGACAGTAATATGCAGGGGTGCCTTTCTGCCCCTTCACTTGATCCACGAGGGGAGCGGTAGCGCACCAAGTAGCGACTAAGACATCGGATTCGGGGATGGCGGAAACTAAGTCTTGGGGAGATTTACAGACGGTAATCGGCGTTTTCAGCGAAAACCAATTCTGATCCGCGAGGGCTAAGTAAGAAACATCGTGACCGCGGGTGATTAAGCCGTTAACCACTTCGTAGAGAACACGGTTCCCGCCGCATCGGTCACTGCCAAAGTTCACAAAGGAAAGCTTCATGCGTTCACCAACTCCATTTTACGCGCCACAGAAAACTTAACGCGAGAAGGTCCAGACTCTTTATCTACGTACACTTTGCCGCCGCGCATGAAAATTGGTACATCGAAATCTATGCGGCTAACATTTTTGAGGTCAAATTTCTTGCAGACCTCTTTGATGTGTGCTGCTAAAGTTGTAGGGTGAGGCTTCATTGCGCTGGCTCCTTAACTCCAAATTGTTCTTTGAACCATGTCTCGCAGAGTTCGCAGTGGATGCGGTCAACTACAACTAAGTCTAAACTGCCATGTTTACCTAATCCCCCAACTGGAGCTAACCGTGAATTAGCAACTTGCTCAGCTTGTTCTCGCGTAGGAAATGTGGTTTTAGCTTCTTCGATGGGTGTTTTGATTTGCTGTTCTGCATATTCAGCGTCCCATTCTCCGGAATCTGTCAAGTGAGCAAACAGGTTAGCCTCAAGTTTTTGGTAAAGTTTGCCTTTGCTTGAAATTAATTCCCAGTTTTTTGGATCATACCAATGGGCTTCGGGGTTGTATGAATTTTTGCTTTTCTTATAAAGCCACATGTCTCCGTTGTCGTTGTTTCTGTAGGTGATTGATGTTTTGTTTTCATCAACTTTTGAAATACTGTTTCCCCTAAGGAAAGCAGGCATAACTAAGCCACTCATTCGGTATACACCTCTGGGTAAGCATTGCGGTTCATTGACAGCCAAGCCCGCCACCGACCATAAAACAACGCAGCGTTCGCAGCTTGCTGCTGACTATAATGCGCCTTGCTAAGCGTAAACACCGTCGCGCCCTCATAATGGTACACTCGACACGCAGGCTCATAGAGGACTTTCCAGCCGTTGAATCTGGCTTTGCAACAGAAATCTACGTCTTCGAAGGTTCCGAGTTTGTAGGCTTCATCCAGTCCAGATAGCAGTTCCTTATAGTAGTAAACTGTTTGTCCAGCATTCAAAGCCGCTTTTAATTCTTCTGAAGCAAAAGCCCACAGTTCTTTAGGAAAAGTTTCTTTAGTCCATGGCTTCATTGGTTTTTCATTGTTAAATAGAGATGCAGCTTTTTTGTCTCTACTTTCATAGGAAAGTTCGCTTTCAAAGAAGAGGTTACGGCGAATCAGTACACAGGCAAAAGTTGCCCATGGAATTTCACGGAACTCACTGCATTTCTCCGCGTTTTTGAATCTTCCAAAGTGGTAAGGCTGCAAATCAGCCCCGAAACTGGCGCCGCCGTACTGGATTCTACCGTCAGGATAGAGCAACTTAGGCGAAACTAACCCTGCTTCTGGATGCTTCTGCAACGCCTCAACGAGGAGGCTAAGCCAATTCTTCTGAGTGAACAATGTGTCGTTATTGAGTAGCAGCACTAATGGCGCTGTGCAATGTTTTAAGCCGATGTTTACGCCTTCCGCGAAGCCACTGTTAAGAGTCTTAAGATAAACTACTTTCATGTTAGGGTAGCTCTGCGAGGCAAAGTTAAGGTAGTCGGCGCTGCCATCGGTTGATTGGTTATCCACGACGATGAGGTTAAAGCCCAACTCGACGCGGGTTTCTTCGCCGTCTTTGGTGAGGACCTGCTGCTCTATCTGGTAATCCGTGTTCTTGTATAGGGTTTCGATGCACTTAGGCGTGAATTTTAAGCCGTTGTAGTTGAGCATGACAATGTCTACGCGGGGTTGGTCTTTGGGGTCTACGGGGCGGGCTAGCTGTGAGTTGCGTCGGAAGATGAAGGTGCCGCCCATGCTGCCGTCGGGGTAACCGTAAACGTCCTTGCCATCTAAGTACAAGTTAACGCTTTCAAAGTTCTTACGCCAAAAGCCCTCACTGTACACGCTGACATGGCTTTTATCGCCTCCGCTTGATTGGTCGGGGTGCAAATCATCCTTCCCCAGAGGCACATCGATCACGAGGATTTCTTTGCAGACACGCTGCGCCTCAGCAACCGCCGTGTAGAGGTCAGGAACTTTGATATGTTCGAATACATCTAAGCCAATTACGCAATCCACACTCTGAGTCTTCCACCTTGACAAGTTGCAGATGTCACCGACAAAAAGGCGGTCCTTGATTTTTTCAGGCGCATTCTCAATCGCCCACTTGGAGATGTCGATGCCCTGCGCGTCTACGCCCTGCTCGACAAGCGCCTGCACCAAATACGCACGGGCACAGCCCAACACCAAAGCGGTCTTAGGCTTATACGTCGAAGCAATGAACTTTGCTAGCTGCCTGTTCCTCGGCAAATAGTTAGCCTCATCATAGGGTGAAAAGAGGATTTTGCCCGAGGCGTCTTTGCTCCCGTAGTTACTGTTGACTCCGTTTAGGTAATAATCAGCGTTGTAAAAACTGCCGGGTTTGGAACCTGCGAAAACACGCTTACGTTTCCCCATTTAGCTTCGCCCCCGCAAGTTACCAAATACGTGTCTAAACATTTCTTGTTCTAAAAAGCGGTAAAGCTCTAACTCGTCACCGTAACTTTTTAGCGAAATATTTTGCATCCCATGAAATGCCAACCGCAATAAATTATCAGATGAACCAAATAGTACATCGCTTTTCTCTTTTGCTTCCTTTTGTAAATCTAAGAAATTTTCTGCCATGCGTGTTCCTAAAACATAAGCCCAAGCAACACACGGTTCAACATCATAATTGCGGTCTTCAAAAGAGGCATTAATTGCTGATTTAAGCCAATCCAAAAAGTTTTGAAGCGCCAAAACATCTGGAAAAAGCACTCTAAAAGCTATATGCGCTTTTTCGTCAGCTGTCTCACTATAATAGCAATATGAATACACAAAGCCAAATTCTTTTAGTTTAGGAACAACACCGTTTCTAACGTTAATTTGAGGCCATTCATCAAAAACAAAGATGCTGCGCCAAATACCTTTTGAGTGATTAGCTAAGTCAGTCATTTTAGGCGCTCCCCTTACGTTCAGCTATTAGTTCTAAAGCTGTCTTATCAACAACTTGGGGACGACTTCTAACCATTGTTCCTTCTGGAATAGCTGATTTAGTGTCCGATTCGCCATTAGGACCACGTATTTTATCGCTGCCCCAAGACTCAGAGAAATGCTTCCAATTCATCCAGAAATCCAAGTTACACTTAGCTAAGAAAGCCTCTTGCCGATAAGTTAAGCCGATAGCGTCAAAGAAGAAATGTAGAAACTCCATCATTGTTATGCTGTTTGGCGCTACTCTACATTGATTTAGTTTCATGAAGTCAACAGCACATTTAGAGGCAACTAAAGCGGTTTGAATTGTGTGAGCGTTACTTTCCCATTCGAACAAAGTTTTTGAGCCAATCGTGTCCTGACCGAGGGATACTAGATACGCTTCAGCAAGACTTGTGTCTTCTCGGCGGAACCTAAACTGTATATGATCTTTTTCGCCTGTCTCAATCATGTTATAGTAACGGTTGAAACTAAAGGCAAATTCGGGGGGATTATCAACCATTTTGCTGATAAAATCCAACTGGGCATCTTTAGGAAGCCAAACCCGATACATCAACCACGGATTCATTACACTACCTCCTTTGGCACTTCACTAACTGCCTGCTTAAACAGCGCCGCAAACGCCTCATCCTTCTGTTGCGCCGTGCCAAACATCCCCAACTCACTGCTTACTTCGCTGAGTAGTTCATGCCAGCGGGGCACCACCACCCCATCAAAATCGCAGCCTAACGCAAACTCGCGGGACAACTTGCCCAGCCGATCACGGTCTTTAGGATGCAAATAAGCTTCCTTTAATGCTTCAGCGGCTTGGTGCTCATCAGGCACCGCCCACGACCCATTCAACCCATTCCGCAACGTACAGACAGGTTTAACAAGCCAACCATGCCCCTGCACGAGTTCCGTCATAGCAGTGAAGTCCGTGGCAACTGAAGGCACCCCACACGCGGCAGCTTCAAGAATGGGCACTCCGAAGCCTTCACCCCGCGCCAAATTCATGAACACGTCAAACCCGTTATAGAGAATGGACATGTCCACGTTGCTTAAGCCGCAGAGCATGTAGTAGTCGCGGGTAACCTTCACGTAAGGCTCCAACCCATACTCACGGCAAAGAGAAGGCACATCAGACGCGCCGGGAAACTTGGGCCAAGTATGCAAATACAACTTAGCATCTTCGCGTGCTTCGGGGCAGTCTTCAAGGAACAACTTGAAAGCTAGCAGCATACGGTCAAAGTCTGCGCGTTCCCGGTCCTTGTTTGCCTTGTTGATGCCGACCACAAAATCCGTGGGGGCAACCGTTACGGGGACTTGGGGGTTAACTGGGACACTGTGACGGTCAAGCCAACCCCGACAAACCATCTTATCCGCGGCAGGCTTCAAAACGTCACATTCAACCCCATGCGGAATATAATCCGCGGGTATGCCTACACGTTTAAGCTCCCGTTGCCCAAACATGCTCATAGCGACGGCGCGGTACGCTTTAGCCGCTTGATCCGCCACCGCCTCAGTGATGGGGTCAGAATCCACGGGCAACCACGCGATCCAGCGTTGATGCAGCTTCTTAAGCCAGTCTTTTTCACCGAAGAAACTACTAAACCCACCCAACCACACATCAAAAAGTGTCACGAGAACATGGGGTTTCCAACCGTTCACAACAATCTGTAAACTGTCCTCGCCGTAGGGGGAAATGTTGGTTGTAGGATACTGTTTTACGCCGTTGAAGTCTAAGGCACAGCCCTGCAACCCGAAATTCGCTGCACACCGCATATCGTAGCCGAGGTTTTTTAATCGGAAAATGACGTTTCCACTTTGCACCCCGTAGCCTGTGGGTGTGTGGAATCCGTTGCTCCACCAGAGCACCTTTAACTTTTGATTCTGAATTTGAGTTTTTTCCAAGATAATTCACCAATCCAACATAGAGCTTAAAACTTGCTAGCCGCCCACAGCTAAGCCAAACTGAAAAGCGGATTTCTAAAGAAACTAAAAAAGGGGAAAAAATTTGCAGTCTACACCGAAGCGCCTAACCTAGTCAACGGTAAGCATCAACCCGATACCGTAGGTATGGGCTGGAGTGCCGCCGAATCGAATAGAAGCCACGAAGTAACTACGCTGGTCCTTGACATAGTATTCACGTTCAAAGCTGATGTCACGTTTGATAGCGCCAACCAAAGCGCCTTTACTCATCATAAAGGCTCGGTAAGTGCCGCCAGTCGCGTTTAAGGTGCCTTGAACGAGAGGGACTATGTCCATGCCCAAGTAGTTGCCGATCGTGCCTGTTTCGATGATGCTGGATTTACCGCGTGTTGATGCATTGGTAAATTGGTCGTCTTGGAGTAAGCTAGCGTACTGGACGGGGTGCATGATTACTGCGCCGTTAGCTGGATAGCTGCCTGCGTTGAGGCTGCCCCACATCTTCGCCAGCACAGTCGCCGCCATAGCGCCTGCCTCAGTGATGGTGCCTGCAGCTGCCATAGTCGCATCAACCTGTAATTGAGTCAGGAAATAAGCGTCTACTGCACGCATAACACCTTTCTTGCTCTGCTCCAAAATCATGTCAACGTCGCCGTCTTCGAGGTCTTCAAGGTCGTTTTTAGTGATGTAGAATCCGTGACCGCGTTGTACCAAAGTCACAGGCACCCTACTAACTGAGGAGGCTGTGAAAGTGGGCTCAGTACCAGATGTGATAGCTGCAGTTGCAACTGCTGCAAAGGTCTTCACGTAAACTGTGTCGCCTGGCTGGCCTTTGACATCGGTCTTCCATTTCACGATAGGCGTCAGGAAATAACCGTCTGCACCGCCGGGGCTGAGTAATTCAGGTTCTGCACTCCAAATGGCAGGAACTGCATTGGATGGGCTAAGAGCACCGATTGCTTCTTCAACTTTGAAGCTTTTACCAACTTCAGCAGTTTTGAGGAATTCCAGTAAGCCACTTCGGAGTTTGTCTCCGTTGACTTTCACGGCTTCCTCAACACTGTTTTTGCCGCCGACTGCGCCTTCAACGCCTTCTTCAACGTGGCCTTTTGCGCCTTGCTCTGCTGGTCTAAGAGATTCAACGATTTGCTTCATTTCTTTGAGTTCTTCGCGTAGTTCTTTGAGGTTAAATACTTCGGGTTCATTTTCGGGTTTATCAACCATAAATTATTCCTCGCATTCTTTTTGCGGGCGTGTCTGCCCTCACGGGCTTAACGGCTGCACTGCCCATTTCTTGGTCAGCCGAGAGAGCATCATCGCGCCTCTACACTCAGGTAACACAAAGTTACTGTGAAACAGTGAATCCAAAAGGGAAAGTTCCAAAATACAAATGTAAAAAACTTGGAAACTAAGAGGGAGAAGAGATTATGTTGCCGGTTTCTGGGTCAACTAAAGCGATGCCTTGACGCTCCAAAGCCTTGTACAGTTTCTTTTGATGCTTGCTGATTGCTTCGATCTGTTCCTGCCGAGCCGTCAACGCCTCTTTTAGGGTGCCGTTTTCTTTACGTAGACCTGCCGCTTCCTCTTCAAGCTTCAACTGCGCCTTAGCTGTTACACTGACTTTCTCCGACAACTCACTGATCTGCCGAGTATCTCCCGCTTTGCCTTCCAACACGTTGCTGCTTTCAAGCTTCACACGGCTACACTCTTTAGTCGCGTTAAGGGCCTTCTGCTCTGCTGATGCTCTACGCTCAGATTCTTCGTTAAGGTCTCTTCGGGTACGCTCTGCTTCGACTTCTAAGCTGCCGATGCGTTCCTGTAGACGCTGGTTCTCTTTGTGCTCCTTGTTGATTTCAGTTTCAAGTTTGCTGATGGTTTCGGTGTACCCAGCGTTTTTGCCGCGGAGGTTTTCAGCTTCAGACTTAGATTCAACTAAGCTCTTTTTCAGGGCTTCAATCTGCGTGTTCTGCACGCCAATCTGCAGATTCTCCTTTGTGACATTGCTGAGTCTCTCGCTAGCCGATGCTAAGTCACGGCGGGCTTTCTGGGCTTCAGCGTGGTTGTCGGCTGCTTCTTGGGTTTTAGCGGTTAACTCACTGGTTAAATCCGCAACCTTCTGATTAAGCGCCGTAGCCTCAGAGGGGTTAGCCTCAGATTTAGCCACAATAGCCGCCCCGTAAACCTCACAGTCTTCATTGGGGCATTTGCCATCCACGGTTTTAACTCCGCAGACAGGGCAAAAACTAACTTGCGCTTCAGTGACGATAGCTATTTCTTTTTTGGTTTCCTCGATGTTCTTTTCCATTTTTTTACTCACCTCTTTATGACTTAAAGACTCGGAAAAAGAAGCCTCAACTTCACGATAAATCGACTCCATCAACGCCTCCAAAGGCGCAATCGTAGTCAAAGGAATCCCCGGCAGTGCATCCCCATCCAACACCGCTAACCCCGTGTACTTCATGCCAACGGGTTTATTGCCTGCAGCGGTGCGCTCCACATCCTCAGAATCTGCCTCAATCGACACCGCATGATAAGTGCCGTCATCGAAACATTCTTGGACATCACGTTTTTTAGCGTCTTGCGTGCCGTTAGGAACTCGGATGATGCATTCAGAGCAGCCGTTTTCAACTTGAGCCGCTGAAATATCTACCTTCGGCAGAACCCACTCGCGGTTATGGTTGAGGTCTACGGTGCCTTCTGCAGGTAAAGTGTGAATTGCCTGCATCATTTCTTCAAGCGTGTAGATGTTGCCGTTCATGGATGTAACGGCGAAATGAGCCTCCACCTGATAATACTTCGCGTCCTTATCCTTCTTGAGAAGCTTAATCAACGGTTTAGCCCATTGGAAACTCTCCTGCAGACAAGTCCGACAATTATGCAGGCAAGAAGCAGGGTTACAACCACTAAGACACTCCTGCGTCGACTGCTTAAGCTGGTCAGGTGAGTAGGGTTTAGCATCATCTAACCCCCGCTTGTTAACCCAAGCGTAAAACCGTTCTGACCCCTCTGTTTTTCCGTATCTACCGATGAATTGATTGAGGATTTTTTGGAAGTCTCTATGCATAGGCACTCTAGTTTTTCTCCATTACTTTAAATTCTAAGGCGGACGCTCGGTTCCCAACGCATAACCCGAAGCAGTGAAGGTTTTGCCGCAGCTTGGGCAAACAAACCGTTCTGACTCACCTAGCCGATGCACCATAGCATCATTGCAGTAGGGGCATGAAACGTAGCCGTCACCCATAGTTAATCACTTTTGAAACGTTTACCATAAGGCTTAGTTACTGAGAGACGATTTTTCCGCACCCAATCACGGAACAATTTGCCGCCCTGCTGCGCCCCAAACACCTTAATGAAGGCAGCACGGATAAGCCAGAAATCCACACTCATCCGCAACTTCCCCTTAGCGGATTCAACCGCTTCGACCTGCGCGTTAGCCCTTGCCAAAATGTCATCCAAAGACACGTCAGGCGGCGCCATAATCACCCGCGCCGTATCAGTATAGCCCCAATCGTCCCTTGCGCCCACAAGCATACACCGACAGTTATGTACTGCAATAGAGTCTTTGCCTACGCAGTAACTTTCATCGTCGGCTACTGATAGATTGTAAACAAAGCCTTTATAAGCCTCTTTGCAGATGTATGTTAGTGGTGTAGTTGTATGGTAGTTGGGAATAAACCAAGGAAATTGAACATGCCCTTGAGACGGAAAGACATCAACACCGACGAAGTTCTCAGATTGTACCTCGAAGAGGGACTTTCGGAGAAGGCTGTCGCCGAACGTTTGGGCGTTTCTCGTCCAGCTATTAACGCAAGATTGCGTAGATGTGGAATCCGGCGCCGAGGACGCAGTGAAGCTGAACACCTTAAACACAGCAAAATGACGCCTGAGCAGGAAGCAAAGCAAACCAAAGCAGCGCATGATGCTGTTCGCGGCATGACACGTTCGCGTGAAGAATTGCTGCAGAGAGCCCTCATCAAACAAAACAACTGGACGCAACTTAGTGCGGGTGAACTTGAAGTTATGAAACTGCTTAATGATATCGGAATTCAGGTTATCCCGCAATATGCTCTGGATATTTTTAACATTGATTTGGCTGTGCCAGACAGGAAGATTGCCATTGAAGTTGACGGGGGCGAGTGGCATAATTCCGGTCGAAAACAGGCCATGGATGAAAGGAAAGAGGCGTTGCTTAAAGCTGAAGATTGGTTGTTGTTGCGATTCAATGTTGGTAAACGGAAATTCGTTAGGCTTAACTTTAATGACGCTATCACTTTGGTTAAGGCAATTTGCAGCCTTCCAACCACTCAGGGTTAAGACCGGATGATTCCCTGTTAGCCAACTTTCCCCAATTTTATGGATTAAGCCATCATGCTTGCTTTTATGCAGTTGAATAACAGGTTTGAATCTGCCTTTATGTGTTAATACTAGATCCCCGAGGCGTATTTTTTCGATGGAAACTAAGCCTTTATTAGTTGTAACTAATGTGCCAGGTATAAGGCAGTTCGGATGGGTGTTGGGCAATATCAAATCGTAAGCCACTTCATCGCCGTACTCAAAGTATCGGTGCACCTCATAAGTCGTCAACACGGAACCGCTGAACCTGTCACATTCTTTGCAGGTGCGTTCATCCATGACAGCAACGTACATCCAATACCGGGTACGTTCAAATAGGAAGCCTTCGCCGAACAGCAAATCCAATACTACGGGGTTAGGATGCTGCGATTTTGTTAAGAGCTGCAATTCGGGCTTTCCGCTCCTGAGCAACTAAATCTTTCTCGGGATCATCTTGAGATGTAATTGTGATTTGGTGCGCCCCCGCAGGCTCCTCAGCAACAGGCTTAAAATTAATTTTCAAACCCTTCTGCTGCAAAATATCATAGAACCCCTGCTGATCAATGAAATTGAGTTCTAAACCTTTCGTGAGGAACGTATCCACGTTTAGGTCTTCGAGCCCCGTTTTTGGAGAGCCGAAGTTTAAGCTAGGAATCTCCCCCTCCCAGCCACGTTTCCGCAGATGCCACTCCCAAAACTCGTGCTCCACCATCCGCTTCAAATACCGCTGCCGCCCCTCCACATCCGCCTTGATAACATCAAGCATCGTGTTGGCGGAGGCTTCGGTGGCGTTGCGCAGGTAGTTTAGCATCGGCGAATGCAACCCCTGAAAGATTAAACCGTCAATGTAATCAACGTATTCCCAGTAAGCCGCCTTAGTATCTGTTTTAACAACCTCAAACTGCACAGAATCCAAAGGGTACACAATAGGGTCTGTGCCCGCAGTTTTACAGGATTTAAGCAGCGCCTTTAAAGTCGCAACGTCATTTTCGCCCTTCACCTTCCAAATTAGGGGCGGACGCGCCTGCTTCGACATAATCCCATTAATGTTCTTAACAATCTGCTCCCGAATCTCCAACAGGGGCAAAACACGCTGAACCCTGCTAAGCCCATAAAGCGCCCTTTTACCGTTCCCCGCCTGATTATTACAGAACCACACCAACTCGTCAGGCCCAAACTTCACATCGGATTTGCCCCCAACCTTCTGAAGAAACCCTAAAAACTGCCCATGCACCGCACGCTTATACTCCACCGAAGACGGATCCAACACCAACAACTCTAAAATGCCTCCAGGTGGACCGCGGCGTGTTACACGTTCAACGGGGCAGCGCCCATAAATGTCTAGACATTTATCGATGTTCTGCAACTGCTCATCAAGATGAATGCGCTCGTTAAGTTCATTAATCAAATCTAAAGCTTTCTGACTCTTTTGCGCATCCTTTACTGTCGCGTAGATGCCGCTGCCTAAACGCATATTCGACAACGCATCAATACTAACGCCTACAGTCGCGTCGTTCTCATAATAATACTTATAAGTAGAATCCTCACGCGGTTTCAACACTAAACCGTCATTGAAGAAACTGTACGCAGCGTCACCTACAAGAGCCTTATTTTGCTCGAAGAATCTTGCGAAACGCTCACGTAAAGTCATGATTGTTACCTTAAAAGATGGATTCTACATCCCCACCGCCCACAGGACCCCCATCAGACGCCAAAATGTTGTAGGCATAAGCCGCCGTGTCCACTTGATCTTTATGGCCCTTCAAAGGAAAAGATTCTGCCTCATCCAGAAACGCCGTATTCCAAGTACCACGCACAAGATGTACATGCCCTTTCTCAGCCGCTGAAGCTAAAGGCGCAGCACGCACCGTTTTCTCCCCAGTCGGCGATTCAGCGGTCACTATGTAGCCTAAGAGTTCATTTCGACTATACTGATCTATAAGGTTCTTGCCTGCAGCACCCTTTTCCTCTTCAATATGCACCTCAACTTCCTTGCCATCCAAGTTAGCCGTAGCTTTCACTTCAGTGCTAATTTGATGCGGAGCCCATTGCCCACGCACCACATCAAGAATATAGAGTTCGCCATTGCATACGGTTGCTTTTAACCCAACAGTATAGTCGGGGTCGGCTGCGGCTCCTGCAGCTGTAGCGGCAAAGTCCCACATGCGAATGGTTCTGCCGCCAGTAGGGGCTTGAGTGGGTTCAACTAAGAGGCGGTCTTTGCCGTTAACAAACCATTCCCGCTTAAACATGAAAGTCCGTTTAATATCCCAGTTCCCATGCAACAATTGTTCGCGGTGCACTGGATCAAGATTATCCAGCGACTTAATGTAGTCCTCACGGTCTAACGCGGGATTGTCATCTAGGAAGGCAGGAATGAAAAAGCGTCCGTTTTCAGCGCCTTCCACAATGAAACGTTGCTTTACCCATGGCAACCCGTCAGGATTTGCGGTGCTCCATACACGTATAGGAATATGGCTATTTGCTAAACGTCGGGCACGGCTAAACATGAAACGGTACTGATGCTCCAAGATTTCTTCCACTTGGTCGAAACCGATGAATTGAAACTCAGCGGATTTGTAACGTTTCTCGTCACCGTTGTTTTGAAGATAGCCAAAAGCAAGCGTGGAGCCAGAGGGAAAAGTCCAGCAATGTTGTGACCCGTCCCAATGGGCATCAGTGTCATCAAGCCAACTATGGCTACGTTCTATTAAAGCCCCATCAAGTGAAAGGTCAGCAAAGGTTTGGCGAAATAGTATAGCGGCATAATTTTTTTCCTTAACATATTGAAGAGCCGCCATGAGAATAGCATCACTTTTACCGCCGCCACAAGCCCCACCATACATACCCTCCCGCTTATCCTGCAGAAGAAAAACGGTTTGGGGGCTGCGTCCATCAGGCAGAATCTGAGGCTTGTGCAGGATGTACTTGTTCTGCAGAATCGTCTGGTTGAAGAGTTCTCTTTTCTTTTGCCACTTCAGCCGCGATAATGGCGTCATACTCTCCAAGAAGGCGGCTTGCGGATTCGCTTGTGCTTGTTGCGTTTGCATTCACGTTCACTTCCACTTTATCCCCCGCACGCTTCGGCAACAACTTCTCAATCAAATCACTCCGATAATGCAGCCGCACCCCCGGCTTAGAAGTTTCAATATCTTGAATTTGGCGCTTCACCAACCCATGCGTATACTCCTGAATCTGCACACTCTGCATATCACGGTCCACGGTTTTCTCGCCCACCTTGAGGATGTCGGCGATCTGCTGGTTTGTTTTGCCCTGTGCCGCTAACTCTATGACTTTTAGTCGACGTAATGCTGCTTTGAGTCCACGGCGACTTTTCAACTGTGGGGAATTAGGGTCATTTTGGGACATTTTCAAAGTTCAACTCAGGGTAAATGGAAAGTTTGTGTTTGGCTGCTGCAACCCCAAAGATGTGGGTGTATGATCTCATGGGAAAGGAACCTCTGGGGCTACAGACAACCAAGCAACCAAGAAACTTAGGCAGATACGCCATTGATGTTAATGCGATTGCTAAACGCGGTGAACGGCACAGACTGCGCTATCGTGAGCTGCATCTGCACCGCTAATACTTCTCCAGGCTGCAGGACTGCCCCCGTGTAATTCCAGGTCAATGTGAAGTAGTTGGCTGCGCCTGTGGGGTTCCAATCAGTCACGTTGAAGCCTAGGGTTAAGTTGGTGTTCTGTCCCGTGTTCTTCACGTAGAAAACAGGCGTTGTAGCTACCGCGCCGTTGCTAACTTTCCCCCAGTCGATTTCCGTAAGCGGATCCGTGCAGGCCGCATCCGTATAGACGCCTAACCCGTAGCTTGTAGACACCACAGTGCCATGGCTGCTGATTTGCCGAGAAACCACGATTACGCCGATAGCCACCGCTGCCACTACGACAACGGCGATTAAGACGCCTGCTAAGATTTTCTCATTCGTAGAAGCCATTTTGTCTTTACTCTCCTTGGAAAACTATTACTTGAAAACTAGATGATGTGAGAGAGAATGCCATACGTTAAAAGAAACGTCACAGCCGAAGAAACCGCTGCAATCACAATAGGCTTAAACACATCCGTCCAACTTGCCTGCACCTTAAACCTATCCTCCAAATCATTAACCGCCTTCACCAACCCCCCCTCACGGCCCGTACCATCAGGACCCAACAAGGCTAAGTCGATGCGATCAATCTTCTTTTTAATCTCAGGACAAGACGGACAATTAACATAAGGCGATTCAGAACTCAACGCAGCGCCCCCGTACCCCGCGGATCACTCAAAACCAACCCCGTGACCAAAGCATCCTGCGATAACTCTAAATCCCCAAAAACCTGTACCTCTAAATCCTCATCATAGCTGTCGGGGAAAGCAGCGGCAACCTCAACCATCACTGCGTCGGCAGACACCAAGTTTATAGATTCTTTCGTCTTACAATCATAGTACGCACTATGCTGAATGAAGTTTCTAGCTACACCACTGGGTTTTCGTCGATGAGGCATAATAAGGCACACCAAATTTTTTCTCTGAACCTTGGCTAAGGGTTAACTGGGCGCTAGCAGAAAGCCCTTGAAAGGGTGTCGGCAGGTAGCGTATCACTCCCTGCAAGACCCCTCACAAATCTACCACTTTCTTCGAAGATTCTTCAACGGTAGCAACTCAGCAAGCGCCCCCTTATAAAACCTTACCCGCAGACACCCCAAATTAGAGGGACACCAAAACCTCCAACCCGCCGAAAGGCACCAACAACGCCCTAAACTCTTCACACTTACCCAGAAAAACCAACCCTTCCCGCGTAACCCCAAAAAACGTCTGCCCCCTATACACACTCCTAGAAAGATAACCTGCTCCCTCCAAAACCTCCAAACATGCCATAACCCGCGAGAAACCAATATGTGCATGCCGACAAATACTATTAGCAGACTTGGGACTACCACGACATTCTTCTAAGATTACAATGAGGGTGGCGAAACGGGTTCGAGCGGCATTAGTCACTCGTTATCTGCCTCCCCTATGAACTCCCTAATCAACCCAATCACCCGCGTAAACTCTGCCCCCGTCAAAGGCGGCATATACGGAATCCGCAGCACCGTCCACCCCTGAACTTCCAAGAGGTTATCGATTTCCTCATCCCGCTCCTGCTTCTTCCGATGCACATGCACCCCATCCAAATAGACGAGTTTGCGTTTCTCTATCCACATAAAATCGGGGATTGTGGCGCGTAGTGTAATCGGCTGCTGAGTTACCATGCCACGCGTGAGGCATAAGCGGCTAAGTTCTTTGAATACGTCATACTCGGCACGGCTAACTTTAGGATGAAGATTATTTTTGTAACTCATCGACTATCCAAGTTCCCCCTAAAGTTCAGGCTCCTTATCTTCAACTGCAGCCGCTAACGTCCGGTCCTTCCGAACCTCAATAAACCCAACCTTGAGTTCATCCCCCGTAGCCAAATCATAAGACGCCACAGTCGTCGGGTCAATCGTCACATAATAGACGTTGCCAGTATGCTTCACTTTCCGCAGGGTAACTAAACCGATTTTCTGGACTTCACGCACTCTACGCAAGCCCATAACCTCATTCTTTGTTTTTTTCAATTTGTTATGCCTCCAAGACTATGATTTCTGGAAAAAATCCCCTGTAGAAGCGGGGTTAAAAAACTCTGGAAACTGAACTTAGCCACTACACAAAACGCCTGTTTAAAGCCATTTTTTAAGAGAAAAAGAAACAAACAAACATTTTGAGCATCAAGCATCCACCCCAAACACTTAGAACTGACAGAGTCGTTTTTGATGGAGAAAACGCCAAGTTTACCCTTCAGTATATCCCTGTTAGTATCACCGCAGAGGGCTACGGGGCTGGCGTTCTGAGTTCTGAACCTCAACGCTTAAGCCTCCAACTCAACTCAGCCAAACGCCTAGCCTCAGAAACCCCCAACCCATACTTACGATTCGGAAAATGCGGACACGGCAACCGAGGCGTACACCCCTGCAACCGACAAATCACCGGGCGCACCGTGTAAATCACGCACACCCCGTTTTGCCGCATTGGACACTGCCACTCCCCAGCCTGCCCCGCCACCCACTTCTCGTACATGGACGCAAAAAGATTCCCTAATGGAATATCATGTGCGCTACAGTAGTCGGTGATTATTTGCTTCTCAACAGGCGACATCTCTATAGGTCCACAGCATTGTCCGCAGCCTTTGCAGTCGATAGAGGGAATTTGGGCATAGAGTTCTTGAAGGAAAATAGGCTTCGACTTACACAACATCAAACCCAGCCTCCCGCAACTTATCCCTAGCCGTCTTAGCGAAATAATGAGGACACAACCGACTACACGGCTTTGTGCATTTGGTACAGGGCAAATCAGGCAACCCTAAGAAACCTCCGAGACTTCTTCACATTAACATCATAATCTTCCCAAGCACAAGCACAATGCCGATTATTCCAACGCCCAAACCGCCGCTGACCCTCAGGATGATCTTGAGCACACAAAATAAGCAAAAGCGAAATCTTAGCCGCAATATTATTATTAATTTCATGTCTCAAACACCGTTTAAAATCCCACTCTCTCTTCTCATGAAACTCTGCAATAGCATGACCTTTTTGTATTGTAAACGTAAACCATTCCAGATAAGAAGCAGAACTCATTTGGAGGCCTCCTTTGGCAACTTCAAATCTGCCCACAACCGCGACCCGCTATTGATGCTTTGCCGCACCACTTCCCCATGACCCTTACACACGCCCACCGTCTGATTCTTAGGCACATACAGGGCCACGCCAACAGAGAGTTCCCGGCAACCTGTGAAGCAGCATTTCCCCGTAGACTCCGCCTTAGTCCAGGTCACGCCAAACTTGTCAAGTGGAAAACTGTTATTGCCAGCCCCATGCCGAAGATTATACTCCAACATAGAATTAGCTAAGTATTCGTCAAAGCCCCAGCCCTCCCGCTTCATAATCGCCTCTGCCTCCGCTAGGAGCTGCTTTAGCTTCTCATGTTTGAGCCGTATTGTTCGGATGTAGATTTCTTTCGGTTTCAACGTCATATCATTGTCACTGTGAAATTCTGGTTGGTTGGTGCGCACCAGATTGATAGATATACGTTTATTATTCCGTCCCGTAGGTTAACGTATTTTTTTTCTAGTTTCCTAATGCGGTTTTTAGTGGTGAGTTAGTTCGCATCCACCAACTGAATGATCCAAAGGTAACGGTGAAGTCTGAGGTTGTGAGATTTCGGGGATGTAGTAGAAGCCCAAAGCATCCCTACGGTAAAACCGCTTAAGACGCGGCAACATAACACCGCTGAAATATTCAATACAGTAGCCACAAGTCTTAACAACGATTGTTTTAGGGTAACGACCATGACCGCAACAACAGGCAAGAACATTTTCACCCTGTTTTTTTAGGGCTTCAATCTCTGCTTTCATGCAGGGGTCAATACGTCGATCACCTGATTTAGACCAAACACACATCAGCGGGTAGCCTCCTTTTTCTCCGCATACACCGGCACAAACCCCTTCAAACTACAACCCGCCTCATTGGTGCAAATCTGAAAAAGCGCATTACCCTTATGATATTTAAAAGACATCAACAAGCAATCACCACATGACCCGTCACCTTTGCAGTAGGTAGCGTTGTAAAAGGAAGGCTTTTTACGATGCACCCTTGGAGTATCGTTTTGTGTGGGGGGTTGGGTTTTTTCGATTATGGCGGTTAAACGTTTGTTTTCCTCTTTTAGTTTTAGGTATTCTGTTTCAAGAACCCATTTCGGCTCCGAGTGGGTGGCGGATTGGTTCCAGACTTCGTAAGGAGTTTTGGCTTTGGTTTCAAGAGCCATCTACTTCCCGCCTCCCTGTACTGGCGTTTCTTTACAGATTTCGATAACAACTTCCCGCTCGCCACCATCGCCGCCTGTAGCATAATCATAAAAGAGAATTTCCATATCAAAAACGCCCTCTGCATGTCCTCTAACGGCTGCATAGCAATCAGTATTAAGGAACTCTTCTAAGCAATTCTTCTCTATCTCTTCGGTTTTTCTACCCTGTGAGTCCTCAACGTTAGATAATAGTTTCTCGTTGAAAGGGGGAATAACGGTGGCTTCTATGTAGCTATGCCCATTATATTCACCCTTTTTAATTTGTACTCTTGCCTTGAAAATGTCATCTTTATGTTCATCATCTTCAGCGCCACATACAGAGCATTTCCAAACGCCATCTCCAACGTAATCCATAGTTATTGTTTTTCCGATTAACTTGTTGCCCTTTTCTTGATACTTTACTTGGCAGTAGCATTCATGCTCTTCAAAAGACATTACTTGTTGCCTCCTTGCTGAGTCTGAGTTTTCTTTCGCACAACCCCATCCTTCTTGTACCTATCCAGCATGCACCAAAAATCGCCTACAAACACCCCTGTCTTCCCCACCGCCACAGCATCCTCAATCTGCTTCTTCAACGCCTGGTACTCTTTGGAATCCATGTTTTCGTTGTCTGGGGCTTTCTCGTAGGTGTGTGTTTCGTTGGTCCAGAACCATTTTATGCCGCCATCAACATGGCACTCACGTTTTTGCCCTCCCCCGCCGCCTCGGTAGACAGGGCGATTCGCAGTTTTTTCCAGTGCCACACAGGCTTTAGCAAGGCTTTCTCGGATGTCATCAAGGAATAGCACGTTGAGGATTTGCAGGCACCTGTCGGGGTCGCAGTTCTGGGGATGGTCGCATGCGGTGCAGTAGCGTGTTTCGAAGTGGGTTTTGGGGCTGGGTTGACGGGGTTCTTCGGGCTGGGGCTGGGCTTTTGGCTGTTGAGGCTGCGGGGCTGGCTTTTCAGGTTCTGCCCTATGGGGCTGACTGTCTGAGTTCTGCTTTTCATGCATCTTCTCAAACGTCCACCGCACCGCCGACTGCAACTCTTTGAACTGTTCAGCCGTAGCGCCTGTGAGTATGATTTCGCTTAAGACGTCGCCTACATTGACAATATCATAGTTGAACGCTGGGGTTTTTTCATGCATTTTCAGAAGCACTTTTTCGACTAGGAAGTTGCTGAAAGGTGGCGTGTTGATGTTTAGGCAGAGGCGTTCTTCGGGGCGTATGAATACGCGGCTGCCTTCCAGTTGCATGGTGCCTAAGATGGTGCCTGTTGTGGTTTTGAGGGTCACAGGTTCTGGGGGTTCTGGGGCTGGCGTTCTGATTTCTGAGGGTGTAGAATAGCTATTTTGTAGCTGTACAGTAGCTATTTCACCGCTATTTTGTGGCTGCTTTACAGTTGCTTCTTTCTCGCGTTCCGCTGTGGCTTCATTCGCTAACTCCGCGGGCAACTTCTGTTGAGGGGAGACCTCGCTAGCCGCAGGCTTAGGAATCTGTTCAGCCGCAGCCTGCACGTTCATCCCTGAAACGATGCCTTTCCGTATTTCAGGTTCAACCTTAGGTTTGGGACGAGGCACCAAAAAATACGACTTCTCAGGCTTCCGACTTACAAACGTCCCGCCATAGCCACGCACGACTTTGTTTAGTTCTTGGAACTCAGGGGTTTTCTCCAGCGCAGGGGGATAGGTGAGGACTAAGCTGTCGCCGCCACTATGCAACTCAAACTTAAGCGCAGCCGCTAATTCTTCGGGAAGGTCATGCATGATTTTGTCGGCGACGGTTTGGAGCGCAGGGTCAATCAAACGCTGCTCAATCATTTTCTTAAGCTCCTTTGGATGCCAGTCATTTCTTCACAGAAATTAGCGATATCCCTGAGACATTGCTTCTCAAAGACTAACTCGAAGTCGCCCCACTTGGAAGAAACAAAGAACGCATAGCAACGCCAAGCTCCATACCAAGAAACCTCACCAAGTTTGACGCCGCCATCCTTAGCTAAGACTTCCCAAATATGGGTTTTTCCGCTTTTACTTGCCATGAACCATTTAAAACGGATATACTTTCCTTCGCGGTCTAAATTATTCTGTGTGCTCATCGAATCGCCTCATTGATAGGGTTATGCTGCCGTACTCCACAGGCAACTTGAAAGAGCTGCTGGGCTTGCTCCACAGTGGGCGCTTCTACGGGGATGTTGCCAACCGATATTTTGCATAAATTTTTCTGTTCAGTCATGGTTTGAGTACCGCCTTTTTTAATGGGCAATTCGCAGCCGCCATCGACAAAGCCGTTAAATCCCAAGATTCATCTTTGCAGCTGTGGAAGTGATAGCTGGAATCTGCCGCTGAAAATCCACAGTGGTCTTTTAGGGGGCAAAGGTGGCAGTGGACAAACTTGTCGACGCTGCCTGCATTAGGGGGGTTTCCGCTGCTTTTGGTTGTCTTCTCAATCGGCATTATTGCTGTGCCTCCCTCAAGGGTTCAACATACTTCACAGGCTTACCGATTCTGTGAGCAAAGTCAATTTCTGACTGCGTACTTTTGCCCCAGTACCCGCCGATGTTCATAACTAAAACGTAGTCTGCCATGCGGATTTTCTGCTTATGAATCGCATCCAACATCTCTTTAATTTCGACGTCAAGCGGGTTTAACGGGTCGTGTAATGCGTCTTTTCGGCTCCACGCATTAACCATCAAAACAACCTGCCCCGCTATCGTTAGTTGCTCAGCCATTTCTTTGGTTTCTTTTTCAAAGCGGGTGCTGCCACAAATGCAGACTACAGGAAACATGCGTTCGGTCATTGGGGTGCCTCCGTCTGCGTTAACCCATACCGCCAACCCCGCCGACACGGAACCTTACTTGCGACAGTGCAGGCTACGCCGTCTTGGATGATAACTGCACCTAAGGGGTAGTCGGCTGAGGCGATGATTACACGGTCAATCACGGCTGACCCTCCTTTTTTGGTGGAACAATAACTTCGTCAGCCTCAACCACACGGCTAGGAAGAATCACTTCCACATGCCGCGGCGGCTCACGCTTCGGCTCAGGCAACGCGCCAAACTGGTCAAGCTGCCGCTTAATCCGCTCAAAATACCGTTCCCCCGAAGGCGTAACCAAATCAGGCAGAAACGACGCTACGCGGCTGCTCTGCATCACATAGGCGTTTTGCAGGTTGTTGAGGATGTAGTAGTACATGCCCCGCATCGACACACGGAGGTTAACGTGTTCGACTCGGCGCTTCGGGTCTGGACTGCGCTGTACTGCTTTATCCCACAAAACAGGCATAACCACCTTAACTATAACCCGCGCATGCACCTCGTCAATGACTTCTTCAACGCCAAACTGCACAAACACGTCGTTGAATTCAGGTTTCCAATGCCACAGGATATCTGAGGTATCGTAGGCGCGGAGGACCTCGCTGATTTCTTCTCTTGTCCTTTCAGGGGATATGCTGGTTGTTACATACTTGACTCTGGGATCATCAGTGTAGATTTTCATTTTTGTTCTGTTTCTCCTAAACACGTAACCGTGAAAATTATGTGGCGGTAGCCTGCAGTAACATCCAAAATCAAGCGGCAACCTCCCAGAAGCATAAACAAACTGCCAAGTAGACTGTTAGGAAACAAGAAAAAGAAGAGGGGGAAGACTGTGGGACGCGGGAGACGTCACCCGAAGAGTGGTTATAAAGATTTTTAACCCCCAACGCAGTAAAAACCCACTAGAGGCACACAAATGCGCATCGTAATCCGAATCGGCGGCAGCGTCGTCGCCAACCCCATCAATACCCAGCTAATGGCAAAGTATGCAGAAGCCATCAAAACCGTCCGCCAAGAAGGACACCAGATCGTGGTTGTTGTCGGCGGAGGCGCCTTGGCAAGGCAGTTTATCGGTTTAGCGAAGGAGTTAGAGTTGGATATGGATGCGCAAGACGAAGTGGCGATTTCCTGTTCCCGACTGTTTGCACAATTATTCCTAAAAAAACTCGGCGAAGTCGCCTGTAGCAAAGTGGCGGTTTCCCCTGACGAGGCAGAGCAGTGCCTAAGAGAGGGCAAAGTCGCCGTGATGGGCGGATTAAAACCCGGAATCACCACCGACACAGTCGCAACACTGGTGGCTGAAAAAGTCAGCGCGGACATGCTGGTTAAGGGCACCGACCAAAAAGGCATCTACAACAAAGACCCCCGCAAACACCCTGACGCAGTAAAACTTGACCGCCTAACGTTTGATGAACTATCGCAGGTATTTGAGCAAAACGAGCACAAAGCAGGCATTCACCAGATTATCGACCCCGAAGCCGTAAAAGTGCTTAAGCGCAGCCACATAAAAACCGTGGTTGTCAGCGGCTTTGAGCCAAAGAACATCTTGGCGGCAGTTAAGGGTGAAAACGTGGGCACAGTCATAAGCTAAGACCTGTCTTAGTAGAGGTTTGGTTAAGTATACTTAGGGTGGGTTTTCTCCATCAATTTTGTTAATGTTGAATTATTAGTTTTTTTCAGTTAGAACTTAGAAAAAATGCAAGGTTTATATACAGAAATGAATCAAATGTTTATCAGGCACGAAAGTGCTAACTAAGGAGAGAAAGATTTTTTGAACAAAATAAACAAAGTCGTAGCGATAGCTCTAATCGCTACTTTTGCCGCAACAATGATTGAATTGCAACCAAACCTAACAAACGCCGCCTACACAGCCTATCCCTATGTTACTGCATCACCTAACCCAGTTGGGGTGGGTCAACAGGTTCTCGTAGTGTTCGGGATGACTTTCCCCTCAAGAGGGTTCGGTTTTCCCGGCTTCGATGGATGGACCGTCATAATAACAGACCCCAACGGCACAACACAAACTCTTGGACCGTTCGACACTGACTCTACAGGCTCAGCCTACACAAATTTCACACCCGACCAAGTAGGCGTATGGAAAATCCAAGCCCACTACCCCGGCGGAAGAGTGGACTTTGCCCCTGAAGTTCAAACGACTCAACCAGCTGCAGACACTGAAGAGTATTCGCTGACTGTGCAACAAGAAGAGGTCGGTTATGCCCCGGTAGCGCCCATTCCAAGTGAATACTGGACGTTTCCCATATATGGAGAGCAGACTAATTCATGGAATATCGCTGACAACTGGCTTATGCCAGGCTATGACACAGGCCGACAATTCGACTGGGGCTCAATGCAGGGACCCTACAACCCCTACACAAAAATGCCAAACACCCCTCACGTTCTGTGGACCGCATCTAACCAGTTCGGAGGCATGGTGGGAGGACCCAGCGGAATGTCCTTCTACACCGGCTCAAGCTACATCCGCGCACTCCAGCCCCCAGTGATAATCGACGGAAGAATGTACTGGAAAGAAATGCGTGAACCCCGATTCGGATGGTATTGCCAAGACTTAGCCACTGGAGAAATCATATGGTTTGTCAATGGAACCTACCCAGCTTCCAACGGACAACTGGTACAAGCACAAGACGCCCAGATAATGCTTGGGCAAGTCCTCACGCGGGACACACGCAACTGGCACGGAGGCATCGCTTACCTCTGGAGTACAGGCGCAACTACATGGGCAGTTTGGGATGCGTGGACAGGAACACTGCAATACACGATTAAAAATGCGCCGGTGATTTCAACCGACGGCTTTGCCATGACCTTCTGCAGAGATGAAATGACTGGCGATTTACTAACATACACCGTTGATGCTAACAGCAGTACAGTTGTTAAATGGAATTCAACAAAGATGCTTGATGCGTCAGTTTCGCAAACATTGGGTAACATTGGCCGGGAGAGACCGCAGTACAACATCGATTGGAAAACAGGTATCGAATGGAACGTTACTGTACCAAAGCTTGGACCAGTGATCCTGCAGAGTGTATCTACAAATGCAACAAACGTTACACAGGTATTAAGCCGAACATACTCGCCCACCTTGACCATTTCAGCCTGGGACCCTAAAGATTTGTCAACGCTCATCTTGACCAACCAGACCCGAGGACTATACGAGCATGCAGGAGTTTTTGAGGACATGGCAATTTCCGGTGTCGATGGACATGTTATCTGGCGTAAAGTCCGTGACTATGGAACCTTCGAAATAGTCGTTGGCGGCAGAGCACTGTCAGTAGAAGACGGCATATACACGATCTTTAGAAAAGAAACCAGACAATGCTACGCATTCAACATCGCGACCGGCGAACAGAAATGGATCAGCGAGGCAAGACCCAACCAATGGGGCATGTATGTTGACGGCGGAATAATCTTAGACGGCAAAGTCTTCTGGCAAGCCTACGATGGAGAACTGTGGGCTAACGATGCAAATACTGGAGCACTCGTCTGGAAGTGGGGACCCATCAACGCAGGGCTAGAAACCCCATATGGCGTCTATCCACTATACGGCGGTCAAACAGTTGCCGACGGCAAAATAATCGTGACGCATGGAGAACACTCAGCTAACTCACCGCTCTACAGGGGAACCAGCATGTACGCGGTTAACATGTCCAACGGCGCAACAATATGGTCTATGCCTGGCTGGTGGCAGCAACCCGTCGTCGCAAACGGCATCATAGTCGCACCGAACACCTATGACGGAAAGAACTATGCATTTGGGAAAGGTCCAACTCAAACCGCAGTCACCGCATCCACCGCTCCCATAACATTGGGGCAGAACGTATTGATACATGGCAAAGTCATCGATATTTCCCCAGGTAGCACGCAAACTGAGCAAGCAGCCAGATTCCCAAATGGACTTCCAGCGGTTTCAGATGACAGCATGACCGAGTATATGGCGTATGTGTACCAGCAAAAGCCGATGCCTCAAAATACGACCGGTGTTCCAGTAACGCTAAGCGTGGTTGATGCAAATGGCAACTACCGAGAAATCGGATCCACAACTAGCACTCCAGACGGATTCTACAGTTACACTTGGCAACCAGATATCACAGGAAAATACACGCTATATGCCATGTTTGCAGGTTCAGAATCGTACTATCAATCAAACGGCGTTACAGCATTCCAAGTGGATGAAGGACACACAGCCACAGCCACTCCAACCCCATTCACAGGATCAGCAACTGACATGTACATGCTTCTGGGAACCATAGCCATAATCGTCGCCATAGCCATAGCCACCGTCATAATCGTGGTAGCCGTTAGAAAGCGACCCTAATGTCTTCAAACCATCCCCTCTATTTTTTTAATGAAACAGCATTCGTGCCTACAAATTGCATAAACCGAGCGGTTGTTGCTCTGCAGAATCCATCCGCCTCCCCTTTGCTTAATCCGTTGTTTACCCATTTTTTGTTTTGCTTGCTCGTCGTGGCTGCTTTTGCTATATAGTGCTCTACAGATCCATTTACTAGTTTAAGAAGAAGGCAGCGTCCCCCTTATTCATCTTCTCCTGGCAGGCTATGTAGGCAATTGTGTTTTGTTTTCTGTTATTGCAGTGGGCTGCTGGATTCTTGTGGAGCAAACCACAAGCAGAACCCAACACGTCTGGGCGTTTAATGGCGGCTCGTTTAGTTTCGGTTTACCCTGTTTTAAAGTAAATGTTAAAGCCCCAACCATCCACAATTAAAGTGGAGGATAAATAACGTCGCCTACCCACCTCGACAAAACCGCCGTAATTGCTAAACTATGCAGTTTACTTCTTGTCCTTCTGGTAGCGTCCTGCTTGGCTCAAAGCCAACCGCCCAAGCCCACCCGTTCTCACAGTGGCGGTAGTCCTTGTGGTTGTAGTCTTAGCGGCGGTTTCAGCGGCGCTACTCTATAAGAGACGCTATTTGCGGGGGCGTTCTCTGCCGAGCTAACCCTCTGTTTTGTTATTTGTTTTCAATAGGACTCTAACCCTTAGAGTAACAGTTAAGCCAATTTTCTAAGTGTTAGGGCTATTACCCTTAAATCCAATGTAATAAAAAAGGATGGTTAACAAAGATGTATGCCCATTCCGAATGCAGCGCAGTACTAGATATTACTAGTGTTTATATGAAAGAGGATTTTCCATTGTTTATAACGTATTGGAGGAGAGAGCATGTCACAAAGTACACTCGTAGTTGAAGCGATAGGCGTAAAGAAAACTTACATGCTGGGTAAAGTTCCAGTTGAAGCGCTTCGCGGAGTAGACCTAAGGGTTGAAGCAGGAGATTTCGTCTCCATCCTTGGGCCTTCCGGAAGCGGCAAATCAACCATGCTCAACCTCATCGGCGCATTGGATAAACCCACTGCGGGCACCCTGCGCATCGACGGAGTTGACATCGGCAAACTCAACGATAACCAACTTGCAGATTTACGGTTAAAAATCGGGTTCGTCTTCCAATTCTTCAACCTGATCCCCCGCTTGACTGCACGCGACAACGTCGAATTATCAATGTCCATAGCGAATAAGAGCAAAAGCCAGCGTCGTCAACATGCCATCGAACTACTCGAAACTGTTGGGTTGAAGGATAGAATCAACCATAAACCCGCCGAACTCAGCGGTGGACAACAGCAACGTGTCGCGATTGCCCGGGCGCTGGCAAACAACCCCAAGTTTCTGCTGCTCGACGAACCCACAGGAAACGTCGATTCCAAGACCGCGGCAGAAGTTTTAGCCCTAATCAATAAGCTCAACACCGAAGACAAAGTCAGCATAATCATGGTAACGCATGATGAAAAGTTGGCGCATTTAGCAAAGAGAACCGTGCAGATGTTTGACGGAGAAATCGTAGAGGACGCGGTGAACTAATATGAGGACTTTTGATGTTTTCGGTTATTCTTTTAGCGCTATTAAACTCCGCAAGCTCCGAGCAGCACTAACCACTTTGGGTATAGTCATAGGCATAGCCGCTATCGTTGCGTTACTCTCGATCACTCAGGGCTTACAAGCCACCATTACGACACAGCTAAATCAGGGGTTATCCGCTGACACCCTGATCGTGACGTCTAGCAGTGGCGCCTTGGGTGGTCTTGGCGGTGGAGGAGGACAAGGAGGAGGCTTCGGTGACACTGGTGGAGGTCTAGGAGGCGGAGGCAGCGCAAACTCTGGGTTTACCCTATACGCCAATTACACTGATGAAATCGATGCCCTTTCGCCTGACATAGAAACTTCGGTTGCCATAATCAGCCGTGGCGGATACGTGCAAACTGACAACCTTAATCGATCAGCCACTATCTACGGTGTAGACTTTGACGCCTACCAAGAAATCTATAGCACCACTTTTGTGGCGCAAACCGGAACCATACCCACCACTCCAGCCGAAAACGACACAATCGTTGGCACACGTATTAACCAACCAGGACAGAACGGCACAATATTCTTTGATTCAGGCGACCGCATAAACATCACCTGGACAAACGCAACCGTGCTCCCGCCAGTTAACGAATCCTACACAGCCAACGTTGTGGGCGTGTTGCAGAAAATCGGCGGTTTCGGATTGGGCGGCCCCTCAGACACCGGCGTCTACATCCCAATTGAAAAAGCAGAAAGTTACTTTAACACTACACAGTGCGACATGATAGTTGTTAAACTCACCAACAGCGACAACGCAACCGTAACCAACGTCACGAAACTCATAACCGACCACTTTAGCAACCAAGTCTCAGTCATATCAGCAACCGCAGTCCTAAGCCTACTAACCACAGTGTTTAGCACCATACAACTGTTCCTAGGCGGCATCGCAGCCATCTCACTGCTCGTTGCAGGCATCGGCATCATGAACATCATGATCGTCTCCCTCATCGAGCGCACACGCGAAATCGGCATCCTGAAAGCACTGGGCATGAAAAGCAGAACCGTCCTAACCATATTCCTAGGCGAGTCGGTGATCATCGGCGTAATCGGCGCAGTAATCGGAATCGCTTTAGGCTGGAGCTTAGCCGTCGTTGTCGCCAATGTTTTGGGCTCTGGCTTCTTCGGCGGAGGTGCATTCCAGATTGTGCCGCTGCTAACTCTTGAAGTGCTTGCCGGAGCGTTCGCGTTCGGTGTAGGCGTGAGTGTGATCTTTGCGCTCTACCCTGCATGGCGCGCCTCAAAACTCAAGCCAGTAGACGCCTTGCGCTATGAGTAAGGCGCTTAGCTCTTTTTTCTTTTTTTTGTTTGCTTTAGGCTTTTTTACCCGTAGAGGCTTTAAGTCAGTTGTCACATTAACAGGCGCAGGTGTTCTGTGTGAAGCGTCTCTACCCTGACCAACCCATTGTAGGAATCGGCGTAGTCATCGTGGATGACCAAAGAATCGTGCTAATCAAAAGAGGTAACGAACCTGCAAAAGGCAAATGGAGTATACCCGGCGGCCTAATTGAACTCGGAGAAACGCCAGAAGCAGCCGTAATCCGAGAAGCCAGAGAAGAAACACTGTTAGAAGTAGACAACCCCAGACTACTAGACGTGGTGAATCAAGCGGAGTGGGATTCGGATGGAAAAATCAGGTACCATTATGTTATAGTCGACTACCTTGTTCACGTCGTCGGCGGAACAATAGGCGCTGCTACAGACGCAGCGGAACTGCGCTGGGTTCCCTTAGATGAAGTGGAAAGCTATGATTTGACAGCGTCGTTCAGACGATTCTTTATAAGCAATCGGGAAAAGCTGGAGAAGTTAAGCTCCTACTAACCTCCAACAGTTATTTGATGGCATACCAATAGGCACAAAAACGACCGCTCACTTAATGTTGGGCATGAGCCGCTTCACCATTAAATCACCAGGCGTTTTTGTTCAGAACCTAAATTGGATCTAAACCAATCGAAGGTGTAAGCACCAGCACAGCCGCTGACATCGTGATTATGATTAGCAAGATTTCGTCTAAACGCACACTATAGCCAGATTCCCTCTAAGACCCGCTAGGTTCTAAAGGGTTTCTGGTTTCTGCTGTTTTGGTGCTTAAAGGTTTAAAGGCAGTTTTATTCTATGATTATTTGGCGGTTGTTGCTTTGAAACTTGTTTTTTGGCTCCTCGACATAAACCCCAAAGCAGGCGGGGGCACAGTGGATTTGTGGCTTTGGGGAATCACCAAAGAGGGCAAACGAGTGCTCATCGTCGACCGCAACTTCACCGCCTACTTCTATGTGATGCTGCATGGAGGCGCAGACCCAACCAAAGTAGTTGAGGCAATCAAGGCAACAGGCGGCGACCAAATCATAGAAACCGAAGCTGTAAGCCGCCGTTTCTTTGGCAAACCCACAGCCGCCATAAAAGTCAGTTGCAGAGACGCAACCAAAACAGGCAAAATCGCTAAGCAACTCCGCAAACTCGATGGCGTCTCAGACTGCCTCGAAGACGACATCCGAGCCGCCATGCGCTATATGATTGACAACGGCGTTTTGCCCTGCAGCTGGCATGAAGCCGAGGTTACAGAGGAAGAGAACACTTCGGGGGTTAGGGCAGTCAAGGTTTACTCCTTGCAAGCCCCGCCAAAGGTGCTCGACGACCCCTCGGTGCCTCCTCTGCGAACTCTGGCTTTCTCAACTATCGCTTATAGTCGTGAGGGTACGCCAAAACCCGACCGCGACCCCGTCATTTTGATATCAACTGTGGCAAGCAATGGCGAGGAACACCAGTTTATGGTGGGCGAGGACAAGAAAGACAAAGAACCCCTCAAAAACTTACTTCAATACATCAAAGACTTCGACCCCGACGTCATCGCAAGCTACGGCGCAAACACCAAAGACTGGAGCTACCTCAAAGTCAGAGCCCGCAAATGCCGCTTAAAACTCGACTTTGACCGTGCAGCCTTTGAACCACACACCAGCGTCTATGGCCACGTCTCCACCACCGGCATAGTCAACGTTGACTTAGCAGACTTCACCGACATGTTTCCAGAAGTCAAGGTTAAGACGCTAGCTAACTTCGCTGAATACCTAGGCGTAGCAGGCGACGGCGGAGTGGTAGAGGAGGTCTTATTCGCCGATTACTGGGATGACCCCCAAAAGCGTCCCGAACTTGAGCGGTTTGCCCAAGATAGTGCCCGCCGAGTCCACGCCATGCTTGATTTGCTGATTGACTTTGCCATGCAACTTTCGTCTTTGACAAGTCTGCCATTAGACCATGTTATGACAGCGGCTACGGGATTTAGGGTCGAGTGGTACCTGATTAAGCTCGCACAGAAAATCGGTGAACTCGTTCCCAGGCGCCTAGAGCAACCCTACATCCCCTATACAGGTGGACTGGTGCTTTCGCCTAAGCCTGGCTTGCACGATAACATCGCAGTTTTAGATTTCAAATCGATGTACCCAAACATTATGATAACATACAACCTTTCCCCCGACACCTACATCGAACCAGGGCAACCCGACCCAGAAGGTGGCGTCTACGTCGCTCCCGAAGTGGGTTACCGCTTCCGCAAGTCCCCACCCGGATTCTACAAAGACGCCCTAACCTACCTAATCGACGTAAGGGGCGCCATACGCCAGAAAATGCAAGCGCTTAGCCCCAAAACTGTTGAGTACCAGATTTTGGATGCCCGCCAAAAAGCCGTCAAAATCCTCACCAACGCCGCCTACGGTTACGCTGGGTGGATTGGGGCAAGGTGGTACATTAAACCCGTCGCTGAAGCCGCCTCCGCATGGGGCAGACACATAATCTTTACTGCATCGCAGATGGCGCAGAAAGCCAGCGTGGAAGTGGTTTACGGCGACACCGACAGCCTGTTCCTCAACTATGATGAAGCCAAAGTGACGCAACTCCAAGAAGACATCAAACGAGAACTCAAGTTAGATGTTGAAGTCGGAGAAGTCTACAGGCGCATTTTCTTCACCGAAGCCAAAAAGCGCTATGCGGGTTTGCGGCAAGACGGCAGCCTCGACATCGTAGGCTTAGAAGTAATAAGGGGCGACTGGGCGGAGGTTGCTAAACAGGTGCAGCAGCATGTGCTCGAAATCATCCTAAAAGAGCAGTCACCCACAAACGCCATCAACTACGTGCACTCTGTGGTAACTGACTTGCACCACAAAAAAGTCCCTTTGCAGGAACTTGTCATCTGGAAAACCCTCACTAAGCAGCCGGAGCAGTACGCGGTTAGGGCTCCACATGTGGAAGCCGCAAAAATGCTCCTCGAAAAGGGCTGGCGGCTGTCCGCTAGCGATAAAGTCGGTTATATCGTCGCTTCTGGGTCAGGTCCGCTGTACAGTCGCGTGAAGCCCTACGTATTCGCTAAACAACAAGACGCAGACGTCGACTACTACGTTACAAATCAGGTATTGCCTGCGGCGGCGCGTATACTGGAATATTTCAATGTCACAGAAAAAATGCTTGAGAAAACAACAAAAGAAGAAAAAACAAAGAGCCTGACAGACTATTTTTAGGCTGGGGGTATGGCATTTTGGAACGTTACTAGTTCCACGTTGAGCGCTGGTTTGACGGCTTCGGATATGCGTGAAGCCACGATACGTTTGATGTTTTTGTCGCCTGCAATATCAACGATGCGTTGTGTGATGATGCCGTCGAAGACAACGGTGTCGACGCCTGCGATCTGTTGCAGTTTCTCGGCAAGCTGGCTGACGGGGAGACGCTCGATTAATTCGAGTTTTTCGTTTAGGAGGACTGCTTCGAGTGTGCCGACTAGTGCTTTGGCTGCTTGGGCAACGGTGTCTGGGACTTCGACTTTCGCTCGTTCTGGTACATGAACTTTCTTGGGGGGTGGTGGAGGCGCATGCTGCTGTGGTTGCTGTTTGCCCTCTTTGAGTTCGGCAACTGACACTTTGCCTTCTATGGCTTCGTTGATTTCTTTGCAGTTGCACTCTTCGATTTCTTTGCCTCGTGGAGCGCGGCCTACGTATTTGACGTTGGTTACTTGTAAAAGTTCTTTCTGGATTAAGTCGCCGCCTCGGTCGCCGTCAAGTAGTGCGGTGGCATTGCGTTCTTTGGTGATTTTCTTTATGGAATCAGGTACTTTGGCGCCTTCTAATGCGACGGTGTTGAAGATGCCGCAGCGCATGAGGTTGATGACGTCTGCGCGTCCCTCGACTACGTAAATGTCTTTGGAACCGTCAAGTCCTGGTCCAGCGGGAAGATCTTCGGGTCCATATTTTTCTACTTTGCCCACTTTCATGGTGTCGGTGATTTCTTTGTATACTTCATCGACACTGGGCATGGACTCGATGTTCCATCTGTGGAGGATTTCTTTAGCGCGGTCTATGATGATTTTTCGGCGTGCCTCGCGGATGTCTTCGATGCGTTCCAAGTTGACTTTTGCGCCGCATGGTCCGACCCGGTTTATGCTCTCGACACTGGCTGCGATTAGCGCCGTGGATACGCGGTCGAGGCTGGTAGGTATGGTGATTGAACCGTTTGTTCGGTCGTTTTTAGAATGGAGATCGATTTCGATTCTGCCTATGCGTCCGGTTTTCTGCAGTTCTCTTAGGTCAAGTTCTGGACCAAAAAGCCCTTCGGTTTGCCCAAAAACTGCGCCGATCACATCTGGCTTTTCAACTACTCCTTCAATTTCAAATCTAGCGTGTACAACGTACTTTATAGTAAAGGTTTGGGATTGTCCCGTAAGTGTGCAACTCCTGTAAGTTATTTATTTGATTGATTATGTTAATCGCACTAAAGCGAGATGTTACTCGCAATGATGAGATTTAATTTGACTGTTGAAAATTAGGTGCAAGCAGTCTAATAATATTTGTGGTGTAATCCTTGTTTTGCTATTTCTGTGTATGACTGCGGTGACTCGGTTGATGCTCCATAACAGAGTCTCTTAACAAGTGTAATTTTGAAAAGAAGGGTTTGGCAAAGCAAAACTTTCAACTCCATGCGGAAAAAAAATGCACAAACTTGGGAAGAGAGAGGAGAGACCAAACCGCATGAAATTAATGATGCTTTGCCAAACATTCCGCGAAAAGATACTTCTCAGAAAAAAATAAAAGACTACGCTGTAGGCATGGGACACATACAAGTCGAAGCGGTTTGACCCTTCACCTTAAATAAGAAAAAACACTAAAGATTGGAGCGGTATCCATGAGCCTCCGCCTAAACCCCGAATACGACAAACTCCTACCCCGCATGTCGGAAGAGGAATTTGCTGAACTCAAAAAATCGATAGAGACCGAAGGCCAACACTACCCCATAATCGTCAACCAAGACCTCGAAGTGCTCGACGGGCACCACCGCTTCCGCGCATGCACCGAACTGGGCATCGAACCCGACTTTGAGGTTAAACAATTCGAGGACAAACTTATCGAAAAGAAATTTGTCATAGAAGCCAACCTTAGGCGGCGGCACTTAAACAATTTTCAGCTTGTAGAGTTAGCGGTGCCGCTGCTGGAGATCGAGAAATCTCTGGCGAAGAAGAGGCAGTCAGTTGGCGGCAAGAACGGGCGGGAAAAGCAAATAGTGGATGAGTTAGCGCCAGATGACGCTGAGTCAGAGTTTGAACCCTTCTTTAAGGGCAAAACCGCGGAGGTTGTGGCGAAAAAGGCAGGTGTCTCAACACGGACTTTGGAGCGGGGCAAAAAAATACTTGAAAAAGCCAGCGAAGATGACAAGCAAAAGCTCCGCGACGGAAAAACCAGCATCTCCCATGTCTACCAAGAGATTGTACGGGAAGAAAAACCCCAAAAACCTCAGGAAGAGCTGCCTAAACAGGAGACTGAAGGTGACCTGCAAAACAAGTTGGCGTTGCTGGCGCTTTTGCAGCGCTTAGAAAAGCATGAGCTATTTTGCCCCTCATGTGGTAACACGATGTTTGAATGCAGCAAGTGCCACAAAACCCTAAAAGCGCTTCTTAAGAGCGAAATTGAAAGGGAAAACGCAGGCGACCTCTAAAAGCCCAAATTCACGTCGAATTCAAAGGTTGGAGCGGAAAAATGATTAAGTAAGCGCGACCTTCGACCCCAAGAACGATTATTCATTGAAAGCAATTATTGACCCAACTAAATGCATTTTATGCAAAAAATGCAGCGTAGCTAGGGAATGCCCCGTTAAAGCGGTTTTCCGCATCGCCGATGATGAACCCGCAGTGGTCGAATTGAGGCTTTGCCATGGCTGCGGGTCTGTGCTGCCGCTTGTCCAGCCGATGCTGTGGTGCTAAAAGAGGGTTAGCGCCCGTTTATTGCATTTTGTTTTCGATTATCTGCTTGATTATGCGTTGCTCTGCTTTACGTAGATGCTCAACAACGGTGGAGTCTACGATGCCGAGTTTTTTGGCGATTTCTTCGGTGTTTACTTTTCTGGGGATGTCATAGTACCCCATTTTGTAAGCGTTGAGCAGCACTATCTGCTGTTTCTCGGTTAGTTGGCTTAGGGGTGAAATTGGAGAAAAGTTGGCGTCGGTCAGCAAGACAACGCGATAGCGTATCGAGATGGCGTCAAGTTTTTCCATGAACTCCTTGATCTGTGGCCCGCTCCCTATGAAAGAGAACTTGATTTTATCATCTTCGATTGCCAGCGGCGGAAACAGGTATCCCCCTTCTATACCTATGTAATTTAGCACTGAGGAGAGGGTGGGCGAGCCGCTGCGGACTAATAAGATGTAGGCTCCGTTTTTTTCCTTCTCGATAACTTGGGCGTCTATGAGTAGCCCTCTTTTTAAGAGATCATCGATTTTAATGTTGGAGTTTTTGAATTCTACCCTTGATATTGCTGCGAATTCTTGGGGGTCTTGTCTGAGGAAATATAGTAGTTCGAGCGATTTTATTTCTTTGAGTGGAGGTAGTTCTATGCCTGCTTTGAAGAGTTCTTTCTCTGAGACTTCGAGAATTAGTCGTCGCATACTCCGAATATGAAGTTAATGTTCATATAAGTTTTATTGGAACCCGAGTATACTCGGTACAACATTAAAGAGACTGCAAACCAACCATACAGAGAAACACGTAACCCTCATATCTACAGATAAAGGATGGTCACCTCTATGGCACAAGGAAAAGCCAACTCATTTACTAAGCTTGGTCGATTAATCACCAAACGCAAATACGCAATAATCGCTATTTGGGTAATCCTCTTAGCAGTCATTTTGCCTGTAGTTGTAACTGCGACGAACTTTACTTCCTTAACGATGGATTCATCCACTGATAAAACCGTCGAATCAGGCCTAGCAAATGACTTAATCAAAGAGCAATTCCAAAAAACAGTCTCTAACGATTCATTAGTTATCATCGTATCCACCGATGATGCTTCATCGATTAACACCCAAACGTTTCTCAAAGAGTTAACCGATGCCATAAACCAGAGTTCAAGCATAACCGGTATAGAAAACATAACTGACGTTTACTCAATTTTAATCCCTGCCCTCAACCAAACCAACGAGGGCATCTACCTCGCCTACAACGGCGGAAACCTAACCTACACACTGCTCTATAGTGTTCCAGCTATTTACTCAAACGTCTGGTACGCTGCCCTCAACCAAACCCAAACCCAACTGGTCGATGGGCTAAACCAAACAAACCAAGGCGTTTACGCGTTAGCCGATAACGCAAACATGACATACAATCTTCTCTATGGGGTTCCGGCAGCCTACGCAGGCGTGTGGGCGGGTGCTTACTCTACGCTGGAAAACGCCAACTTAACCTACAACTTGCTCTATGGTACACCTGCGATTTATCTGAATGCTTGGCAGGGGGCGATGACTTCAACCTCAGGCGACGTTGACCAATCTAACTTTATTGCTAATCAAACGACCGCTCAGACTCTCTATGCAGCTGACCCTGAGTCCTACACCCTGTACACTTCACAGTTACTTGCAGCTTTTGACAATGTTTGGACGCAGAGCTTCCTAGACCCCTCAACTTCATCTTGGACTCCAATAGAGCGGGCGTCCTTTGCTTCTGACCAAACCAACCAGTTATACATCAACACATTCTTAGCGGACAACGCTACCGCCCAGGGATTTGTAACCGCCCTAACCAACGCATTCACCTTAGAGGATTACTTGAACAACGCAGGCAACCAAACTCAAGCAAACATTGCATTAACCAACTTTACAATTCAACTCATAACCTCCACCTCCACAAGCGATATGTCCTCAACAGACTTCATTACGGCCCCGCCAGAATCCTACAACCTTGATGCCTACACCATTGCAGCCCTCAACGAGTTGGCTTACAACCAAACTGCAGCAATCCTCTCCGCCGACCCCGCATCATTTGAAGAGTACACTGCGCCGTTGCTCTATGTGTTCAATGCTTCTTGGGCTATGAGCTTCCAAGACCCCTCTACACAGGTCTTCGATTCTGAACAGCGTGCCTCACTGGCCGCAAACATGACTAACAATCAATACATCAACACAGCCTTAGCTGGCAACTCCACAATGCAGCATTTCGTAATTGCACTAACAAAATCCTTCTCTCTTGATACTTTCCTGTTTAACACTCAAGACCAAAACAACGCGCAGATACGTGACTTCTCCATTGAATACATCGCAAATCAATCCCAAACCTCCACTTCCTTTGTCAGTGCTGCATACAACTTGGGCAAAATCCCCTCTGTTGGTGCCCTGCTTAACTTGGCAAACAATGTTATCTGGTATCCGCAAAACTACGGTCAAACCGACTTCATATCAACATTCAACAAAGTTTCCTACGATCAAACCAAAAGCATCCTCAAAGACGCCGATGAAGCCGCCTTCAACGATTACACCTCTCACTTACTGAACTTATTCAATGCCAGTTGGAGCCAAAGAGTCCCCAACCAACCTGCCTCTGCAGCCGCATGGATTAACCAAACTGCCTCCGTCGCCGCTGACGCCGCAAACACACCCTTCATCAACACCTACCTAAACGAAAACAGAGACTTCTCACTCCAAATCGCCTCAGCTCTCACCTTCCAAGACTTCCTCAAAGCCGACACAACCTACACCAACACAAAAATCCAAGACATAACAATCAACTACGTTGCAAACGAGTCAGGCTTATCCAAAGAATTAGTCACAGCAATATACGACATGGGAGAAAACGCAACTAACACTGCGCTGCAAACCTTGGCTTCTCACATTGTCTCAAACCCAGATGCCTACAACATCGGAGAACAATTCAACACATTAATAACATCGTTTGTTTCACCCTCAAAAGACGTAACGCTCATCACGATTAGCTTCAGCGATTCAGGCGACGACAACCTCTTAGCCATCAGAAGCATAATCGAGGACAAGATGGCTCAGCACCCAGCAGACATCAACTCTGCTGAGGTTACGGGCAACGACGCCTTAGACTACGATTTCCGCCAATCCACCTACAGCGACCTAGAACTCATATTGCCCATCACAATCGTGCTGCTGCTCGTAGCCACAGGCTTGTTCTTCCGCTCAATCGTAACGCCCCTGATCACTTTGGGCACAATCGGCGTAGCATTGGGCGTTTCCCAAATATTCCCCTACCTCGTAGGCACCTACATCAACCAAGTGGACTACACCGTGACAACCGTGCTTATGACGGTGCTGATTGGGGTGGGAACAGACTACAGCATATTCATAATCGCGCGGCACAGAGAAGAAAGAATCAACCAGTTGCCTGTTTTGGAAGCCATAAAGAAATCTATCACTTGGGCAGGCGAAAGCATCGTAACCAGCGGTGCCACCGTCATCATCTCCTTCCTTGCGCTTGCAGGCACCTCAATGGTTCTGCTTCAAACCATGGGCCTAATCGTCGGTTTAGGCGTCATCATCACGTTGCTTGCTTCGTTGACGTTCGCGCCGGCCATAACCGCCATACTTGGCGACCGCATTTTCTGGCCCAACTCCGGCAAACGATTCGAACGTTATGCGGCGGGTGTTGCGGAGAAAAATAAGCGCAGAGGCGGCTACTTCGCCAGAAGCGGCGCGTTCAGCGTTAAACATGGCAAAGTTATCATACTCATAGCGGTGTTGGTTACTGTTCCCGCTTTCTACGTGTATGCGACGACGACGCCTAACTTTAACCTCTTAGGCAGTGCTTCCAACAGCCTAGAGTCGGTTTCTGCCTCAAACACTCTCACAGACTCGTTTGGCGGCGGCAGGTTGATGCCTACATACGTGGTGGTGACGTTTTCGCAGTCGCTAATAGACAACGGCACCTTTAACATGGGCGAGTTGACGACGCTTCAGAGTATGTCCTCTGACATAGCAGGCGGCGATGGCATCCAAGAGGTAACTGGACCCACGATGCCTTATGGACAACCCGTGGATTACCAATCCATCACAAACGAATCTGATCCCTCCGCCTACAGCAGCATGACAAGCGCAATCGGCGCAGACAACCAATCCGCCCTGATCACCATCAAATTCTCAGTTGACCCATACTCCACCGAAGCAATGAACTACGCACAGGACATACGAAGCAGCCTCCACGAAAACTATGACAACGCAGCCAACATAACAGGCATCTACGTGGGCGGAACCACAGGCTCAGTCCTCGACACCAGAGTGACCTTCGAGAACCAGTTCAACCAGATATTGCCCATAGTCGCAGTAGGCGTGGCGCTTGTCTTGTTTGCGGTGTTGGGCTCGTTGATTCTACCGGTTTTCGCCGTCCTCTCAGTCCTCATGAGCATCGTTTGGACCCTTGCCGTCACCGAAATCGTGTTCCAAACTGCGTTTAACTACGGCTTGCTCTTCATAACCCCGCTCATCCTCTTCGTGCTGCTACTGGGCTTGGGCATGGACTACAACATATTCATCCTCACCCGCATACGCGAAGAAGCCGCTAAAGGACAACACCTAAACGACGCCATCGTCCACGCCATCCAGCAGACAGGCGGCATCATCACCGCTGCAGCAGTCATCTTGGCAGGTTCACTGGGCGCATTGATGCTCTCCAGCAACATGATGCTCCGTGAAATGGGCTTCGCGTTTGCCTTTAGCATCCTCATCGACGCGTTGGTCGTGCGAACTTACCTTGTGCCCGCGGTGATGTCAACGTTTGGTAAATGGAACTGGTACAACCCCATCAAACGCCTCCAACGCATAAAGGATTTAGACGACAACAAAGCCCCCGCAGAAACAGAAAAAACCCAGTAAGCAACTACGGGAACCACAGTGTTCCCCAACAATCTTTTTATAACACGTTTTACTCATTCCGTAGAATTTTGTTAAAAAACCAAACCCTGATGACCAACTTATGGTACAGTACAAGTGGGTAGCGCTATCCAACACAACCCTTGGCATGCTCATGGCATCCATCGACATGACCATCGTTTTGATTGCGTTGCCATCGATTTTCCGCGGCATAAACAT
>JBNIDO010000006.1:0-62075 GCA_050108095.1 Bathyarchaeia archaeon
TCACCGTCAAAGGCGAAGGAGAGGCACTGAGCAAAAAATACGTGCGTGTAACCGTCAAGAAATTCCTTCACAAACACGAGTTAACCGACACGTTCAAAGTCATCGGAGACGAAGAAGCCCTCAAAATCAAAGAACGCAAATTCGCCGAAGAGGAAGACTAAACACCTATTCCCCCTTTCAATTAATCAAATCAATTTTTGTAACCGCCAGTTAGAGTGTTCTTGTTTGCTGTGCTAAAATTTGAACACCCTGTTCGCAAGCTTAGCATTAAATCAAAACACCCCCTTACTATACTATTAACCGGTAGTGAGGCCTGAAAGATTTGAGCCACAAGAACCTTGCCATAGGCAGCATCGCTGTTTTAGTATCCCTCTTAGCTGTGATGGTGTTTGTAGCAACTTGCTCCTCTGCCCTGCAAGCTATAAACCCATTCGCAGCCCTCACTGCCGTCGCCGTTGCCGTCATAGGCTTAGCTTGGTTCAAAAAATCAAGCAACTAACCCCTCGTTTAACCTTCTCCTCTCAAGCCATGGCGGCACCGAGCCTACCTTTTTCTCCTCAAAGTCACGATTAGGATAGCTATCAAGACGGCTATGACGACTAGCACAACTAAGATGGCGCCTTCCACTGTGTTGAGGTCAAATGCGGAGTCTTGGTTGCCTGAATGGGCTGGCGTTGTCGGGTTGGCTGTTGGATTTTGGGTTGGGTTTTGAGTTGGCTGAGTAGTCGGTGCAATAGTTGGCGGTGGCGTGGGGGTTTGGGTGTTTGCGGGTATGGCGGGTGCGGCTGCGACGGGTGAAGTCAAAATTGGGTTGTAGTTGACTTTGCCTATGTTAAAATCGAAGTCTTGGTCGTAGATTTTTTGGCTGATCTGGTCTGTGGAGGTTGTGCCCCACCAGTTATTTGGAAAAGATACGTCCTCTGAGATGTCGAGTTTAAAGTTGTATTGGGTGTTATCTTGGATGTTATTGTTTTTGATTGTAGCAATTAATTGTTCGAGGTAGTATTCGATTCCGACTGTGTTTTTAGCGATGGTGTTCTGTTCAATAGTTATGACATTCGTTCCTGGCTCGGGAAAATTAAATGATGAAGAAGCCTGAATTTTTATTCCAAGATCATTATTGTAGATGACATTGTTTTTCACAGTAGCATAACAGCCACCAAACGTAATGCCTGTCTGAGTGTTTGAAATCTGATTACCGGTTATGGTTGCAGTAGTGCGTAGGCTCGACATGTAATCGCCGTGTAATGTAATGCCGTCGGGTTGGCCGTCGCCGATGATACGGTTGTTTAATATGTCGGCTGTATAGCTCCAGCGACGAGAATCAGTGGATAGTTGCCTTTGCAATAGATTTCGTTGTTGCTGATTGTTACGTGGTTACCGCCTATATCGCAGTGGACGCCATCGCTTATTCTATTGTCAGATACCACGGCATTTGCGCCGGAAACAAAAATTAAACGAGTGTTGATGTTGTTTGATTTTACCTGGGATGAGCCGCCTACATAGCAGCTATCTGTGATTTGGTTGTTGGTTACAACTGCTGAGCCCCCAGCATGTAGCTCCTTAATCGTGTTATCAGAAACTGTTGATGACCCGCCGGCATCGAGTATGCTAAACGTGTTCTTGGATATTCTGACGGTGGCGCTGGTTTCTAGGTTATCAGTTACAGTATTTTCGAATATGGAGCCTGAACCAGCAACAGATGTGTAGCGGACTTCTCCGTTGTTAAAGTAGATTTTGTCGTTGTCTGTGCCTTGCGCAATCAAGGTTCCGTTTACCTGGATGTAGAAGCCGTTTAAGTTAATGGTGACGCCGGGCTCGACAGTTATGGTTACACCCTTGTCGATTGCCAAGGGGCCATCTAAGGTGTAGGGGCTGTTTGCTCTAGTCCATGTGCCGCTTTGTGTTAGTATACCGTGAAAACTATTTGCGGCGTTAACGTCGCTTACTAAGCATAAGCCGGCTAATATGGTGACCAGCAAAAACCAAGCTGCAAAACAGCCTGTTCGGTTTATTCTCTTTTTTCGGGTTACCATTTGTTTGGGTTTATTCATTGCTTCTGGTTCTCCGCTCTTTGCTATTAGCCTTTGCTTTTTCGGGACTAAAAGTAGGCATAAAGGAGGGTTAAGCATGAACACTAAAAAGAGGAGAAACAGCGGCATGGCAGTTAATTTTTATTGTGTTCATGCTTAACCAATATTCACCGAGGGCGTTTTTTGGTTAAATGCTTTTTTGTCAAGGTTTCTGGACTAACTACCAAAAAGTTAGTCAAGGTTTGTTGACTAAGCCTGTTCTGGGGTGTTCTGGTTTCTGCCAACCACTTCAAGCAATGAAAACGCTCTCGCCTAGCTTAAATACATAATCAACCAAACATACCACCAACCCATAGGAGCCCACCAACATGACAGCCAACAACTTCGTAACAATCCAAAACCTAACAAAAACCTTCGGCGGTTTCCAAGCCCTTAACAACGTATCCCTCGACATCAGAGAAGGTGAAATCTTTGGCTACATCGGACCCAACGGAGCAGGCAAAACCACCACCATGAAAATCCTCGTCGGCTTAATTAGCACATTCAAAGGCACAGTCACCATAGGCGGCTACCAAGTCCAAAAAAACAAAGACGAAATCCACAGGCTGCTCGGCTATCTGCCTCAGGCGGTGGCATTCCAAGATTGGCGAACCATCGAACAAGCCCTAAAAACGTTCGGCAAACTCTCCGGACTCAGCGACCAGCAACTTGGCACACGGGTCCCCGAGGTATTGGACTTGCTAGGGTTGGCTGATGCACGTTACAAGAAGGTTTCTCACCTCTCAGGCGGCATGGCGCAAAGAGTTGGATTAGCGCAGGCGTTACTGCATGACCCCAAACTGCTGGTGCTCGATGAGCCACTAGGCGGATTGGACCCGTTGAGCCGTCACCAGTTCAAAGACATCGTCTTAAAACTCTCACACCAAGGCACAACCATCCTGTTCTCATCCCACATCCTAAGCGACGTCCAAGACGTAGCCAACCGAATCGGCATAATCAACCACGGCAAAATCAAGCAAGTCGGCACCCTTGGCGAACTCAAAGCCAAGTTCATCCAGCAGAAAACCGTCGAAGTTTTGCTTTCAGGCTCCGGCGAGGGTTGGGAGCAACTTGGCAAAGTCAGGGGCGTCTCAGGTGTAACGCAGCCTCAGGCGGGCATAGTGTTGGCAAACTTTGAATCGGGCACAGACGAGGAGCAAGCCGTCAACGATGTGGTGGAGGCAGTTGTCCGGTTGGGCATTCGTGTGCGGGGCGTGTGGTTAATGGAGCCTTCGCTGGATCAGATTTACTTTAACTATGTTTCGGAGGCTGAAAACTAATGCAGTTGGGTTTGCTGTTTACGGATGAGTTGCGGGGTTTCTACAAGTCCAAAGTCATGATTTTCCTGTGGGTCGGCTTGCCAGTTATTGCTTTGCTGTTCCGCTTTGTCCAAGTCAGCACCTCAGGGCAAGACATCCCTTTCACAGTGATTTCTTCGCTGGTGGTCTCAAGCATCGGCGGCACCTTAGCGGCGGTGATGCTTGCGGTCTTTATCATCAACGAGAAAAACCGCCATGTCTACGATCTCTTCTTGATTCGCCCAATAAAACGCCGAGACATTGTGCTCGCCAAGTTCCTCTCTGTCTATACCTGCGTTGCCATAGCAAGCGCCATCGCCGTGTTCGTAGGCATAGTGACAGACTTCGCTACTACCGGGGCTCTCCCCGCTAATGTGCTGAGCAGTACGGGGCAGTCGCTGGCGACGAGTCTATCGATGATCGCGGTTTCGTGCTCTGCAGGCGTACTCATAGGTGTTGCTTCGCCATCGGTGCTTGTTGGTGCCATCTTGGTTATTTATGGTGGCAACCAAATTTCGGTGATTCCGCTGGTGCCAACCCTGATGGGTCTCTCTTACGCCGACTTGTACACGATTGGTTTGGCTGCGACGGTGGCTGCAAGCTTGGTGGCAGGGGCGGTGCTACTGTTTAACAGAAAACAGTTCTAGCTACTTTAGGAAGAGGATTGAGTTTTGTTGGGTTGGTTGTTGCTTCACATACATACCCTGAGGTTTGTGTATGGAGGCATGTTGGGCATGTGGCAGAAAAACATACCTGCCACACCGAACAGACGCTGAATTGCGTTGCAACCAAAAAAAGCAATTACATAAGCTGCATTCTTGTGGCGCGCCGCAAACCGCCACACCCACATAATGAAGGAAACCAAACTATAGCAAAACTCGCACACTCCTTCTAAAATAGTTAATATTCGTTATGAAACATGTTATAAGCTAGAAACGCCATAAACTTCAAAGGCTTGCTCGGTTGAGAAAGCATTGGCAGGCTAAAAAGAATGGATAATACCCTAAACCTCCCGCCAAAACATCCATCAGACAAAACCCAGCAGAAACCTCGCATTGGCAAAACTGAGGCGCTCATTATCGGTTTGGTGTTAGCAATAGTCGGCTCTATTGTAGCAAGTTCCTTCGAGAAGGGCACCCTTACAAACTACGCTGGCTTTGGAATGCTGCTCGTTGGCATCGCCTCCTTTGTAGTGGGCGCATGCTCCATATTTTCGAGGAGCCTAGAAGACCGCTTGAGAAGAGAAAAACCTGATTTCTGTAGGGGCAAAAAAAGGCTACCCATATGCATCAGCATCTGGGCCATAGGCGCCGGGTTAATCCTCGCAGTCATCGGTTCAATGTTAGCCAGCACATACGATAGAGCTTTGCTAATGAACACTGTGGGTTTTGGCATGTTGCTGGCTGGAATCGGAGTGTCAGTTTTGGGGTTATCCAGTGCAGCGTTGGGCACTGTTAGAATCGAGTTAAACCGTGACCAACAATCAAAAGTCAAAGCACCAAGAACACTATTTGTCAACATCGTCGCCCTCGGTTTAGGGGTAGTCTTTCTGGTTATCGGCACCATCTTGGCGGGGTCATACGCAAAAGAAACCTTACTCAACGACGCAGGCTTTGGAATGTTAATCATCGGCATCGCCGTCCTGTGCTTGGGCGCCTCGGGAACCGCAGTTGCCATGCTTCAAGCGCGGTTCTACTCTGCAGACGGCGACACAACTGAACCTCCATCCCGAAGCTTATTTGGCAGCATATGGGCAATCGGTATAGGAACGATGCTTCTTATCATCGGTTTAATAATCTCAGGAAACTACGAGAAGAGTTCAATTATGAATTACGCAGGTTTTGGAATGCTTCTATCGGGCGCCGGCGTCTTCGTTTACGGCTTGTTCGAAACAGCCAAAGCTTCCGCCATGGGCTACCTAAACTACAGGCTCACCCGTAGCTCTTCAAGGCAATCAAGGAAACTTGAGAAGAGCCAGCAGAGCAGGTTGGCGCAGTTTAGGTTTTTCTGGAAAACCATGGTGCATACAAGTGCAGTATTCAACCTCGCTGGCGTGGTTGCCTCGGTTTGTATTTTGTTCTTTAGCCTCTGGCAACTGGACCTTATAGTTTCGGGGCCAGTATGGCATCAGAACCCTGATGGTAGCGGTTGGTATTGGCCTGGTCCGGGTCCTTATGCAAATGATTACTTTCAATGCTTCGTCTGGAAAACAACCATTGGACAGGCGTACGATACCCTGTTTATGCTGGTATTCATTTCGTTTATCGTGTTGTTTTTAAGCGCTTATTTCTGGCCTAAACAAGACCGCAACATAACGTTGAAGCTAAAAGGCGCAGAAATGCAGCCTACAAAACGGTCGACCAAACCGAGGAAAAGAAAAACAAAACCTGAACCAGCTGCACAACCCCCCTCAACAGTCTCGGCTGAAGATAAACCCGTTGACACATAAACATAAAACAAGTTTTTGGCTACCGCCCCTGTGAAAGTTTCTTACGCTTGGTGTAGGGTTGCTGGACAAGTCCCCAATAGAGTATCGTCATATGTACTACTTATATAGTTTGTAAACAGCAAAACAACCGTGGCTAACCAACCAAGAGGGGCAGCCCAACGGGGACAAAAAAATGTTCGTTGAATGTGCCGTATTAATCGTAAGTATGAGCAGTTTTGCAGGTATGTCCGTAGTGATAACGCATCAGTCAAGAAGGGTCGTGAAAAAAATAAATGCCAACACGCTTAAAGTCAGCGAGGTAACAGGACACAAAAGCTGCTTCGATTAGGCACCTCTTTTTTATATTACACTGCTTCTCTAAATACCCCACTTAGGAGTGCATATTCATGGTCTGCTCAATCGACATACTAGAGAAACCCCCACTCAACGACCCCATACTCATCGAAGGTTTACCAGGCATCGGATTCGTAGCCAACATCGCTGCTCTACACCTCATAAAAGAACTTGAAGCAAAAAAGTTCGCCCAAATCTTCTCTTCAGCATTCCAAGACTTCGCGGTCACCACCGAAGACGGCGGCGCACGATCACCCATAAACGAACTCTACTACGCCAAAACCGTCGATGGCGGACGCGATATCATCATATGGTACGGAAACACACAAGCACTCACAACGGTGGGGCAGTATGAATTAGTCGGTAAAGTCCTCGATATTGTGTCTGATTTAGGGTGCAAATTTGTAATCTCCATCGGCGGCTTCAAAAAAGAAGAAGTCCAACCCATACCCGCCATTTACAGTACCGCCACGGATTTGGATACGATGCAGCAGGCGTTGGATTTAGGCACCAAAGTCATGGTTGGCCACGTGTTTGGCATTGCAGGTTTAACGGTTGGTTTAGCACGCCTCCGTGACCTCAAAGGTTTCTCGTTGCTCGTTGACACGTTGGGCATGAATCCTGATGTTAACGCTGCGGAGCACGCGTTGATTCTTTTGGGGAAATACCTCAAGCTCGACATAGACTTCTCTGGAATTGAAGAGAGCGGTGAAGAAATCAAGAAAATGCTGGAATCCTTCGGCATCATAAGAAGCATAACGGAAGAAAAGAAAAAAGAAGAACAGCAACTCCGCTGGTTCATCTAAACCCCTCTTCTGAATCAGTCCTCTCTCTTCCAGCAGTAGCCAAAAACCACCGCAAAATATGTCTAGTATTAAGAAGAAGAGAGTCGGGCACTTGCTCATCTTCTTCTTGGGGGTTGTGCAGGCAGCTGTGTTTTGGTTTCTACAATGCCAGTGGGTTGAAGACTGGTTGAGGCGAATTTCACACCGAGCAATTTAGTCGGCAGTAGTTAGTTTCTCTTGTCTGTCTTTATGGCGATTTAGCAAAGCGCTGTTTAATCTGTTTTTTCTTAGAGGTTTAGAGAAGAAAAGAAGAAGGAAGAGCAGCAGCTACGCTGGTTCATTTAGGTTTTAGCTTCAGCCATGAACTGGTCGTAGACCTTCTGCACACGTTCCGCGGCGGGACCTGCGCCTTCCACGACGCCTTTCTCAGTTAACTTTACTTTATCCATAACCCAGATGAAGCCTTGGTCCTCGTAGAGTTTAACCATGGTTGGGAAAACTTTTTCGAGTCGAGTAGCGAGGGATTTGAGGTCAAAGGGTTTTTCTGCAGTAGACAGATGCGCTATAGTGCTGCCGTTTATGACTACACGGTGCAGGGGTTTGCCCGCTTCGGTTGCGTCTGCTAAAACAAGGCTCAAATTGTCGGGGTTAACGCCGATGAGTGTGCCATTGAAGGTTTTTCCGTTTGTTGTGACAACAGCGACAGTTTTATCTGCTAACGCTGCCACTTCGGTGAAGTATTTTCTTTGCGCTACAGACAACTTTTAATTTCTCCTTACTTGGTTACATGAAATTGCACTTCAACTATTTAATTCCACCGACCTCTAGAGAGACAGCTACTCTGCAAAGCATACAAGTAAGTGCTAAAACGCAAATTTGATTGCTGTCTAAACCCAACAACGTTCCCGTCAGCATCTTTAACCTGTGCAATCAACAAGCCCCCAAGTAGACTAAAAGTTTAATATTATGTATCATAAAATGCCTCTATGAAGGGAGGCGCTGGTGCTTAGACTAATTTGGCACAAACCAGCACATAACTAAATGTAGCAATGCCTTCAACCAAACAGTTTCTTTAATGCTTTCCAGGGGTTTCCTGAAGCCTGTGCAACGTCATTTGCGGGCTCGCTTAAGTTTAGTTGCCGTTTTCTCCTTGAGCTGTAGAATCTAAACACCGTTAGTGCAATCAAAAGGGCGATCAAGCTGATAATTACTGTTTCTAATATCAGGCTTAGATTTGTAGCTTGTTCAGTTACCGTTAGAACCGCAGTGTCAGTCATTCCATTGTATGTTGCTACAACGTTGTAAGAGCCTACATTGGTTGCTTTAACTGTGTTGCCCTCCATGGAAGCGCCGACAAATTCAAAGGTCGTGAACGAAGTTACATCGCCTAAACTGTTACCAAACTGGTCATAAGCTGTGGTTGTAAAGCTTTGTGTTTCTCCTACTCTAACGGTCGCTGTTTTTGGACTAATTACTATGTGGTCAACTGCTGCTGAGTCGGCATTTACCGTCAAGCTTGCGGTGCCTACTACAGTGTTTAGAGTTGCCCTAACAGTCCACGTGCCGGCATTGGCAGAAGTGTACTTACCTGCGCCTTGACTCCAAGAACCGCCTGCAGCAACATCAATACTCCAAGTAACCTGTCCCGTAACAATCCAAGTTTGGTGACCGTCAGAAGCCACAGCCTCAAATGTCTGAGAGGCACCCGCGATAATTGTAGTTGACTTGGGCGACACTGTTATTGAGGTAATCGCTCCATGAGTGATTGTGGTCGGTGTTGTGGTTGGAGTTTGTCCATTCACCTTTAACGTTGCGGTATCGGATTTTCCGCTGTACGTTCCCGTAATAGTATACGACCCAGCTACGTTGGAGCGGGCAGAGTCGCCGGAGATGAGGACGTTAGAGTTTTGACAGCTGTAGACTGCGTCAACTGCCCAACTGTTACCGCTTGTGTCAAATGCAGTAGCGGTGTAATGTTGTGCAACCCCTTGATCAACTGTTGAGTATTTGGGAGCTATAACGATGTGGTCAAGGTAAGCGTCATCGACGGCGTGAATGACGGCAAGGTCGACGGTGGCAGTTTTGCCGTTATATGTTGCTTGTATGGTGTAGGTGCCGGCTGTGTGGGATGTGTAAATGTTCCCAGTCCAGGAGCCTCCGTCGCCTCCGGACGGGATACTCCATTCGGCTAAGCTGCTTATGTCCCAGCTATTGCCAAAGATGTCGTAGGCTATGGCAGTGCCGGCAACATCGTTTGGTGCAGCAACGGTGGTCTGGTTCAAAGAAGCAGTGATGTGATCAAGATGTTCAACGTCGGCTGCATGGTTAACTGTCAAAGTAGCCGTGGCGGTTTTACCGTTGTATGAAGCTTCCACAGTGTATGTGCCAGCGTTCTTTGAGGTGTAAACATTCTGTGACCAAACACCGCCGTCGCTTCCTGCTGGAATACTCCAAGTTGCCAAGGTGCTAATATCCCAACTGTTTCCGAATTGGTCGTATGCTGTGGCTTCTCCTGTGGCTTGGTCAGGCGCGGTCACGGTTGTTGGGCTGATTGAGGCAACTATGTGATCTAAATATGAGTCGTCGGATGCATGTGTTACTGTCAAGTCGGCGTTTGCGGTCTTGCCCTCATAAGAGGCTTCTACTGTGTAGGTTCCTGCTTTGCTTGAAGTGTAAACATTCTGTTGCCAGGAGCCGCCGTCATTACCTGCGGGTATGCTCCAAGTTGCTACTGCGCTTATGTCCCAGCTGTTTCCGAAGGTATCAAAAGCCGTAGCTGTGCCGGTAACCGTGGTGGGAGCAGCTACCGCAGTCGGGTCTACTGAGGCAGTAATGTAATCTAAATGCGCTTCATCGGTAGCGTGTGTAACGGTCAAACTTGCAGATGTCGATTTGCCTCCATAAGTAGCTTGCACTGTGTAGACGCCTGCAGTGTTTGGTGTGTAGATGTTCTGTAGCCAAGTGCCGCCATCGTTACCTTCGGTAATGCTCCATGCAGCTATAGTGCTAATGTCCCAGCTATTGCCGTAAAGGTCATACGCTGTAGCTGTTCCTGTGACAGCGTTGGGTGCCTCAACGGTCGTTGGATCAACAGAGGCGGTGATGTAATCAAGCGTCTCGGGGTTTTCACTACCAACAACGACTAGGGTAGCAGTATCGCTCATTTCAAAGATAGTGGCAGTCACCACCCAAGTGCCCGTCTGGGTGACTTGCACAGAGTTGCCAGTCCACACATACGTTCCGGTACCACTATCGATGCTCCAATCTATGCCAGGAGATGAGGATAAATCCCAGCTGGTGCCATAGTCGTTATAGGCAGTGATTGAGTACTCTTGGGATTGACCAGCCTCAATCGTCGCGGTTTTTGGAGAAATAGTCATATGGGTGATTGGAGCGACGCAGACATTTGGAGCAATAGGATGCTCATCGAATATGGAGCAGAATAGGTTCAAGACTCTGGTAAAAAGACAGTTGGAGCCAAAGAAATCAGGCAACTTGTAATTCGAATGGGTGATAGGGTGCTGAGTTTGAGAATCATTTACGTTAAGGGCGGATGCTGTTGTTAAGTCACCGTTTATTGGGCTTACTGAAACAAACAGTTGAAGTATGATTATCGAAATAATCGCTAGTGCAAAGATCCTTGACTTCTTCACCGTGTACACCTCAGACCTGAAATTGTAGTTTTCCAGTAGAGGTTAAGTGGTATGGAATGTTGTATGATTGATTGAATTGCCTTCATTGAACCCCTCTCTCCAGTTACTAGTTATCAGTTCTTACTAGTCATTTATAAGTATATATACAAACGGCGGGAATAATTTGCTTTCAAAATATTGGAGACCAATGACTGCATCAAAATAATAATTTGATCCGCAAAATTTATCCTGTTATTCGAATAAAAAAACCAATTTTACTCATTCGCGAAATTAACAGCTAAAAAAAATGCTAAGCGATCATTTGTTTAGATTTCGGGCGACCCACTGATTAGCTGACCAGCAACCCCTATCCCACTCTAACACGCATTGTTCAATACAGCAGCGCTTTAATGGCAACCAAAATTTAGCATTATACTCAGGCTTATATTTACAAAAATCTTAAGTGTAAAAAGATAATCACTATGACGCAGGTGGGAAGAGGGAGAAATGAGTAGCTTAAAACAAACGGTTGATAGACTAAAAACTCTGGAAGCAGAAAAAATTAACCTATTAGCGCAAGTTGAAGACCTCAAAAAAATAGCGGAGGCCAAAGCCAATTCTTTAGAGAGTGAAATAGCCGCTCTAAGAGAAGAAGTATCCTCACTACACTCTTTAGTAGGAACCGACAAAACACAACCGTCCCCCAGCATAGAAAAAAACTTTGCGGTCCAAGCATCAGCGGAGAAGTTTTTAATAGAAGCCGATCGAATAGGAAATCAGGTTTTTACTGAACCACCCTTCAGTCAGAATTTCGACATTTGGCTTGGGGAAGCCCGGAAAATTGTTTCGGACTTCGAAGCAAGCTATGGGAACGTTGTTGATGAACAATTCAGGACAGACTGCTCACAAGTCTTTCTTAACCTTGAGAGTATTCTAACTAAGCAAAAAGCTGAAGAGGCAAATGCAAACCAAAACTCTGAGACCCTATCTGAAAACAACCGTCTCCTCAATGAGATTACAAATGAATACACTGAAAAAGAACAAGCACTTACCCTTAAACGCGACGAAGAGACTCAACGGTTAACAAAGCACATTCAAGAGTTAGAGAGCGAGATTGAAAAACAAGAAAAAGATAATGGCAAACGAAAACTCCTAAAAAAGAAGACGGATGATAAACTGCCGCAAGCAAGACAGGACCTTAAGGCTACACAGAAAGAATTAGAGAGCATACAGCAGAATTTCGCAGGTGAAAAAGAGAAATTACGCTCTACATACGAAGTCAGGAAACAAGAATACACTTCGCAGATAGAGCACTTGAATAAAGAGCTGGGAGGTTTAAAAATTGATTCATCTTTGGCGGACAGGCAGGAGGCAGCTAAAGCGTTGACAAACGCCGCAAATGCGCTAGTCCAGAGGGCTTCCTCAGATGCTCACACATAGGCGCGGTTGATGGGTAAAACAAAGAATTCCAACAAACAAGTAATGGCTGTTGCTGGTGAAGTGCAGGTGGAACGTCAGTACTTGGTGGGCGATGAGGTGATGCCATGAAAAGTGATTACACTGAATATAATTTTAAACGCGGCATCGAAAGAATCAATCAAATAATTGATACCCCAGACGCTAAGTACGAAGAACTTGAGAAGCTTCCCACTCGCGACTCATTAACATATACTAACGGATTCCACGTTAAATGCGCAGCACTCTTTGTAGTAATCCGCGACCCCGCTGAACTAACAGATTTGCACCGAAATAATCGTCTTGCTAAACTCTACAGGATCTACCTTTCTGAAGTTACCGCCGTTATGAATGGCAACTCCAAATGTGCTGAAATAAACATTGCCGGAACATGTATTTCGGGTTTCTTTGATGCACCCTGGCAAGATGACCTAAACGAGGTCTTTTCCACTGTTGGAAAAATATCTTCGATCGTCAGGATAATAAACCAAAGATTTAGTGACTGCCCGATTAAAATCGGGATTGGGCTTTCATATGGAAAAGCACTATTAGTCAAAGTAGGCTATAAGGGCACAAAACTCGGAGAAGTCATTTGGGTTGGAGATGTTGTCAGCGAAGCTTCAAGGCTTGCAAGTTATGCTAACAAGGAACCCGCAGACAGGGAGACCATGGTTTCAGAAATTGTATACCATAACCTCGATGATGAAAACAAAAAACTCTTGGCGTTTAACTCTGCCAGAGACTGCTATCACGGAAGTGTAGTGAACAAACATATGAACAACTTGTATAAACAAAACTACCCTTAAATTCTCTAAACTCAACGTCAGCAAAACCGTTGCTTATCGAATTCAAGCTTTTTCTGCAGCTTAACCCTATGTACACTATATATTTTACTGCCAGCGCTCTTAAGTTGTACAAAGCCTTAATCTCAAGCAATACCTTAGGTGACTCTCTCTGTCTCAATCAAGGCTTGAGAAATACGTTGAAATCCTAAAAGCACTAGCCATAAACGGCTCACTAAAGAACAGCCAAATCGCTTCCCAAACCAAAACCGACACAAAAGAAGCCAAACGGCATCTAAGCTTTTTGGTTGAGAAAGGCTTAGTTGAAGCTAAAGCAATAAATCAAAAACCCTTGTACTCGGTGACTCGGCGGGGTATAACAGTGCTTATACACTTCAACGAACTCGAAGTTGAAGCTTTAGCGGTCGAACAAATAAAAAACCTCTAAAAAAGCAAAAGGGAAACCTCTTACGGAGGCAGTCATTTACGGGGTTTCACTTCGCTGTTCTGCTTTAACGTCACCACAACGTTCGCGGGCAAGTCACGTTCAACCATAAAGTTCGCGCCAACCCAAGTGTTCGCACCAACCTTGACGCCAGGCATAAAAAGTGCTTTAATGCCGGTTTTGACGTTGTCGCCCAAGATTGCGCCAAGCTTACGTCTGCCCGTATCAACAACCTTTTCTTTTATGACCATCTTAATTTTGCCATCGTCAAAACGCAAATTCGCCGTTACGGTACCTGCGCCAAGGTTACATCGCTCGCCAAATACGCTGTCACCAACATAGCTAAGATGCCCCACATGCGTACCATCCATTAGTATGCTGTTCTTGATTTCCACGCCGTTGCCGACGCGGGTTTTTTTGCCCAAGCTTGTGCCGCTGCGAATGAAGCAGTTGGGGCCAACATCGGCACCTTCGTCGATGAAAACTGGACCTTCAATGTAGGCACCAGAGCGGACACGCGCTGTCTCTGCGACGGTAACGGGGCCGATAAGGTGTGCGCCTTCTTCGACTGTTCCCAAGACTCTATGATCCATGCGTTTGAGCGCCCAAACGTTGGCTTCCAAAAGATCCCATGGGCGACCGACGTCAAACCAGTCATCTTTGCTTAGTTGCGCTGCCAAGACCGTTTTGCCTTCTTCCGCAAGCAGGGTTATGGCGTCGGTAAGTTCCCATTCTCCTCGCACGGAAGCTTTTGTTTGACGTATTTTATCGAAAACGTCTTTAGCAAATGAATAAACGCCTGCATTGGCCAGATTCGAGGGCGCTTTGCCCGGAGCAGGTTTTTCGACAATGCGTTTGACCTTGCCGTCTGTTGTCTGCTCGATTATGCCATAGTTTTCGGGACGGTCAACGGGGACGACGCCCATGACTCCTACTGTTTTGCCGCTTTCAAACTTAGAGAGAACATCTTTGACCGAATCCTGCCCAAACAACAAATCGCCATAAATCAATACAAAATCACCGTCGAGGTAGGGTTCGGCTATGCCAGCGGCGTTTCCGGTGCCCAAGATTTGAGGTTGTTCCACATAGGTGATTTTGAGCCCCAACGCTGAGCCGTCGCCGAAGTAGTCGCGGATTGCTTCGCTCATGTAGTGGGTGACAACGATTGCCTCGTCGATGCCCGCATGTTTAACCGCTTCCAAACAGAACTGCAAGATAGGTTTGCCGCCCACTTTTAGGAGATGCTTTGGGCGTGTTGCTGTTAGGGGCTGGAGCCTTTCGCCTGCGCCTGCCGATAGCAATACCGCTTTCATTTTTGTGCCTCGATTTGTTTGTTGATTAGTGCTGTTGCTTTTGCGGTTATATCTTTTGCCGCCGCCTCGGATTCGCCCTCCACGGTTAAGCGGATAAGAGGCTCGGTGCCTGAAGCTCGCACCAGCATCCAGCCATTTTTCAGCGCCAAACGTGCGCCGTCGACTATGGCGTAGTCGGTGTAATCTGGAAACGCCTCCTTCAAGGTGGTGCCAAGCTGCTCAATTAACACATATTTTGACTCATTTTTGCAGGAGAAGTTAACACGTTTGGTTATGTACTGCGGGACTTCACTGACAAATTCTGAAACAGTTTTATCCTCAGCTTCCAACGCGGCAAGAAACATTACTGCGGAGAGGGGCCCGTCTGGGCAAAGGTGCTGTTGGGGCTGTATCCATGCGCCACAGGGTTCGCCGCCGAAGAGGGCTCCGCTGCGTTTTATTGCTTCGGAAACATAGATGTCGCCTACCCGTGTCCGCGCCACTTTGCCCGCGTATTTTTCCGCCATTGTTTCCACAGCCATAGAGGCTTCGATTGTGGTTACGATGACTCCGCCACCAGCGCGTTTTAGGGTGTAGGCGCTGTAAGCGGCGAGTGAACGGTCGAAATCCACAAAAAAACCGTTTTCGTCGACAAAGGCCACTCGGTCTGCGTCGCCATCAAAGGCTATACCGATGTCGGCGCCCAATGCTTTAACCGTGTTTGATAGGGTAATGAGTGATTCGGCGTTGGGTTCGGATTTGCGTGCGGGGAAATGTCCGTCGGGTTGAGCGTTAAGAGCGGTTACTTTGCAGCCCAATGCAGTGAGAAGTTTTGGGGCAATGTTGAAGGCTGCGCCGCATCCGGGGTCAACTACGACTTTCCAGCTTTTTTTAAGCGAAACCGCATTCAACGCCATTTCCATGTAAACTTTTTCGGCGTCAACCGCCGATGTGGTGCCAAGCGTGCGCCAATCAGCCAACGCAAAATGGTCCTGTGCAACAATCCGCTCCACTGCATCTTGGTCTGCATCAGTGTACGATAACGCGTTATTGTTGAATACTTTGATGCCATTGTAGGGCGGCGGATTGTGCGAGGCAGTTAGCATGAATCCCACGTCGGCGCCCAATACTTTGGCAGCGTAGGCACAAACAGGCGTCGGAACCATACCTGCGAGCAATACGTCGACGCCACAGGAAAGAAGCCCAGAAACCAAAGCCGCCTCAATCATTCCGCCAGAAACCCGTGTGTCCCTTCCTAGCAGAGCCTTCTTGGCTTTTGCATGTGTAGCTACGGCTGAAGCAACACTGCAAGCTAAAGTCGGGGTTAAATCAACGTTTACTAATCCGCGTACGCCTGAACTGCCGAACAGTTTAGCCATCTCAATGACCTTCTATTGCAAGGGTAAAGGGCAAAGTTGCCTTAAAACAATTTGGGCATAAAAACTTGGATGCTACAGTTTTAATGTTGCTTCTAACCGCTTAGGGTTCAAAAGAAGACCTAAGCCGTCAACAATGTCGCTGACGCATACATCTGCCGCCATCAACGCTTCCACTGCACAGCCTTCTCTGCCCACCACCGCCACTCCAAGCCGAGCCGCCTTTAGCATACGCCTATCATTGCGTCCGTTCCCGTAAGCAACAACTGTGTTGGCGCCTAGAACAGTGACGTAGGTTTCTTTTTGTTTATCCATCTCAGAAGCCTCCAAGACCTTAACTTCACATGACACGTCTGTAAGTTCAGCGCGGGCAGTGCTAAATGTGTCAGCAGTTAACACATGAATTTTGAGGTATCCGGCTAGTTCAGCGAGTTTTTGCTTTACCTGCGCTAAGACTTTGCCGTCGAAAGTAAGTGTGCCATTGTAATCTAAGACCAGATGCTCTAGTTGCAGCACACCAAAATCGGGGATACGGATTTCAAGCAATCGATTCACCACGAGAAACTAGTGGTTATGACTTAAAAACCGCGTTGTCCCTTTGAGCGTTAATAAAGCTTGAAAGCATGTCCTTTGTGGGGTGCGCGCCGTCCCTGCCTGAAAGGTAGCTAGCTGAAACCGCATTCGCCAACATCAAACGGCATTCATCAGAGAGACCATGGTGGTCGGCTAAGATGTTACCAGCGTTCCAAGCATCACCTGCTCCCGTTGCGCGGAAAAGTTCTATCTTGAATGTAGGAACCACAACCTCACGTTTACCCTTCAAACTGGCTGAGAAAACCGATGAGTGCAAATCGATTCGTGCTGGAAAATGATGGGCTAACACGCGCGCTGCTTCTAATGCGTAATCGGCGAAGCTGAGTTGCCCTTTTTTGTCTTTAAAGTCTGCCTCAAGGAGGCTGGCGTAGGTGACGGCTTCGTTTTCGTTTACGCTCAAGACGTCGATTTTGGGGGTTTTTAGCACTTTTTCCAAGAAAGCCGATATGCCCCCTACGTTGGGGGTTGGGTCAGCAGTGTCATAGTACGTTTTTCCTCTGCCATTGGATTTTGCTCTCTCAAAAACCGCCTGTGCCAACTTCGTGCCGTGTTTTAGGGTGCCTGCCCAGTTAAAGAGGCAAACATAATCTGCTTTCTCGATCAATTCATAGTCCGTTTCGTTAAGGTCGGAAGGACCGAATTCTGATAGGGCACCGATGTCTCTTAACATTACATTGACTTTTTCGTTTAAGTCCTTAAATTCCAAGGCGGTGGTTATGGATGCTCTGCCAATTGTTTTTATGTGTGAAAAATTCATGGCGGTGCCTTTGAAGTGATATTTTATGAGTTGGAGGCCGTATTCGCTTGTGCACACGATTGGGGTAACGGTAACGCCTAGATTTGCCAGTGCAGAAGCGGTGTTTATGGAGTTTCCGCCTTTTTGGTCCATTTGGTGTATGCCATCGATGCTGCCACCCTTACGCGCGATGACTTCGCTGACGGAGCCCGTGAACTCGGATAGTCTCCAGTCTAAGTCAACGATGCGGTCCAAGAAAAAGTCTGGCATAACCACTACGTTGCATTCTTTATGCTTGGATGATAGAAACTCCTGTAACTCCCGTTTGCACTCCTCTGATGACATGAAAATGCCTCCGTAGAGTAACTTCCAAAAAGCTAAAATAACCTTTTGATGAAAAGGTAGTCTTAAAGAGGAGTACAGGGGATTGAAATTTAAAACTGAAGCAGCTCTGCTTATTTTGGCGATAATCTTGTTTGCCGTCGCCATGTTCTGTTATTCATATCACGCCTTAGCCCTAGGCTATCCCTACAGGGGATTAGCAGTAACATTCGTTGGCATCGGCTCAGTCTCAATGCTTACAGCCTCTATTTCTTACTCCAAGAAAACAAAAGACATTATCTCTTAGACTGCCATTAACCCAAAACCGAATGAACCAGCAGCCAAACAACGTCGCCGAACGTTAGAGCAACAATCAAACCCAAAGTCACAAAAATCAGCATAGGCAACCCCGGAGTCGCCCAAACATAGCAACTGATTTTTCCTTGGTTTGCTGCGTTGGAGAGGCGCTCGACGATTTGTTCCCGTCCTTCATCGCGTGGGACTACGACGAGTTTACGGTTCAAATCCGCTTTGTCGTCGAGGTCTTCCATGGGGAAGATATGCCATTTTTCCTTTACTTTGCAGATGTCCATTTTGTAACCTGTTATGAGGACAAGGAGTTTTTTGCCCACTGATTCGTTTCGGAGGTTTCCTGAGAACATTTGGGTTTTGTTTTTTCGGTGCCAAAAAATGTTGCGGAGAACCATGTAGACGCCGCTTGCCGCTGCGAACAGAACAGAGTTACCGAAGATGCTTATGGGGAAAATTATGTTTGAAATCGGCGAAGCTGCTGCAGCCACTATAGGCGTGAACAAAGCAATGGGGGCAAATGGCAATGCTAATGCGATGCACATAAATGCTTTGGAGTCTGCGCCGCCGAAGCCGCCAGTGTAGAATAGCATCAGCGCTATAGCTGAGGTGACTCCGAAGCTTAGGGCAAAGAAGAGCAAACTGCCTTGGTCGAAGAGGAGCAGTTGAGTCAAGGTTAACGCTAATGCTATGGGCGCGTAGATTGCCCATACTTTGTTGCTGACTTCTCGGGTTTTGTAGTCTCTCCACGACGAATAGATTAAGACGGCTAGGGTTACGGCTACGCTTGCCGCCAAGAGATAAGTCTGTAAGGGTGGTATCTGGATTGCTCCTTTTCTGCTATTAATGGTAGGGTGAGGCTAGTTTAGGCTAATAAGATTTTGTCGGTAACATGAATATCTGACAACATATTTCAAGTGCTATTTGTTTTTGTAGTTTAAGAAGAAGGAGGGCGCGCCGCCCTTACACAACAACTTCTTAGTGCCTTGGCAGGCGACTGTGTTTTAGGTTCTGTGTCTGGGTGACGGTGCTGGCTGGTTGAGGCGTTTTCCTCAAGCAGAGCACTTGTTTTTTATGCCTTTAGTGCAAGAAGGGTTAAACTGATAAAGTACCTATTGCTAGTACTGTGAGGGTGTGATTGGTTTGGCTCAAGACCCAGAAAAAATGAAGGCAATGATTGCTTTCAAGAAGCGCTTAGACGACCAGCTTGAAAAACTTACTGCTGAAACCCAAGAAATCCAAGCAACGCTGGATACGGTTAACACGATTCTGCTTGAGAAAGGCTTCAAACGCGGAGACATAAAAGAAGTCGCAACTCCGCCTGCTTCGCTGCAGCAGGAAGTGGTGCTGCCCAAACAAGCTGCTCCCCCCGCCAAACCCGCAGTTGAACCGCCCCCATCCAGCCCCGCCGCAGAACAAGAAACGGTCATACCCCTCAAAACCATGGCTGACGAACCCCTCGCACTCATGTACTTCGAGCGGCACTCGATCCATGTTATGCCCGACGAAAGCAAAAACTTCAACGTCAACACGCCGCCGTTTAGCAACTTTTTGGTGGAAAAAGTGTTCTCGAAGATGCAGGAGAAAGACAAAGAACTGGTCAGACTGGGCCAGTTGACCCCTGACAAAATGTTCGCTTACAACATCGTCCGCGAAGGCGACTTAATCCGCGAAATCATAATCAAAAATGTTGATGAGGAACGCTTAAAAGAACTCAAATCTAGCATACGCTGGACTTTTGAGAAAATGTATGAAAAAATGAAGGGTGCAGGCACTACTGCTGCTTAGCTAAGGCGTCGGTAATGCGGTTTTTGGGGCATAACCCTACGAGGCGGTCAACTTCCTGTCCCTCTTTGAAGACGATCATGGTTGGGATGCTGAACACTTGGAATTTCTCTGCGGTCTGAGGGTTCTCGTCGACGTCGAGTTTGCCTACGAGGATTTTGCCGCTGTACTCTTGTGCTACCTCTGTGATGGTGGGCGCCAAAGCTCGGCAGGGTCCACACCAGTTAGCCCAAAAATCTACCAACACCAGCTTGTTTGATTTGATTGTCTGTTCAAAATTGGCGTCTGTTACGTGAAAAGGTTCAGTGCTCATACAAATTTTGCTCCTCTGAATTACCTTAGATGTCTGTTTAATATAAACCGTTCGCGGCAACCACACAGATAGGGATAACGCGATTGTACACCTGAAAACCACGCTCCCACTCGACAAAAGGAATCACAGCGTTTCAATCATTTAAAAACAACAACAGAAAGACGACAAAATAGTCTACTGTGTTGCTTTGCGCTCGTAAGCCTCTTTTTCTTTGAGCCACTCTTGGTGCTTGGATAGGAGGCTGCGGATTTGCTGATTGATGAAGTCGTCCACGCTCAAGAACTCGGTGCCTAAGTCTTGGAGGGCTTGCTGCATCTTTTCGTATTCGTCTTTGGGCACTTCGATGCAGGTGTATTCCTCTTTTTGGGTTCGGAGTTGTTTGCGGATGGCGTCTCGTATGAATTCTTCGCGGCTGGTGTAGCCGAGGTGGCGGTTGGTTTCTATGAAGGTTTGGGTTTCGTTTAGGAGTTGGGGTGGGAGGCTGATGCTGGTGGAGAGCATGTTTTCTATGGCGTCGGTGTAGGTTTGCATTTTCATGGTTTGGGCGGTTATTTCGCCTAGCATGGCGGTTAGTTTTTGGTGGGCGTCGTCGGATATTCGCAGAGTTTTCATTGGAATTTCCGTTTGGTATTTTGTATAGTAAAGCTAATAAAGCTTTTCTGTATACCAAGTATACAGCGTGTAAGAGGGCTACAGCTTGAAGCACAACATAAGCATAACCATGGACCAAAAACTCTTCCGAGAACTCGAAAACATACGCGGAAGAGAAAAAAGAAGCACATTCATCGAACACCTAATCATAACCGGACTAAAAAACTACAAACCCCCAACCACAAACACACCAATCATACTGCCCCCAACCCAAATCAACCGCACCCAAACACCCAACGCACAGAAATTTCTATATCACAGTAACAACGAATAACTAACCCGTACCACAAATGACCACCCCACCACTAGACGACCTTGACAAACAAATCCTCGCAGAACTCCAACAGGACGGCAGAGTATCCTTCGCAGACCTAAGCCGCAAACTAAACACCGCCGAAACCACCATAAGATTTCGCGTCAAACGCCTCCAAGACGAAAAAGTCATCAGCCACTTCGCCGCCATAGTAGACCCCGCCAAAGTCGGGTACACCGTAAGCGGAGCAATCCTGCTAAAAATTGACCCAGCCCACCTAGAGGAAGCCTGTAAACAGTTAACGACCTTCAATGAAACGGTTTACCTTTTTCAGAGCACGGGTGAGTATGATATTGTTTCGGTGATTTTTGCTCGGGATATGGCTCATTTAAACGATGTTGTGCGGCGTACTAAGCTTATTGAGGGTGTTAAGGATGCTAGGGTGTCGGTTACGACGCGGTTTTTGAAGGTTGATTCTATGGTCAAGCTGTTCAAATAACCTACATGTTGCTTAATCCGCAGGACAAGTGAGTTTGTGTTAAGTTTTCCGCAACGTTAATACGATTATTTGCTAAAAGGGTAAGCCACAATGGATATGCTTGAACAACAGCGCAAAAGCAAGCATTTAACCGGTGAACATTGATGGTAACCCCCAAAGACACATCAAACTTGGATTCGATTGATAGGCAATTAATCCAAATCCTCCAAGACAGTTTCCCACTAACCCCCAAACCCTACAAAACAATAGGCGACAAACTAAACCTCACAGAAACCGAAGTACTAAACCGCATAGAACGCCTAAACCAACAGGGCGTAACCCAAAAAATCGGCGCCATCCTAAACCGGTCCAAAGCGGGCATGCCCTCGGCCACCTTAGTCGCGTTGAAGGTGCCTCAAGAGCGGGTTGAAGCGGTCGCAGAGGTCATCAACCAATACAGCAGCGTCTCACACAACTATGAGCGAGACAACGAATACAACGTATGGTTCACACTCAAAGCCGCCAACCAAACCGAGTTAGAAGCAACCCTAAACGAAATAGCTCAAAAGGCCGCTGTACCCCTAAAGAACCTGCTGAGCCTACCCACTAAAAACTGTTTTAAAATAAACGTCCGATTCAAACTTGCCTAACCTGAGGCTACGTTATGGATGCTGTAGACCGTAAACTCGTCTTTGAAGCAGAGAAAGGGCTGCTCCTAACCGCCCAGCCATTCGATGAAATCGCCTCGAAAATAGGCATCCCAACCCAGGAGGTTATCGAACGCCTAAAAAAGCTGCAGGAAAGCGGCGTAATTCGAAGGTTCGGTGTTTCCCTCAGACCCAGCAGCATAGGTTATTGTGCTAATGCGTTGGTTGCTTGGAAGGTTCCGCAGAGCCGGGTACAGGAAGTCGGTGCATACTTTGCTGGCTTCAACGACATCTCCCACTGTTATGAACGCGAAACGGTGACGGGGCTGTGGGACTACAATATTTACACCGTAATCCACGGCGCAGACCGTGGTACTGTGGAGGAATTGGTAAAGCTCCTCTCAAGCATAACCAGCCTAACCGAATACCTCATCATCTACAGCAAACGAAACCTCAAAAACCCCCTAGGCAAGGAGATAACAAAATGTTAAACATAACCAAACTATGGTGCGGCACCGCTGGTTCAATGGACAACCTCCGCTACAGCACCACCACCCACCAAAAACCAGTCGTCGTCTGGAACAGCACACAACGCTGCAACCTTCGCTGCATCCACTGCTATGCCAACGCTGAAAACAAATCTTACAAAAACGAATTAACCACCGCCGAAGCCAAAACACTCATCAAAGACCTCGGAGAGTTCAGCGTGCCCGTTCTGCTGTTTTCCGGAGGCGAACCCATCCTAAGAGAAGACCTGTTTGAATTAGCTACGTTAGCCACAGGAAAGGGCATTCGAGCGGTACTCTCAACAAACGGCACCCTAATCACTACAAAGGTGGCACAGAAGCTGAAGGCGGCAGGTTTCTCCTATGTCGGTGTAAGTTTAGACGGCGCAGAGGAAACCAACAACAAGTTCCGCGGCGGCACCAACGCGTATCAAGCGGCAATTGAGGGTATTCGAAATTGCAAGAAGGCAGGGGTAAAGCCTGGACTGCGTTTTACCGTAACAAAATACAATGTGGCTGATTTACCTCAAATTTTTGAGTTAATCGAGGCAGAAAAGATTCCTCGGGTATGCTTTTATCACTTAGCCTATGCCGGGCGGGGCTCCTCAATCGTCAACGACGACTTAACTCACAGCCAAACAAGGGCATTTATGGATTATATTTTGGCCAGAGCAGAAAAAATCCATCGCAGCACCGAAATCTTAACCGTCGACAACCACGCCGACGCCGCCTACCTCTTCCTAAAACTAAAACGAAAAAGCCCCAGCAAAGCCCAAAGCGCACTTGAACTCCTCAAACTCAACCGGGGCAACAGCTCCGGCACAGGCATCGGATGCATCGACCCCCAAGGAAACGTACATCCAGACCAGTTCTGGCGTCACTACACCATAGGCAACATCAGGCAACGCAAATTCAGCGAGATTTGGACAGACAATGAACCTCTGTTGACTGCTCTTAGAAACCGCAGAGCACACCTCAAAGGCAAATGCCAAGGATGCCGCTTTTTAGAAGTTTGCAACGGTAACCTCCGGCTACGCGCCGAAGCAGTGTATGGCGACATTTGGGCGACTGACCCTGCATGTTACTTGACAGAGCAGGAAGTAGGCGCTTAAAATGGTCCCTACGGCAACAGCGCATCATAATCAACTGGCACCCCGTGTTGTCGCATGGGAATCCACCCGAGCCTGTAACTACGCCTGTCGTCACTGCCGCGCTCAAGCACAAAAACAAGCCGACCCCAACCAACTCACCACCCAAGAAGCCCTCAACCTCATGGATCAAATCGCCGAATTCTGTAAACCCGTCCTAATCATAAGTGGCGGCGACCCGCTCCAGCGAAAAGACATCTTTGAAGTAGCCGCCTACGCAACCAAGTTGGGCATTAGGGTGGTTATGTCTCCCAGTGGAAGCGACATCACCCCGCAAGTTATCGAGAAGATGAAGGCTTCAGGCGTAAAAATGATCTCAATCAGCCTCGACGGCTCAAAAGCGGAAATCCACGATTCGTTTAGGCAGGTGGTGGGTGCGTTTGATTTAGCCATGCAAAACATCGCTTATGCTAAAGCGGGGGATTTGCCTTTTAGAATCAATACAACGGTTACTAAACATAACTTGGAGGATTTGCCCCAGATGTCAGCGTTGGCTGTGGCGTTGGGCGCAAGAGAGTGGGATGTTTTTATGTTGGTGCCGACAGGGCGAGGCAAAGTTGAGATGGAAATCTCTCCCAGCCAATACGAGGCGACTCTACAGGCAGTCTACGAAATGAGCCAGTCCTCGCCGATTCCCATCAAAGTAACCTGCGCCCCTCTATACACCCGCATAATAGCCCAGCACAAAAAAGAAGGTGCTGCACCACATACGCCTGCGGGCAATCCAACCGCTGGAAGAGGCTGCATGGCTGGGAATGGTTTCTGCTTCGTTTCCCATGTAGGCGATGTTTTCAGCTGCGGTTTTTTGCCTCTAGCCGCAGGTAGCATCAGAAAACAGGGCTTTAGAGAAATCTATCAGGCGTCTGTTTTGTTTGTTGAGTTGCGCAATCATGATTTACTCACTGGCAAATGTGGTGCTTGCGAGTATAGGGTTGTATGTGGGGGTTGCCGGGCCAGAGCGTTATCGGTAAATCAAAGTGTCTTAGCTGAAGAGCCCTACTGCATATACCAGCCTACAAACGGAGCTTAAAAGAAAGGGAAGAGGAGAACCTGCTTCTTAGGTCCTTACTCTATTTTCCATTTCTTGGCGACTTTAACCACCAAGAACACTATGAACGCGACAATCAGGAACGTAATCAGCGCCGCAAAAAACGCTCCGACCGTAAAGTCCTGATTACCTAACGTTACAGTGTAGGTTGCAAGGTTATCCATGCCCGGAATCGCTAGACCAATCAGCGGCATTATAAAGCTGCTGACCAGTGCCTGAACAAGCGTGCCAAGATACAAGCCTAAGACAAACGCAACAGCTAATCCAAGAATCTTATATTTTGACAGGAAGTCTTTGAATTCATTCCATAACCCCTGCGGCGGCGCAGCCGGGGGTGCTTTCTCTACGGCTTCACGGATTTTTTTTAACTCAGCTAACATTTCGTCTTCTTTACTCAAACCAGAACCTCAAAATAGTATGTTAGCGCTTGGTTTAAAAAACTATGTGCCGTAATACTGCTGTGATTGCTCGTTTACTCCCACAAAGCCATATACGGCGCTTAAAGACTCAGACCTTGAACTCCGCCCAAGCAACCGAACTCTACCCCTGATCGTATATGAATAAACAGGAACTCTACCGAATATTCAGAACTGCCTTTACCGATTGGCTAGAAGACAACGCCACGATTCGAGCTGCCGCCCTGACCTTCTTCATAATTCTCCCACTGCCTACCCTGCTTTTGCTTGTGACTAATCTCTTCGCTGTTTTTTTAGGTCAAGAGCAAGCTACTCAAATTCTGGTACAGCAAATAACTGCGGTGGTTGGACCCGCGGTGGCGGAGTTGTTTAGCCAATTAATCGTTAGTACGGGGTCGCCTTTTACGTCGGCTTGGACCGCTGTCGTTGTTGTCGGTTTCTCTCTCGGCGGGGCAATCGGCGCTTTTTCAGTTCTCCGTGACGCTATGGATTGCATCTGGGAAGTCACCTTGCCCAAGGGACAGCCGCTTTGGGTGCGCGTCAAACAGAAGCTTGTGCCGTTTGCCATCGTGTCCTCTTTGGGGTTAATTGTGATTGTCTGGACAAACATCGCTGGAATCCTCTACAACGCCATAGCTCAGTATTCAATCAACGAATTCTTAACATTCATCGGCTTGACTATTGCCCAGATAATGCTATCTTTTGCAGTGGTTACCTTCCTCTTAGCGATTATCTACAAGATGATTCCCCAAGCCAAAGTGCACTGGCGAGACATAGCCTTAGCCGCAATAGTTACCGGCATCGCGTTTACCCTAACCAACTACATATTCGGAGCCTACGTTCAAACCTTCACTGTAACCACCGTCGCAGGCGCGGCAGGGTCGCTTTTGATTATTTTGGTGTGGATTTTTGTGCTCAATCAAATGGTGCTTTTCGGCGCTGAACTGTCAAAAGTTTACGCCACAACCGTAGGCACCCATGCAAAGCTGCATCTGCCCGCGCCTGTCCAAAAAATTGTTGAGCCCCTGCAGAGAGTTGGCGAAAAGATTGAAGAAGTGACCAAAGAGGCGGTGGTTAAAACAGTAAATGAAACGGTCGAACCTGAGAAGGCATCTCTGCAAGAGGAGGAAAAGCTGGTTTTCAATGCGGGCGAGGGCAGTATAGAGTTTGATATTAAATTTAAGTCGCCGAAAAAGAAACCAAAAAAACAGAAATAAACTAATCCGTTAAATGTGCTGCGGCTGAAACTCATACTGTTCGGTTCCACCCTGCCATGAAACAGTTATCATAGCGTTTGCACCGATGTCACCCGGCGTCCAGATGTACTGGTATGTCCAGCCTTCAGTTACTGACGGCACAGTTTTGAAAGGCATGTCCCCGTTGTTTAGGTACAGGTTGACGTTTTGCAGTGTTTTTGCACCGTTATAGTTGAAGGTAAAGTTCCAACTGGTAACTTGGTAATCCCCCGATGTGGCGTTGGTTTGCTGCTGTTTACCCGTGACAGCGAATAATGGTGATGGCTCAGAGGGCTCCGAAGGCGTGTTTATGAAAGAAACGACTAAAACTGTTGCCACAATCAAAACAACGGCAACAAGAATCACCGCCAGGAGCTTTCTATTCATGTTGAATCGGTTGTTCTCATGCTCCATGATCGCTAATAGCTTTACGGTTTTAAATGCAAAAGACGAGATGTAAGCGGAAATGGTGGGCCGAGGCGGATTTGAACTGCCGACCTTTCGATTATCAGTCGAACGCTCCAGCCGTGCTGAGCTACCGGCCCCCATTTTTGAGGTGACAGAAGTAAATACTAGCGTGGGTTTATAAGAATAACGGAAGATGACTCCAAGGTTGCCATGACAGCGGTTTTTTCTAGTTTAAGAAGAAGGAGGGCGTCGCCCTTACACAACAACTTCTTAGGGACTGGGCAGGCGGCTGTGTTTTGTGTTCGGCAATGCCGATTGGTTGCTGGCTGGTTGTGGAGCAAACCACAAGCAGATTAGCTAATTCTTGGTTTACTTGTAAAGAGTAATCGTGGCAAACCGCCTATGCAAGTGCACGTTTGCCAAGAACACATGCCCGTCATTAATGTTCTCAAGGGTCTGCATTTTGGTTCTGTTCTATTTCATCAAGCCTTTCCGGTTGCCTCATAATTTTGTTCGATTTTAAGTCTATCTTTATAGCGCGCCCTTGATGTTTTGATTTTTAGTCGTTGAGTTTAATCAGTTCATGCCCGTCATCTCAGCTGAGTATTTGCCGAAAATATCGTTGGCTGGATTAAGCAGGTTAGCACGTTTGCGTTGTCACTTAAGAGATGCCGCTTAATGTGATGCTCTCGATAGGCTATGACGGACTTAGCGGCAAGCAGCCTCCCTTAGTTTATTTGCAAGTCAGATGTTCTTTTTCTTCCATTCTTAGTTTTTTTATCATCTACAATAAACATATTGTTATTTTGCTTAGCTAATTCGTATACATAACTTTTCAGATTGGCTTTTAACTTTTCAGACGACTTAATGTAAGCTTTATGCAAAAGCTTAAATGCTGAACGATTTGATACAGTTGAGTTATAAAAAAAGGAGAAATGAAAATGCACATAAAAAGTAAAAAAACCGCTGCAATATCAATTCTAACAATTCTTTTACTCGGATCAATTGCAATTGTATCTGCAGCTGTCTATTATCCTGAAGGAACACACGTTACATCATACGCGCAGATCAACGTCGCACCAAACCCAATCGGTATCGGACAAACAGTAACTGTTAACATGTACCTCGCGGTACCCCTCGAAACTAGCGAATACGTCCAAAACATGACACTCTACATTACAGACCCCAATGGGCACAAAGAAACTCTGGGACCCTTCAAAAGCGATACAACTGGCGGAACATACTATACGTTTGTCCCTGATATCATAGGCAATTACTCAATCTACTGGTATTATCCAGGCCAAACCTTAGGCGGAGAAGGATCACGGGGCGGATGGAATGGCCTAATTACCGACCCAAGCACCAGCCCAACCGCAATACTTACAGTGCAAGAAGAACCAATTATACGCAACGCCTATCCGATTACTCCTCTGCCAAATGCTTGGTGGGAGACTCCGGTAACTGCTCAAAACGTACAGGAATGGTACAAGATCTGCGGACCATGGCTCGGCTTTTCACCACTTGACTTTGCAAATACTGGCGGTATGGGTATGAACAACGGCTTTGAAAACAACGTCTGCAACCCCTACACATCAGACGTGCTCTCTGGCCACGTCATCTGGACGTTGCCATGGGGCGCTGGCGGTATTCCAGGCGGAATCTACGGTGGAACTGAAAGCAGCAACTACTGGATGACAAGACAGTACAGTCCCAACTTTGCCCCAGTCATCATGAACGGTGTACTATACTCTACACAGTATACTTTTGCGAAGAGTACAGGGGCACAAAGAGGTATTGTCGCCATTGACCTATACACTGGAGAGGAAAAGTTCGTCATAAACACAACCAACCCATTAGTGACAGGTATGATGCCCTACTACAAGAACCTCAACCAATACGGCGTCGTCGGCCCATTCCTATGGACAACAGGCACTCTGCCTGCATCTGACACTGGCGGAGTTACCCTTGTCAATGCACCTGGCACAACACAATGGAACATGTATGACGCATTCGACGGCAAATACGTCGGAAGCATCGTCAACGGTTCATCAGGCGGAAGCTACAGAGGTATGCAAATTGCATTAGATGACCAAGGAGGCTTGGTAGGCTACTACCTTAACACCACTGCAGGCTCACAACGCTGCTATCCAGGAGTTGCAGGAGAAGAATCCTACATTGCAAACAACACTGGCGCCCACTTAGACTGCTTCAACTTTACAACGGCATTACTCGCAGGAGGAGGTTTCCCCCAACCAAATCGCAACTTCGTAATCGACTGGAGTCGAGGAGTACAATACGCAGTCCCTACAGCAACACAAATTGACGGCAAAGACATCGCCGGCTTACCCTGGGGAATATGGTACGTCGGTGGCTATGACGACACTAGCTACACCGTCTGCATGGTATCTGGTTTCGTCCACGGAAACGTTGGTTCCGGCTACGAACAAGCAGGCTTTTTCACAGTATCAGCAATGGATGGAGTCGACGGACGTCAACTAATGCTCAAGAACCTTACAACATCAGACACAGCAGCCTTGAAACCATGGACAAGGATAGGCGCCAACGGCGGAGATGGAAAACTATTCATATACGGCGGTGTAGGCGGCGCAGACTGGAAAGGCGCAGCATTTGACCTACGCACAGGCAGCAAACTATGGGAGACAACACTGACACCTCCAGAAGGCTATGACATTAACCCCTATGACGTCTTCAACTTCAAATCCATGTACGCAAACGGAATAGAACTCATCAACGGCTTCGGAGGAGACATATGGGCACTCAACGCTACAACTGGACAACAGATGTGGGTTACAAACACACTAAGCTTACTCGGTGACCCAGGCCTCGAAACTCCATACGGCACATGGCCACTGTGGATTTTCGCTGCCCAATGCCAAAGCGCTAACGTAGCTTACTATGGTATAGGCCACGAGTACGACCCGCCACTGTTCCACGGTGCACAAGTCATAGCACTCAACATGACTAACGGCGACTTAATCTGGAAAGAACTCGGCACATACACCAGAGCCCACGCGATTGCACAGGGAGTCTACATCTCAGTGAACGAATACGACAACCAAGTTTACGCCTTTGCTAAAGGACCAACACAACTCACCGTGTCAGCTCCAAGCGTTGGCGTGACAACAGCAACACCGATAACCATTTCAGGAAGAGTAACCGACGTTTCACCAGGCACAGAACAAAACGCTGTTAAGCTTAACTACCCCAACGGCGTTCCAGCAGTCTCAGACGAAAGCCAAAGCGCTTTCATGGAAACCGTTTACCAGCAACAACCAATGCCATACAACGTCACTGGTGTCCCAATCAACCTATATGTCCTCGACGCCAACGGCAACTACCGACAAATCGGCAGCACCACAAGCGATGCTTATGGAACATACACCTACACTTGGACACCGGACATCCCAGGAGACTTCACAGTCTACGCCAACTTCGATGGCTCCAACAGCTACTGGCCGTCAGTCGCTTCAGCAGGATTCCACGCAACAGAAGCAGCTACAACACCCACACCAACAATAGCAACGCAAACAGGAGTGGCAACGACATCTGACCTCTGGATGGGTGTCGCTGTTATTGCAGTAGTAATAATAATCGTTGGCGCTGTACTCGGCATCTTACTGCTCAGAAAACGACCCTAAATTAAAGTGAAGCAACTTCACTTTCCCTTTTTGTTTTAAAATAACAGAATCAATTTCTCATTGTCTAACTAGAAAGTACATTACACCGCTATTTGACAAGAGCGAAACAATTTAGCAAAATATCCCATCTCCTATCAATCTCACGCAAGACTAAAATGTAAGTAGTCCAGCCTATTGCATGGATATGGGCTCGTAGCCTAGCACGGATTAAGGTGTCGGCCTTCGGAGCCGGAGATCGTGGGTTCAAATCCCACCGGGCCCGCCACCCTTTGCGGTTGGAACTATTTTTTTTTTAAAAAAACAACTTTGCTAACCAGCCTCATCAAGTGCAAAACAAAACTTGTCGGAACAGTCTGTGCTAGCAACTGTTTATATCACCAGTTTAGGAGGTATATGTGAATTTTTGGTGATGGTTTCAATGGCTGAATCAATAAAAGGTTCTGATTTCTCTCTAAGGGTTGATCGTAATGTTTACCCCCGACCAGAATACCGTTATCCAAACATGAAAGTTGGACTAACATACAAGGACTCTGTTGCTGACTTTTCAAAACCACAACAAGCTCCAAAAGATGCCCCAAATATTTTACTTGTCCTTTTAGATGACATTGGATTTGGGTGGCCCAGTGTTTTTGGCGGCTTAGTCCGAATGCCAGTAGCTGAGCGTCTAGCCCATAACGGTTTAATCTACAATCAATTTCACACCACTGCCCTTTGCTCACCTACGAGGGCAGCGTTGCTTACAGGACGAAACCATCATTCTGCTCATACAGGCGTAATCGGTGAGATGGCAACTGGATTTCCCGGTTATGACGGCATTATTCCAAAAAGCTGTGCCACAATTGCCGAGCTTCTAGGTCAAAACGGTTATGCCACTGGTTGGTGGGGTAAAAACCACAACATTCCAGATAACCAGACCAGCGAGGCTGGGCCATTTGATAATTGGCCGACAAATAGAGGATTTGATTATTTTTACGGTTTTATAGGCGGCGAATCAGACCAGTTCTATCCTCCTCTTTATCGGGGCACCAGGGCTGTTCCAATTCCTAAATCAGTAGAGGAAGGATATCACCTAAATAATGATCTAACCGAAGATTGTATCGATTGGATGCGTAGACAAAAGGCAATAGCGCCTAGTCGTCCTTTGTTTGTGTATTTTTCAACGGGTTCTGCTCATGCGCCTCATCAACCACCTCTAGATTGGCGTGGGCGTAACAAGGGACGGTTTGACATGGGCTGGGACGAATATCGTAAAGTGGTTCATCAGCACCAGCTTGAAATGGGTATTATTCCTAAAGGAACGAAACTTACAGAACGCCCCAAGGAAATTCCGGCTTGGAATAATCACAGTGAAAAGGAAAAACAACTCTTCGTTAGGTTTGCCGAAAACTATGCAGATTTTCTTGAACATACAGACTATTGTGTAGGTCGTCTAGTTGATGCTCTTGGCGAAATGGGCGAACTCGACAATACGCTTGTTATTTACATTATCGGTGATAACGGCTCCAGTGCTGAAGGGACTCTTACAGGCACCATTAACGAATTTTTGACCCTTAATGGTTTTCAACCAAACATAGATCAGATTCTTCCTCGCATCGACGAGATAGGTCTTCCTGGAACATGTCCTCATTACCCGGTTGGTTGGGCTTGGGCAGGCGATTGCCCGTTTCAGTGGACTAAGCAGATTGCATCCCATTTCGGCGGAACTCGTAATGGCACAATTATTTCATGGCCTAAAAAAATTAAGGACACAGGTAAAGTCCGTTCACAATTTCATCATGTTATCGACATTTTACCTACTATTTTGGAAGTAGTAGGAATTGCTGAACCTGTTATGTTAAATGGCGTTCCTCAGAAACCAATCGAGGGCGTTAGCATGGCTTACACTTTTGCCTCAGAGAATGAAGCAAAACCCAGTAAACGGACTATCCAGTATTTTGAGATGTTTGGTCACCGTGCTCTCTACTTTGATGGTTGGATCGCTTGCTGTCGCCATGGACGCTTGCCTTGGATAAATTTTGGTTCCGTAGATTTTTCTGAGGACAAATGGGAGCTTTACAATATCGCAGAGGACTTCAGTGAATCTGTTGACCTTGCTGCTAAACATCCAGAAAAAATGCGGGAACTGCAGGATCTTTTCTTGACAGAGGCTGCCAAAAACAATGTTTTGCCATTAGATGACCGTTTCATTGAGCGGACTGATGTTACACTGCGTCCCAGTTTCTTTTACGGTCGGAAACAAGTGACTTTGTATCCAGGCATGATTCGTTTACCTGAGGGTAGCGCTCCAAAGACTCACAATGTAACACATACAATTACGGTAGATGCTGAAATTCCAAGGGAAGGCGCAGAAGGCGTACTGGTTTGTTTAGGCGGTGACACTGCGGGTTGGTCTCTATACATATTGGATGGAAAGCTTGTTTATCACTATAATTGGTTTGATATGGAACGCTATGAGATTACCTCGAATAAACCCATTCCATCGGGCAAGGTGGAATTACAGGTAAAGTTTGTTAATGAATCAAAGACTCTTGGCGGTCCGGCTTCTGTTACCCTTTTTATTAACGGCGAGCAAGTTGGTGCGGGTAGAGTGGAAAAACAAGTTCGGGGACGTTTTAGTCTTGAATCTCTTGATGTAGGCGTAGATGCCTGTTCTTCCGTTAACAAGGCTTATTCGGCGAAGCGTCCGTTCTGGTTTACCGGCCGCATCAATAAGGTCAGATTTGATTTTGGCGATGGCACAGACTTATCACCCAAAGAAAAGCTCGAACAACATATAAAAATGGACTAATGTGTGCTCTCTTTAAAACGAGACTTGGAGGTTGATGGTAAGCTGCCCAAGGTAAGCAAAAGAATTATTTTCTATTCAAAATCTCTTGCTTACGTAACATTTCCATTATATCTGAAGCAGGTTGATTGTTAAGCAATAGATATGCCATTAACTGCATGTGTTTCTTTGTGTGGGCAAAAAAGGCTTTTAGCCCTTCACACAACCAATTCAAACCTTCTTCCCCCTGAGGAGTTTTTAAAACACGGTTTTTAGGGCATTCACCATAACAAGTAAACAAGAACTCACAAGCTCTACAATAAGCCGGAAGCGTTTTCAACTTAGCCGCCCCGAAAAGGCGCTGCTGTCTACTTGAAACAAGCTCTACTAAGGGGGTTTTTAAAATATTCCCTAAGAGGAAACTGGGCTCCACATAGTGGTCACACGAATAGACATCGCCGTTGTGTTCCAATGCAACGCCTTCCCCGCATGCAGGACTTAAAATACAAAGGGAGGAGTAACCCCTAACATAGGAAGCTAAGACTCCGTCAAAAAACTGAACAAACACCTCACCAACGTCGTTATGGACCCATTCATCAAAGATTTCTGTTAGAAACTTGCCAAATTGCTTTGGATCCACTGACCGCTCAGTGATACGTGTCCCCTGCTGATTTCCAGTTTCATTTTCTCTCTCGACAATTGGAATGAACTGCAAATAAGGCGTTTTTAGTTCGTCACGAAAAAAACGGTAAACCTCTAAGGGATACCTACTATTTACCGCATTTACGGTGCATAAAATGTTGAATTCAACGTTTTGCTTCTGCATTAACCGCACGCTTTCCACTACTCTGTCAAAAACTGAATGGCCCGTTTTGTCTTTTCGATAAGCATCATGCAGATTTTTAGGTCCATCGATGCTTAAGCCAACTAAGAAATTATTGTCATGCAGAAAGCGGCACCATTCGTCATCTATCAAAACCCCATTCGTTTGTAAAGTATTCTCAACTCTCATTTGTGGTGGAACAAACTTTTTGATGACTTTCATTGCACGGCGATAAAAATCCAAGCCCATTAAGGTTGGCTCTCCGCCCTGCCAAGCAATCGTCACTACAGGCGCTTTATGGGCCAAAATGGTTTGGCGAATATAACTTTCCATTACTTCGTCAGACATTCGGAAGTCGCTGTTTGGATAAAGATACTTCTTTTTTAGGAAAAAACAGTAATCACAGCTAAGATTACATCTTGACCCAGTCGGCTTTGCCATGACATGAAAAGCTGGACGAATTTTTTTGGCTCCTTTTATCATTTGCCGATTGCTAACTACCGAGATTCTGCTGATGCTGAACCCGTTTTTCTGATAATCTAATGAAGACCTGCACCTGAAGCGTCCTGCAATTGCTCCATTACCCTATCCAAATTAAATGAGGCAGGCTTTTGACGTGGTGGGTAGTCCTTGAAAGTTTGAATCGCCTCCGTAACGAAAGATTGAGCTGGAACAAGTAAGAAGGCATGCTCAATGAGCCAATCATAGTAGGTATTTGAGTTTTCGTCGGCGCGTTCAAAGGGGTCTCTGCGTAAATTGAAGATCTTGGGAATTCGCAGATGCACAAAAGGCTCAGCCCATAACGCCATAGTTTTAGCTCGCTGTTCCATGAAAACCAACTTCCAATCATTATATCGAAGCGCAACAAGTTGCCCATCATCATCAATGTAGAAGAATGATTGGCGTGGGCTCTCTTTTTCTTGCCCCATAAAGTAAGAAAGCATGTTAAACCCGTCAATGTGGACTTTGAACTTCTTTGGGCCCGCATTGTAGCCTTGCAATAGTTTTTCTTTTATATTTGGCTCTCCTGCAGTTGCTAAAATCGTTGGAAGCCAATCTTGATGAGAAACCAACCCACTAAGAACTACGCCTTTGGGGAATTTGTTGGGCCAGCGAACAAAAGCTGGAACACGCCAAGCGCCTTCCCAATTAGTGTTCTTCTCACTCCTAAAGGGAGTTATCCCACCATCTGGCCAAGCGTTATAGTGTGGACCATTATCCGTTGAATACATCACTAAAGTGTCATCAGCAATACCCAACTCGTCGAGCTTGTCAAGCAGTTTACCGATGTTTTCGTCATGGGCAAACATTACATCATTGTAAAAGCCGCCCTTACCGCTCTTTCCCAAATGCTTAGCTGCAGGATGAGTCCTAAAATGCATAGCCGTAGTGTTATACCAAACAAAGAAAGGCTTTCCCGAGTTCTTGGCATCTTCAATAAATCTCAACGTACGCTCGGTTACCTCATCATCTATTGTCTCCATTCGCTTCTTAGTCAGAGGACCAGTGTCCTCGATTTCACCACCTGCGTAGCTGTGGATGACTCCACGAGGACCATACTGCTTTCTAAACTTGGGGTCTTTGGGGTAATCAGGGTCTTCGGGTTCTTCTTCTGCATTTAGATGGTAGAGATTTCCAAAAAACTCATCAAAACCATGATTTGTGGGCAAAAATTCATCTTTATCACCTAAATGGTTTTTACCAAACTGCCCTGTAACATAGCCCGACGGTTTTAGCAACTCAGCGATTGTTGGATCTTCGGGTTGTAGTCCCAAGTCAGCGCCAGGCATTCCTACTTTCGTTAAACCTGTTCTTACAGGGTTTTGACCCGTAATGAACGCAGCGCGACCTGCAGTACAGCTTTGTTGACCATAATAGTCGGTAAAAGCGATACCTTCGTTTGCTATGCGGTCAATGTTGGGTGTTCGGTAACCCATTTGACCTCGGCTGTTATAGCTAATGTTCCACCAACCGATGTCATCGCCCCACATAACAAGAATATTAGGTTTCTTTTGACTCATTTGCGCCACCATAAAAATAATAAAAAATCCAATTTTTTAAACGAGAAATTATTACTTAATCTTTTGTTGTAGTCAGGACACAATAATTAAAAATTTGGTGTATCTTTTGGTTCTTTTTTGTGTGCATCTTGTTTTTTTGCCTCGACAACGTTCACTAAACGTGCGATCAAAATGGCTACGTATAACGTGCCTATTATGGGCTCTATCATGACTAGCGATTGGGCTTGCAGTGTAATGGGCGTTAAAACGCCGCCGATTGTGGTTAATACATAGAAGCTAAAATATACAAAAATTGGGAACTGCAAAGAGTCCGTTGGTGTTGTGGCAGAAAAAGAGCCAGGGGTAACTATTTCTATTAAGTGCAGGATTGAACCAAACGTTAATCCTATTAGCAGGTATGTAGCGATGCCACCCCAAATATAGTCGGAGCTGAAATGCTTACTAGCGTTTGTTGTTGTTAAATCTGCAAAGATGATTGTAGTTACAAACGCTAAGGTGATTGAAGTTAATATTCTATTAATTAGTTCCAGTGTTTGTGATTGTTGGGTTACATTTAGAGTAATTGAGACAAGAGTTGCAATTATGAACACCAAGGCTATTTTTCCACCGATTTTTATGCGGTAGACAGAGAAGCTGATGCTGATTAAGACAAGAGCTAGCCAAAACCCTATTGCAATTCGACCCAAAGAATGTGTGAAAGTATAGGGAATAATAATCAAGAAGCCCATTATCGCTATAGTAACTAGTAGATACTTTGATCTAGAAAGCCAACTTCTAATCCCAAGCCAAGAAAACCTCATTGCCATGCCTACAATAGAAAAGGGTTTAACAAGCACCGCAAAAGGGCGGGTTTCTCTTCTGAAACAACTATAACTAGTGAATTTTTAACATTTATGTCAAGTATGCCTCTGTTTGGGCGTTTAAGGAGAAGGCCTTTTGAGGCAAATGAATTCTTGTTAGCGGCTATAGGAGAGAAGTGATTGTATGATTACAATAACAAAATCTTATCAGTAAGGAATAGTCAGAATTACTTAACTTTTTAGGGTTTGATTATGGCAAGGGCCGATGATTCAATCTTTTCGTCACCAACCCATCTTTTAAAGATCGTATTTATAGCTGCCATTCTCGGCGTTATAACTAGTATTCTTACGATTATCTTCCTGTTTATAGCTACGTGGGGTGAATCATTTTTTGAGGCTGCATTTGAAGAGTCAGTGTTCTCCATGTTTTGGCCTCTTATTCTTCTGACCATTGGCGGTTTAGTTATGGCGTTGATTATCAAAATTACTGGAGAACATATGGAGTTAGGCTCAACTCAAAAGGAGTTCGCTGAGGGCAAAGGACGCCTAAATTATCGCCATATACCAAGCACAGTAATTCAATGTATTGTTTCATTATGGACCGGAGCTTCGGTAGGTCCCGAAGGGGGCTTGGCAGATTTAAACGGTGGCATGGCTACCCTGCTTGCAGAAAAGCTAAAAGTTACTCCGAGAGCTTTGATTTTTATAACTTACTGCGGAGTAGCTGGCTCTTTTGGCTCTTTTTTTGGAAGCCCACTTATCGGTGCCTTTATAGCAATGGAATATCTGTTCATCCAAGGTATCCCCTACGTTGAATTGCTTGTTCCAGGACTAGTTTCTGCCACTGTAGGTTTCTTGGTTTATAATCACCTGTTTAATTTCACTATATCGGGCATACTGGTTTTTCCAGTGTATTCCTCTCCCTTATTCATCGATCTTCTTTGGGCGCTTTTAATAGGCGTAATCGGGGGATTCTTTGGCGTTTATTACAAGTGGCTTTTTGCTAAACTGCAGAAGCACATATTTTACAGGCTTAAAAGCAGCCCAATCAAACGAGGTTTAATCGGAGGCTTAAGTGTAGGCTTGATTGTCTCCTTTGTTCCTTTGTTACTATACTCCGGTCAAAACCAAATAATTGAAATTCTGGCTCAAGCGGGTGTGTACAGCTTCGGCTTTCTGTTGCTACTGCTGGTGGGTAAATCCATTGTTACCGCCATATCTTTTAACACTGTTTTCAAAGGAGGACCAATTTTCCCCTATCTCTTTATGGGTGGCACAATGGGTTTAGCCATAACCCTGTTGTTACCATTCATTCCGCAGGGAGTCGCAGTCACCGCTGCTATGGCTGCAGTTACTAGCGCCTTATTTCCCTTGCCTATTTCGGTAATTCTCCTTGTTTCATTGATGTCCCAGGTCAACTTGATTCCCACAATAACCATAGCTTCAATAGCGGGCTTTCTGATCAGCCGATATATGACAAAATATGTTGCTACACCTAAAGCTTCAGAGTAAACGTCCCTAAATTAGCTCACCCACTTTACCCAGTACAAAAAGAAAATACGTTCATACTGAGAGAATAGGTGAAAATTTTTGGATGATAATACACGTTTGGCACTTATTCGCACCTTGTTAGCTGCAGAGAGGAATTATTTGGCTATTGAGAGAACGCAGCTCTCGCAGTTACGTACAGGTTTGTCTCTTTCAGTTATTGCACCCTCGGCAGCAGCAACGTTAACATATGTTTTTACCTATTTTCCAGAAACTGCTCTTTTTGAAGTGGCATTTTACGTTTTATTAAGTGTTCTGACGATTTTTGGAATCTATATGAGTTTTTCATCGTACAATAAACTTAGAAAGACGCGGAAGATCCAGAAAATTATTCGAAAACGAGAAACAGAAATAATTAATGAAACAGAATTTACAAAGGCAACTTTTAAAGATATTTTTACGGATATTGTACCGGACAATAGCTGATAAAAGTCAATTGATTGACTCTGATGCTGATGAGGCAGTGTCAAGTTCATAGTTGCAATATCAATTCTTTTTGTAGCGATTGCTTTATTAGGTTTAATAATTCGAGATTACAGATGTCGTTAGTTTACAGCTCCTTATTGTCTTGCCAGTATATTACGCATTTTTGCCTCGATATCCTCGACTTGTTCTCCACCTACATCTATTGTTATGTTATAGATTTTTCCTTTGAATTTGAACGCTCCGTGGTAATCTGGAGTTACGGGTGAACTTGGAGCTTCTCCAACGGAAAATCTTCCGCTTATACCTATCACAATTGGAATAGTTACAGGTATATCGCCTTCGCCGACTAGTTCATTGTCGATGAATAGTTTTCCCTTTCCTGGTGTCCCTTTTCCAGATGCAATGTTTGGCTTACCTGTGACTTCAAATAAATACCGTAATTTATGGCGACCAGAGGATACCCTCTTTTGAGAGACAATGTGGTAGACCTCTTTGGCTAAATAGTTATGAGCATAGTGAAGTTTTCCGTCTTTTATGTATAAGGCATAGCCTCCTTCGCTTGCTCCATGAGACACTAGCAATCCATCAGTGTCATCTTTCGTTTCTACGTCTGCAGTGATGGCGTGTGATCTATTGAGTACTTTGACGGCTACATCCGCGGGAATCGGTTGGGTATCCTGATAGTAAGTGTAACTTGTGCGCTCAGAGGATATCTGTGGTCGTTGATCAGCAAAACGTTGTGTACCGCGACCATCTATCGGCAAAACATTGTATTTGCCTGCTTCAACATACCATTGAGCAATCATCTCAATTAGTCGAGGGCGATTTTCAGCCGCTACATTTTTGTTTTCAGCCATATCTTCTGCCACATTGTAGAGTTCCCAATTTTTTGCATCTAACTGCGTTAGCTCTTCAGATGAAATAGGCATACCGAATGGTTTTCCTGCCTCTGAAAAAGACGGCCCTGGCCACGGACAAACCGCCCGCCAGCCCTCATGATAAATAGATCGATGACCAAGCATCTCAAAATACTGCGTATGATGCTTAGAGGACACATTTGCACCATTAAATGTATGTGCAAAACTCACACCCTGAATCGGAGACTGCGCAACACCCCGAATCATCAAAGGCGGCTCTATATTTAATGCTTCAAGTATTGTGGGCATCATGTCTATTGCATGTGCATATTGCGTTCGAATCTCACCTTTGGCCCTAATTCCGCCTGGCCAATGCACAATGAAGGGGTCACTTATGCCTCCGCGATAGGTTTCTCGTTTCCAGCGGCGAAAAGGTGTATTGCCAGCCCATGTCCAACCCCATGGATAATGGTTGAATGTTTCAGGTCCGCCTATTTTGTCGAGCATTTTAATGTTATCTTCGAGCGTTTCGGGAACATTGTTGAAGAAGAGGTTTTCGTTAATGGAGCCTTCTGGTCCGCCTTCAGCGCTAGCACCGTTATCCGAGAGGACCATGATTAGTGTATTGTTGAATTCGCCGATGGTTTTTAGGAAATCGAGTAGGCGTCCTATGTGGGCGTCTGTGTGTGATAGGAAACCTGCGAAAACCTCCATCATGCGTGAATAGACCTTTTTCTCCTCCGCTGAACATTCACTCCATGGTTTCACATCAGGGTCATGGCGAGATAATTCAGCGCTTTGCGGCATTATGCCAAGCTCTTTTTGCTTCTTGAAAACCTTTTCTCTGTATGAATCCCATCCGTCGTCAAATTGTCCTTTGTATTTGTCTGCCCACTCTTTAGGAACATGATGAGGCGCATGCATTGCCCCCGTGCAGAAATACATAAAGAAAGGCTTGTTTGGAGCCACCTGCTTGGCATCGGCGATGAACGATATGGCTACGTCTACTAAGTCTTCAGTTAGGTGGTACCCTTCCTCGGGGGTTTTTTGGGGTCTTACACTGTGGTTGTCAGAGGTTAAATCTGGGTAATACTGGTTGGTGTCGCCGCCTAGAAAGCCGTAGTATCGTTCGAATCCACGTGCAAGGGGCCAGCGGTCGTAGGGACCTGCTCCTGATACCTCGTTGGCGGGAGTTAGGTGCCATTTACCTACAGCGTAGGTGCTGTAGCCTTTTTGTTGCAAAATCTCAGAGAGGAAACCGTTCTCAAAGGGAATATAACCGTTGTATCCGGGGTAGCCTGTGGATATTTCGGTGATTGCTGCCATGCCGTTTGAGTGATGGTTGCGGCCTGTTAGAATACAGGAACGCGTGGGTGAACACAGGGCCGTTGTCTGCATATTAGTATAGAGCAACCCGTTTGCGGCTAGACTATCGATGTTTGGTGTTGATATTGGGCTTCCATAGCATCCAAGCTGACCAAAACCCGTATCATCTAGAATAATGAAGAGAACGTTTGGAGCGCCTTGTTTTGCTCTAAGAGGCATCGGCCAAGCAGGACTAGACTGATCAACAGTACGGCCAATAACACCAGAAAAACGAGTCCCGGGTCTATATTCATTCAAAGACAAAAACAATACACCGTATAAAGGAAATTTCGAAGACAGATAAACATTTGTGGTTACCTCTGGATACATAGATGAAAATGACAGAGGTATATAACGACCAAAAATCGCTTAAGTGTAAATTTACAAACCTGCCCCTAAAGATATTGTTTTGCTGGAGTAAAATAGGCCTGGCCCCATTTGGGAGCTAATCCCACGGGCCCGCTCCTTTTTAGAACCATTAAACAAAAAAATAAAAAAGTTGCAAAAAGCTAGTTGTTTGCCAGTTGCTGTATCAAGAGTTCGGCTTCTTTTTTGGTTTTCTCCGTTTCCCTGGCAACTTCTGAAGCCACGGATTGAACGTTTTTGGCTATTTCAGCTAACTGTTGTGATGCTGCAGTCTGTTCTTCTATGGCTGAACTGGTTTCTTCTGAGGCAGAGGAGCTTTCCTCAGCAATGCTTGAGACTTCCTCTATAGCTTTCACTACTTCGCTGATCGCTTGAAGCCCTTGCTCCACGTTTTTTGTCAGTTGTTGAACTTCTGAATTGGTCTTATCCATTATTTTTGAGATGCCTTCGGTTTCTTTGATTGCGCCCTGAACAACTACAGAACTTTCTTCAGCTCCTTTTTTGGAGGCTACTGTTATGCTACTGGTTTGGGACCCAGAATCTTTGATGCCCTTCACAAGAGCAATTGCCCCTCCAGCCGCTTCTTTTGATTGCCCCGCTAAGCCCTTAACGGCATCTGCAACCACTGCAAAGCCTCTTCCCGCTTCCCCAGCGCGCGCCGCTTCAATGGCAGCGTTTAAAGCCAACATATTAGTTTGGCTAGCGATATCTTCAACAGAACCCGCGAGTGTGCCAACCTTATCGATAGAGCTGACCATGCTGTTGACGGCTTCAGCGACTTTCGTGATGTCATTGCGAATACTGTTTATTGCATCGATGCCTTTTTGGCCTTTTTCATTTGCGTCCAAAGCTTTTTTTGCTGCTTCCTCAGTTATTTTTGAGGTTTGCTGAGCAATAGCTCCTGCTTCCATCATTATTTTATTTAGACGCTCAGTTTGTTGCGCAGTTTTTTGTGCTAGCTCAGCTAGTTTTTGTGCTCCAGTAGATACTTGCTGAGAAGCAGTACTAACTTGGGACATACCGATTGATATTTGATCAGCCACTTGAGCTGTCTGCTTACCCATATCCTCCATCTTTAAGGTTTGAGAGTGTACCTGGTCTGCAATTGCCATGACGTTTTTAGAAGTAGCCGTTGCCTTAGCTATGATGTCTTTTATCTGAGTAATGTCTGTTACTACTTCCAAAGCACCGATTACTTTGCCGTCACCATCGAGAAGGGGGCGACCTACGTATTGGATGGGAATCACCATGTTTGCGGGATGAGCGACTGTTGTCGACATCGTCTCTTTCCTCTTTTTCATCGCTGCCGCGCAAGCGCACTTTTCTGTTTGGCAGTCGGCAGTTTTGAATAAGCTGTAGCATTTCTTTCCAATCACTGATTCGGGGGTTTCGCCTAGAAGTGTTGCTCCTGTTTCGTTCATGTATGTTACACTGAAACCTTCGTCTATTGCCATTACAGGGGAAGGAACGCTGTTTAGGAATTCGGTGTGTTGTTCTTTTTTATGATTCTCAATTTTTAGTTGTTCATTTTCCTTGGTGATGGTGTCATTTTGTTTTTGAAGTGCTAATAATTTTTCGTTTAATTCTTGAGCTTTCATAATATTTTCCCTGTTCTTCGATTTAATCCATTCAAACTTTCATGACTTAGCGTATTGATTATATAAATCCGTTATGAATTCTTACTCAGTTTTCGAATACTAGGATAAAACCCACAAGCCCTCAACAAAATCTTCTATCTTAGCTCCAAAAAGTTAGGCACCTTCTTTATTTTAGTGGTTCCGTCCCTGCATATTAGCGATAGCTACTTTCCTCCCCATATTAGGCAGCAAATGCCTGTCTCCAAAAGCCAATATGCTCACAAGTTGGTCGTATGAAAGTCAGTTAAGCGTAGTTGTTATCAAGCTACAACAAACTGATTAATAGGGCTAAGTAGAATGTACAATTGAGCAGATTTAGTCACTTTTAACTAGTTTTTGAATAAGTTAGATGTGTAATCCGCTCATTTTTTTGAGGCAGTTAAAATGGGCTTAAAAAATATATTCGCAATAGTTTTAGTAGCTTCAATGCTACTCTCTATGTTCGCTATCTTAAATCCAAACACTGCAAACGCACAAATAGTCGACCAACCAACACTCGATCCCTCGCTAATACCTAAATTCGTCAACCAGCTAGTAATACCACCTGTCTATGTGCCAACCTATTCCTATGACTGCAAAACCCGCCAATGGGTACAACAATACAAAGTTGACATGACCCAATTCACCGAACAAATTCTGCCAACAACCGACGCAAATGGAAACCCCACTGGTTTCCCACAAACCACCGTATGGGGTTACGGAGGCATCGCCAAAGACGCGGTAACAGGCAAATTCCTCGGATACTTCCGCAATTCTCCCGGAGCAACATTCGATACTTTTCGCGGTCTTCCAGTACAGGTCACTTGGATAAACAAAATAACCACACCTGAGATGTTCGCCGTTGACCCCACGCTACACTGGGCAAACCCCAACAACATACCAATGATGGAAGCAATAATGCAGGCAGGAATGGGTCTTGCACCGCCTTATCCCCCAGGATACAATGGAACACCGATTCAAGTGGACAGTGTCTTAACTAATCCCAACGGTTGGGATGCGCAGTCGCCGGTTCCATTAGTTACCCATGTCCACGGAGCAGTCGTAAGGTCAGACTCCGATGGTGGACCCGAACAATGGTTCACCGCAGACGGCAAACACGGCATGGACTATGCCACCACAAAGCCAACCTCAGCAAACTCTGCAGTCTACTACTATCCAAACGAGCAACAACCCGCCACTATATGGTACCATGACCACGCATTAGGCGTTACCCGACTCAATGTCATGTCTGGTCTGGCAGGTTTTTGGCTGGTCCGTGACCCATGCGACCCCATTGCTTACAAGTTACCGTCAGGTAAATACGACATCCCCTTAGCCATACAAGACCGCTCCTTTAACACTGATGGCTCAATGTGGTTCCCAAGCGAAGGCAACAACCCAGATGTTCACCCTTATTGGGTACCTGAATTCTTCGGAAACAGCATAATGGTAAATGGCAAAGTATGGCCAAACCTCAACGTTGACCGAGGTCAATACTTCTTTAGACTGCTAGACGGCTCAAACGCAAGATTTTACAACATAAGCCTAACAATAGTCGGAACAGGACAAACCGTTCCCTTCACCCAAATACAGACTGACGGCGGCTATGAACAATCAGCAGTAACAATGGATTCATTACTGATTGCACCCGGCGAACGAGCAGGCATACTTGTTGACTTCTCAAAGCTTGCACCAGGAACAAAAGTAATAATGACCAACGATGCCAATGCACCATTCCCAAGCGGTGGCGCAGTTGATGAAAACACTGCACAGATCATGCAATTCACCGTAGGCAGCAAATGCGGTTTCAAAGCAAGAAACCTCCCCGCTATCCTTGAGCCGACTTTGAAAGGAATATTCCCAACGCTAAAAGCAGACAGTCCAAGCAGAACACTACCCTACTTTGAAGAAATGAGTTCAATCGATGAACCCTTAGGCGTTTTCCTTAATGGACAACGATGGATGGGTGTTGTCACTGAGACTCCAAAAGTGGGGTCGACTGAAGACTGGTGGCTTGTTAACCCAACCATGGATACGCACCCGATACATACCCACCTAACGCAGTTCCAGGTAGTTTACCGTATACCTTTCGATGCTATGCAGTATGAGATGGATTGGATAGCACTCAATGGTGAAGTTCCAGTGGATAACGATGTGGTTCCGCAGACTCTTTCAGTACAGCCATACCTTACAGGTCCACCGGAGTATCCAGCCGCTAACGAGAAAGGTTGGAAAGACACAATACAGACACCACCAGGCTATGTGACTGTCATACGCATACGATGGGCACCTCAAGATGCACCTGTCAGCGGACCATGCGCACCTAAACCAGGCGTTAACTTATATTCCTTCGACCCAACCTACGGACCAGGATATGTCTGGCACTGCCACATATTGGACCATGAAGACAACGAAATGATGCGGCCCTACTATGTTACTGGAACAACAAACTGTCATCCATACCCACCACCAAAGCTTTTTCCTTGCTGGAATTTCAGAAACTACTAAACAGAGAAGTTAACCCTCTCTTTTCTTTTTTTCAACGTTCTCGCTGGTAGCATAAATAGCTAATTATGTAGTTTTTGAACTTCCGAAGCATTACCGATAACTCCTTTCTCGCAATAAAGATGTGTTTATCCATTAAGCTGGATACGTTTTGTCTATTCTTGATTAGGTTGTTTTGGAGTTTTAGGAATCAGTATCGCTGCAACCATTCCAATCATTGCAATAACCGCCATCACAATAAGGGCTAATGCAAACGGTTCATTTTGAGGCATAAGCGATGACACTAAAACTGAACCAACGATTGACACCCCTAAAGACGAACCCAGATTTGAAACGCTTCGGGAAAGCCCAGAGATTTCCCCTTGATCCTTGTCTGGAAAAGCTGATTGGACTACGGTCACCGAGGAAGTCAACATGATTCCGATTCCAGCACCGATCAAAAATAACCCGGGTAACGCATATGCAATCGGAGATTGTGCACCCCCAAGTATGAGTAGCAGTAGAATGCCTATGATGGTTATGGCAAATCCGCCTCTGATGTTTAGTCTTTGTGAGCGTAGTTTGGCGAGTTTTCCTGCAATGCCTGAAGTGAAAAGTATGCCCACGGTTGAAGCAGTTAAAATCAAGCCTGTTTCGATAGCGTTGAAGCCCCGCACCGTCTGGAAGAAGACAGAAACAACAAAGAAAGTGCCCTGCAAAACAAGCCATTGAACATTTTGCGTGACAAGCCCAAAGTTTGAGGTTCGGTTATGGAGTATGCGAGTGTGAAGGAGCGGTTCTTTTCCAACGCGTTCTTTATGGCGGATGGAATAGTAGAATGCTACATTTAAGAGGAGGCCAATAGCAGTTAGAATTATGAACGGTGAAATGCTACCCTGAGGTATAATCACTGTGCTGCCTAACGATAGGTTTTGAGTTGCCGTGAGCCAGCCGTATGTTGAAGTTGTCTGAAGCCCCACAACAATTAAGACCAAACCCAAACCTGAGAGAATGGCACTGCCAAAGTCGAAATGGTGTTTGGCTTTCTCTTTTTGGGGTTCAACGATTCGCAAGCCCAGTATAATGATTGCTATGACGATTAGGACTTGAAGAATAAAGGATGCCCGCCAACTAATCGAAGATGTTATTATCCCCCCAATCAAGGGTCCTGCCGCCGCACCGATTCCTCCGGCGGCGCTGACAATGCCAAAGTTTTTGGCTCTATCCATCCCTGAATAGGAAACTGTAACCAAAATGTAGACTGGCGGAATCAGCAATGCAGTTCCTAGCCCTTCCAGTATAGAGTAGCCAACGATTAATACACCTAAAACGGGGGCTAAGGCACCGACTAATGCGCCGACAGCGTAAACGATGAGACCGATGATGAATATTTTTTTTCTCCCCGAAATATCAGTGAGTTTGCTGCCGGGAATCATCAGTGCAGCCATGGTCATGGTGAAGAACGAAATTGCGGCTTGGACGCCGGTTACGGTTGTTCCTAAGTCTTGGGCTATGTCAGTGATTGCCACGTTCATGTTGGAGGCGGCGTAACTGCATACAAACTGAGCTAACGCTAAAGGAAAAACAATTGAGCTAAGCAATCCAGCTTTCTTTTTACTGTTAGCCATATGTTCACCTCAAAAAAGTGCTGAAAGCGTCTGCTAGAAAACTTTAAGAGACCTGTGTTGGGTTTACCGAATTTGGGGACTTAAGGATATGTGCGTGTGATGGCACTGTAACTTGGTCTTGGTTTTTTGCCCTAACGATTGGGGTCAATATGCCCTTGGCGGATACATCACTGAATATCTAACAATTTTTTTGGGAGGACTCAGTAGCCAGGGATGTAGTGCGTAGTACCAACCTGGTGTTGCTAATGTTTTGTTCTGGGTTGGTGGAACCGTTGAACCAATGTGCTAAAACTTATAAACAAAGAAAAGGTAAGATTATACGAGCAAGCGGTTAGGTAACCGATGATTTATCGGTTTTTTGGAGTGAAAACATTGGCAAATTTAGGCTATTTTTGTAAAAGCAAGATAGGTCTGCGGACTTTCTATAAGACTCTTCGAGCTCAAACTGCAACTGGACAGTTTAGGAACAGGAAATTGCTGATCGATGGAAAAACAAATCTATCAGTAGCTAAAACTGCAAAAATTGTAAACAATGGTTATCTTGCACTGGGCATAGAATCACCAATATTTTTTCCCTCAGCCAATCCCTGCACGTTAACCATGGAGGAGAATAGTCGTCTTATTATCAACGGTGCCACACATACCGGAAGGGGCGTAACCGTGCTGGTAGGTAAAAACGCCTCGATCGAACTGGGTAACAATCTGATGATAAACTCCAACACAACACTCGTCGCTGCGAAGGGCATAAAAATTGGCGATAACTCAGGTATTGGCTGGGGCAGTGAAATTATTGATTCGGATTTTCATCCGATTGTACGGGAAGGGGCAGTTATGGCGGCGCCAATTGAGATTGGTAGCCATGTTTTCATTGGGCGCCATGTTATGATAATGAAAGGTGTCAGGTTGGGTGACGGTAGCGTGATTGCCGCAGGCTCCGTAGTGACCCGCAGCATCCCTGAACGTTGTTTAGCTGGCGGTGTGCCGGCAAAAGTTATACGTGAGAATGTAGAGTGGCATCATTGATCTGATTGTGAGCTTTTTGACCAGTGTTTTTGGGTCTTGGATTGCGCTTTCTTTTTGTTTTTTGAACCTTTAGGTTGTATTTGCACCCAATTGTGCCATAATACCCCACATCAGTATGTATATAAATATTCAATTCCATACATAGATTTATGTTGTTGTAATAGCAAAGCTTATCTTCCCCTATACACACAATGCGAAAAGAGGATAACAAATCAGGAGAGCAAAAACATGGTAGACCTCTTAGTAGTATTGGCAATAATAATCCCCCTAGCCGTACTGGTGTACTTGTTCATCTCCACCATACGCATAGTTAGACCAACCGAAAAAGGCCTAATCGAACGACTCGGCAAATACCACCGATTCGTCGAAGGAGGCGTAACCTTCCTCTTCCCAATCATAGACCGCATCATAAGAGTCAACATCACCGAACGCATGACACCCGTACAGCGACAAGACGTCATCACCCGAGACAAAGTCTTCATGGGCGTAGACGCCGTGGTCTTCTACAAAGTAAAGACCGACGAAGTATCCGTCAAAGCCTCGCAGTACTTCGTTAACAACTACGAATCCCAAATCGACACGCTTGCACGGACTGTGCTCCGTGACATCATCGGCGGCATGGACATGACGGTCGCCAACACTTCCCGTCCAATCATCAACGCCAAACTCAAAGAAGCCCTCGACGAACAAACCAAAGACTGGGGCATAGAAATCGTCAGAGCAGAAATCAAGGACCTCGAACCACCCCGAGGATTAATGAGCAGCATGGAATCGGTCCTTAAAGCCGACAACGAACGCCAAGCAGCCGAGAAAACCGCCATCGCACAAGCCACCCTGGCAAGCGGCGAGAAGAACGCGGCTATCCAGCGAGCAGAAGGCATGAAGCAAGCCGCTATCTTGCAGGCTGAAGGGCAGAAGACTGCAACCATCGCTATCGCGGAAGGCGACGCAGAAGCAACTAAGTTGCGCAACGAAGCCTTAACCACTTACTTCAAAGAAAGCGCCATCACATTCAAGCAACTCGACACCATAACTACGGCTCTTCAGAACAACACTAAAATCATCGTGCCCGAAGGCAAAGCAATCTCGCTGATACTCAACGAGCAAGAAAACCTCTCAAAAGCCAGCGTGATACCCGTCCCGCCGCCTCCACAGGCAAAAAACACCAGATAAGCCATTAAACCCCTAAGTTGCGTTCACGCCTTTTTTGGGTGTGAACGTAATCTTTTATCATTTTTTCATGTTCAAACGCCAACGGCAATGGCAAATCATCTATGCTAAAGAGTTCCATTTCTTGGATTTCACTGTCTTGTTTTTTGAGTTCGCCGCCGACAGCTTTAACTACAAAACATGTGGGGTAGTACTCGTATTCTATGTCGTCTTTTATGCCCCGTTCAACGTATTCGCCCACCACCCGCACAATCTCAGATTGGAGCCCTGTTTCCTCTTTGACTTCGCGGACAACAGTTTGTTCGATGGTTTCGCCGGGGTCCATTCTTCCGCCTGGTAGCGCCCAGTACCCAACGAAGGGGCGGGTGTTGCGTTTTATGAGTAGGATTTTGTTGTCGGGGTAGGGTATGATTGCAGTTGAGGTTTTACCGGTGTATTTTTTCAATATTTTTGCCTCTATGAAGTTATTTTTAGTCTCCAGTTAATTATTACTGTTGCTGCGAAGATGAAGATGCCGACGAATACCACCATCGGGCCGGGGAAGGGCAAACTAGAATTGGGTCCGAGGAAGAGTTGCCATAGAAGCACACCGACAAAGCCTGACACCGCGCCAAAGACGGCGCTAAGCATCGAGTAGCCCCTCATGCGAGTGCTGAGGTTTTTGGCTGCTATAGCCGGAACAATTACAAGAAAACCAACTAGCAGCGTCCCGACAACTTGTATGCTAATGGCAACGATGACTGAGACCAAGAAAAGGTAGAGCAGATTTATTCTAGCAACTTTTATGCCTTTGGCAATAGCGAGGTCTTCAGAAATCATTGACAACACAAGTTTGTCATAGATTACTTTGGTTGCAACCACTGCCCCAATACAGACGAACGTAGCTATTACTGCGATCTCCCAGGAAACTGTGGAGATGTCGCCGAAGAACGCTTCTTCAAGGGCTTCCAAGTTATTTCCGAAAAGCAGAATGCCTATCGCTAAGGCGAGAGTAAACATTGCCCCAACGAGGGCTTCATAAGAGATTTTTGTAACCCTCTGCAAATGCCAAATAAGTATGGCGGATGCAAACAGAAATGCAAAAGCACCAAGAACGGGGAAAAAATTCAGCAAGATACCGATGGCTAATCCGGGCAAAGCAACGTGTGAGAGTGCATCTCCTACAAGCGCCATTTTTTCTAAGACCATCAGCGACCCCAGATACCCCGCGGCTACTCCCACAAAAACCGCCAAGGTTAGACTGCTTGCGTCTATCACTAGGTTCCGCCTCTTATGGTTTCAACGCAAACGGGTTCACCATAAATTATTCGTTGCGTTTCTGGCTTAGCTATTTCCTGTGCGGAGCCACAGAAGGTTACGCATTTGTTGATTGCTAGCAGGTCGTCGGCGTATTCTTGGATGATGTGGATGTCGTGGGTTATGAGGAAAATGGTCATCTGGTTGGTTTTTTTGATTTCGTTAAGCATGAGGTAGATGGGTTCTTCGCTGTCCATGTCTACGCCAGTGGTGGGTTCGTCGAGAAACAACACGTTTGGGTCTTCTTTTAGTGCCCAAGCAATCAAAACCCGCCTTAGTTGACCGCCCGAGAGCACCCCTAAACGTTTGTCTGTTACCCCTTTGTCTTGCAGCTTAACAAGCCTCAACAGCCCCTCAACGTCTGTTTTTCTACCGCTACCGATCGAGAGGAACTCTCTAACCGACATGGGAACATCAGAAACTGTGACGTATTGGGGGACGTAGCCGATTTTTACTTTCTCTGTCCAATCGATTGTGCCTGTATGGGGAACACGGTTCAGCAAGGTACGGAAAAGCACGGTTTTTCCTGCGCCGTTGGGGCCTAGAATCGCCAGTGTGGCGCCTTTTTTGGCGTTGAAGCTTATGTGCTCCAGTAAAGTCTGGTTTTGCAGTCTGACTCCTAGGTCGGTAACCCGCAAGATGTACCTGTTACTATCCGCCATAATGACCACAATACTTGTCTGCCATAAACCACGCGCATAGCGCATTAGTAACTGTGGGGGAAGTAGAATAAGTTTTTTGAGGCAACTAACCGCTAAGCCTTAATCTGTCAATTAAATCGGCGGTTTCCCGCTCAGACAACCAATCAAGATGCTTCAGATACACCAAGCCGCTTTCTGCATCTGCGCGGAAACTGTTGTTTTTTAGAAGATTGTTTTTTTCCCCTAAGGTCCAAATTTGACTCAGTAAAGCGCTGTTTTGGTTTGCGAGCGACTCGATTTTGTCTATGAGGTCAGCGATTGTTCTAAACCGCGCAGAGAGCAAATTCCCAGTTCTTGATAGACCCAACGCGCCCTTCAACTTTGTGGATAAATCTGCCGAGTTAACTGTTGAGGGGGCAATGTAGAGGCAGCGTCTAGATAAACCCTCCTCATAGCAGACCGCGTAGAAGGGCACATAAACCAAGAGGGGACTTTTCAGTTGAGGGTCGATTATTCCGAGCTGGCTAAATCCCTCCGTAATGCTTTCTTCGAGTTCGATGCTCTGGTTCACACTGTTGACTAAGGGTCTCTCAATCAACAGCAGCCTGTTGCTTTCTGCTTTGAACGCAGCCACCTTCTGGTCACGCGCAAACTCAAGCTCAAGCAGGGGTTGACGGAGCAACTTGACTTCAGCGTCCCACTCAAAATTAAGCTGGGCGACGCCTTCGCCTTTCTGCTTACTAACCTTTTTTATGCTGTCATCGATTTTTTTCAGTTCTTTTTTTAGTCCCGACAACTCTTTTTGGGCAATTTTCATTTTTTCTTTCCAGCGTTTCTCATAGATTGCATACCCTTTTTTACCTTGCACCTTAGCCTCCCGCTCATACTCTCGGATTTTGGCTTCCGTTGTACGGATATATTTCTCTGTTTTAGCTCTGAGTTTTCTGAGGCTTTCAATTTCATCATCGAAGCTTGCGGTTATGTCTTTGATTTTTTTGTGGTACTCCTTGTTGAGTTTCGCTATTTGAGGCTTGACGATTTCTTCTTGAGCTTTTATTTTTGCATTGATTTCTTCCGTGGCTGCGGCTGCTTCAAAATCAATTTCCGTTAAGTATTGCCCAGTAGTTTTCTTGACGAAACGTAGGCACTCGACTAACTTTTCTTGGTCGGCTTGTAGATTGGCTTGCAACTTATCCAATTCAACAAGCCGTGCGGTTATCGCTGGTTCTTCAAGCTGGGGCAGCAGCATCGCCTCAGAGGATAGAAGTTCCACGGCTTCTTTTCGGTAAAACTTAAATTCACTCTTAAAGTCAGCGTCGCCCAACAACCCATTCAATGGAAACGTCTTCATTTTCGGGGGCTGCTGGAAATAGCTGCCATGGTCAGATAAGAAAGCAACGTATTTTTCCCGGGGACGTTCGTTGGCTTCTAATCGCTCCAGAAAAGCGGCGGCAGGAGGTCCCTCGGCATAGGGCACGTTGTGGTTTGAGCCGCCTAAGCCGTCAAAGATTAAGGCGGTGTTGTTACGGGGAATAAGCCACAGGGGATAGCCCAGTTTGGCGATGAAGACGAGGGTTTCTTGCGGTTGCCTTGTGAATAAGCCGCCGCCTTTGCTGCGCTGTGTTTCGGCAAACGCGAAGACTGCTGCTGCTTCTGCCTCGGGTTCTCTGAGTTGTTGGGTTGAGAAGGGGAGCATGTAGCGTTTTGCCGTGGTGGTTAGCATTGGGGGTTCAGTGAAGTTATAGAGGGCTATGTTTCTTAAAATTTGCCATTAAAGGGGGTGTTGACTGTTCTGCAGGTTTATGGGTTTGGCATGTTGCTTCACACCCACATGGCGTGGCTTGTGCATGGAGGCATGTATGGCGTGTGGAGAAAACAAGCTTGCCACACCGAAACAGGCGCCGAAACGCAATGCAACTCTAAAACACAACCACCCCCACCTGCAGTCTTGTGGCGCATCGCAAAACACCATACCCCACACAAAGAGCGACAAAACCGCTCAAAACCACCCTAATAAAAACAAGGGCATAACGGCAAGGAAACCTATCAATCGCTTTCTTTTCTTGACCTTAAAATTCTGTACGCTTCTTGGAAACCCTTAAAAACCCTTTGCACCTATGCGGTGAAGTGGAGAAATGCTGCTTTGGTTTCAGAGGAAAAAAATAAGCCCACAGTGGACGAGTTGCTGGCAAAAGCCAAAAAACCCGCAGAGCTCTCGCCGCCCATGCACAGATTCTACGAGGGAAAAATGCAGGTAATCCCCAAATGCGCAATCCGAAGCGTAGACGACTTCGCCATATGGTATACTCCCGGCGTTGCAGCGGCATGCAGAGAAATCCAAGCCTCAACCGACAAATCCTTCGAATTAACCAACCGCTGGAACTACGTTGCAGTCGTCACAGATGGCACCCGCGTTTTAGGCTTAGGCGACATTGGACCCGAAGCAGCCATGCCAGTTATGGAGGGCAAAGCGCTCATCTTCAAGTATTTAGGCGGAGTCGACGCTTTCCCGATTTGCCTGCGCACCAAAGACCCAGAGGAAATCGTTAAAATCTGCAAAGCGCTCGAACCAACGTTTGGCGGCATCAACCTAGAAGACATCGAGAAACCCAAATGTTTCCATGTGCTTGAGAAGGCGCGCTCGGAAATGCAGATTCCGGTTTGGCATGACGACCAGCAGGGAACCGCCACCGTCATCTTGGCAGGGTTGATGAACGCTTTTAAGTTGGTGGGCAAAAACCCCAAAGAAAGCCTCATTACACTGGTGGGGTCAGGCGCAGCCAACATCCGAACCGCCTATGTGCTTATGAACTGGGGAGTTAAACCCGGCAACATAATCCTCGCCGACACTAAAGGCGTCATATACAAGGGCAGACCCGACATCAATGAAGCAGAAGACCCTTGGAAATACGATGTTACACAGAAAACCAACGGCGAAGGCAGAAGAGGCGACATCGCCGAAGCCTTCCGTGGAGTCGACGCAGTCGTAGCCGCCTCCAAACCCGGACCAGGCACCATCAAAAAGGAATGGGTCAAAAGCATGGCTGACGACGCCATCGTGTTCGCCTGCGCCAACCCGATTCCGGAGATTTGGCCCTGGGAAGCAGAGGAAGCCGGCGCCAAAGTGGTTGCGACTGGACGCAGCGACTTCCCCAACCAAGTCAACAACAGCCTCGGATTCCCAGCAATCTTCAGAGGCGTCCTAGACGTGAAGGCGAAAACCATAACCGACGACATGTGCATAGCAGCCGCCACCGAACTTGCTAACTACGCAGAAGAGCGGGGCATGTCAGAGAAAGACCTGCTGCCGCGGATGGATGAATGGGAAGTGTTCCCCCGAGAAGCAGTAGCATGCGCACTCAAATCCATCGAGCAGGGCGTAGCACGCGTCAAGCCAAGTCGCCAAGAACTCTACGAACGCGCCACCGCAATAATCAAAAACGCACGGCAATCAACCGAACTACTGATGAAACACGGCCTAATCAAACCCGCACCCAGCGACACAGAGCTCCTTAAGTAAACTCTTTCTCTATTTTTGAGTAATAGCTACAAGGCGCAAGATATTGAATACATAAATGACAGGAAATGTTGTTAGATGGCGAGCGAGCATATCCTCGTTCCTGCTGTTTGATAGGTGCGTTGGTTGAGGTTTTTAGGTCTACTCGTTGGGTCTATTTGGGTTTGTCTGTTCTGCTTGTAGAATTCGCCACAACCCGCCTGCAACGAGAAGGCGGCGTGGCAGCTGGAATGCTGTTGGCTGCTGTGTCTGCTGGTTGTTGTTGTGTATAGGCGGTTTTTCACTACAACTTAGAATATAAAATTAGCTTTTTCGGGGGCTAAGCTACAAAAAATAGAAAGGTTAGAGAGGGACAGCTGCTGCTTGGAGCGTGATTTTAACAATGTTTCTTTTTTCGAGTCTACGCAGTGCATCGAGGCATTCGTCTTTCTTTTCACCGGTAATGTTGAGGTTCAACATTATTTCCTTAACCGATACGCCGGGTTTGCCAAAGCTTTCATGGCGCTTATAGAGGTGTTTGACAATGGATTTCTCGAGTTTTCCACATCGCCAAGTGGTGTTACGCATAAGAACAACTATAGTGTGGACAAGGGTTTGCTCGTTTGATTTTCTTCCACGGGTTTCTCCCATCTTCCCCCACTACCAAAATACACCGCATCTATTGATTTAAACGTTTGTTCGAATGATGAATGTGGGCGCTGAGGCTTTGTTTACTGTAGCGCTTTGGTTAGGTATAAGCCATGTTTTTTGCCATAGTACCGTTCCAGTTTACCCTGCGTTTGGTAGCCAAATTTATGGTAGAGTTTTATGGCGGCGCTGTTGTCTTCGCGAACTTCTAATCGGCACTCCCTTATTCCCCGCTGCCGCATCAAACTCTCAACTTCCTGGAGCAGTTTTGAGCCTATGCTTTTGCGTCGGTAACTGGTGGCAACGTTTATGGTGATTATATGCCCAAACTCAGTGTCGTCTGTTTCGATTTGCGCAATTATGAACCCCGCCACATCAGTGTTGACCTTAGCAACAAGGGCGATTGTGTTGTAGTCCGTTAACAAATACGCTATTTGTCGCCTTGTGAAGGCTTCTTCGCTAAAGCATTGCTCCTCAATCCTGTAGAGTGTATCAAGGAGTTTAATGTTGGCGGTTTCGAGTTTGACTTCCATAATTTAGGACTAAACTGTAGTTGTCTGGGTTTGTTTTTAGTTTTTTCCGTATCGGCAGTCGAGGCAAACGAGGGTTTTAACTCCAAATACTGCTGAGATCCAAACCCGATGAAGAACCGCATCCACAAGGTTATTATCCTGATGAGTATGGTTGCGGTAGCGCTCAATGCAGCGTCGACTCCCATAGCGTAGTAGAGCGTGGTCATGACTGCCTCTGGTAACCCAACCTCAAAAGGTATCCCAATCGGTATAGCTTTAACCGCCAAAACAATCGAGTAAGTAATCAAAATAAGACTCCATGGCACAGGGTGTCCCAGCGAAACGAACACCAAGTAAGGGATGCTTAAACTAAAAATCCATGTTATGGTTAGGTAGAAGAGTGATTTGGCGACGGGTTTGGGGTTGTTGCGGAATTCTTTCATGGCGTCGTGGAAGTGAGCGGTGATTTCGATAGCTTCAGCTTTGAGTTTATCAAGCTTCCACCTGCCAAAAGTTATTTTGCACGCAAATTTGATTGTCCAATCAATCACTTTTATGGTCCACTGCGGCTTGAACGATAACACAAACATGAACGCCACAATTGCCGTGATCGTAACTGCAACAGCGATGATTAAATTGAAAACTAGGGGCGCTACTTGTGCACTAAAATAGAGGAACACTATGCCGACGATTAAGGCGACAACGTTCATAGCCATGCCTAAAATGCGGTGCATGTAGAGGGAAGCCACGGTTTTCCCAAAAGAACCGCATTTGTCGCGCGTTACGAGGTAGGTTCGGGTTACTTCTCCGCCGATGGATTGCGCTGGGACAAGGGTGTCAACGTATAATCCATACCAGACATAGAGGTAAGCGCGTAAGAGCCCGATTTTTATGGCTAAGAAATTGGTTAGTTCACGCCAAGAAACGGTGAAGAAAAGGACTTCAAGCAGTCCAAAAACGATGGCTACAGAGTAAACGTAGGGGTTGGCGGTTGCAGCGGTAGATAGGATACCCAGTATGTCAACGTTGAAGAGGTAGATGTAGAGGAAAAAACCTACTAAACCTAGCAGTGGAAAAAGCACCGTTTTCCAGGTAAACTTTAGTTTAGGAGGCTCCATTTATTACCAGCGTGAACATGCAGGTGAGCAACTGGAATTATATACTTTGTCCAAATCTGCCGAGATGTAAAGACTTTAATCCCATTCTGTTATACGACTTTTAATCCAACAGCTATCAAGCGAAGGGCGCCAAAAACGCCTTTGTACCCCATTCCCTGCTCTATCTATAAATATGGGTCTGTTAAATTAATAGAAACTTGTAGTGGTGTGGGGTAGTAGTATAGCCAGGTATTACGTCGGGCTCCAGAAGCAACTCAGAACGGGTATGCTGACTCCCATTGGAGAATGACGAAGTTCTGGAGCTGTAGATACCCGATGGTCGTCGGTTCAAATCCGATCTGCCCCACCACTAACTTTTTTGATTAAACTTATATTCGCTTGCATGCCATTAAAGCTGGAGGGTTGCTTGAGGCAATTCAGGTTTAGGTTGTGGAATTAATGGAGGTTTCCATTATTCAGTGTTGAGTCCATGCTTGCTGTTTGCTTTCTCCACCATTAACATGCAAATAGTGGGAGACCGACGAAGATGAAAATCTGGAAGCGATTGGCATTATTATTAACTGTAATGATGTTGTTTCTGATGTCGATACTTATGGTTAATTCAATCCTTCAGAGTTATCGCTCTGACAGTATCCCTCCCACTGCTTTAGAACCGCCGGGCATACTCAAATTATTGTTTGCAATGTCTCTCATCGGTTTTATAGCATCAACAGTCCTCATTCTATCCTACTTATCCTATACTATCTTCCAGCGACTCAACTCAACCAAAAGAAAATAAGCCACCACAAGACACTTTGTACGCTTATGTATTAGTCTGTACTTTGAATCAAGGTTTTATGCGTTTTTAAGGTCAAAGCCCCGGCCCAGAAGGTAAAAGGATATATTATATTGGGGTTCCCTTACTTTTCACTTCACAATTGGCTAGGCGAAACTATGGATTTAACGCAGCAAATCCAAAAACTCAAAAAAGAAAAACAAGCCATCATTTTAGCGCACAATTACCAGCGCCCCGAAATCCAAGACATAGCCGACTACGTAGGCGACAGCATAGAGCTTAGCCGAAAAGCCATGGCTGAAAAAGACGCCAAACTCATCGTCTTCTGCGCCGTTGACTTCATGGCGGAATCCGCGGCAATCCTCAACCCAACCAAAAAGGTTCTGTTGCCCAGTACCAGCGCGCGGTGTCCCATGGCGCAGATGCTAACAGTGGATGAGATTAAACGTGCCAAAGCCAAGTATCCCAAAGCACCTGTGGTGCTCTACGTTAACACCTTAGCTGCCTGCAAAGCAGAAGCGGATGTATGCTGCACAAGCGCCAACGCAGTCGAAGTCGTGAAATCCCTAAAAGAAGACACAGTGCTCTTTGGACCCGATAGCAACCTAGCCCAGTACGTAGCTGAAAAAACAGGCAAAAATGTTGTTCCAATTCCAGCTACCGGTTTCTGCCCAACACACATCCTGTTCCAGCCTGAAGACGTAGAAGTCCTAAAGATGCAGCATCCCAAAGCCGTTGTTCTTGTGCATCCTGAGTGCAGCAGAGAAATGCGGCAAGTCGCCGACTGCATCGGCAGCACCTCTAAAATCTGCAAGTACGCCAAAGAATCAGAGGCAAAAGAGTTCATAGTGGCAACCGAAGAAGGCATTCTGCACCGGTTAGAGAAAGAAAATCCATCCAAAAAATTCTACGTAGCCTATGCCTGCGCAATCTGCCCAAACATGAAACTCACAACACTCGACAAACTCTACGAATCACTTAAAGAGGAAAAACATGTGATCGTGGTTCCAGAGGCAACGGCGAAAAAAGCTCGCGCCGCACTGGAACGCATGTTCGAAGTAAAATCCTCTATACGTTAACGATCATTGATTTGAGTATTTTAACGCCTCTACGCGTCGCCAACTCATTGCTCAGCGCCCTGATTTCCGAACCCTTGCCTTTCACAGCGATGACTTCGAGGCAGTCGGTTTCGTTTAGGTGAATATGCATCACTGAAGTGATGAGTCCTTGGTGGTGGTGCTGGTGGTCGGTCAAGTCACGTTCCAGCCCCCTCACTTCATGGTCGTAAACCATCAAGATTACGCCTGTTTGGCTGGTGCCCTCTTCTTGGAGCCACTTGCGCTCTGAAACGTAGAGGCGGACGGCGTCTTGGATGGCTTTGCTGCGGCTTTCATACCCCATTTTCTGTGTGATCTCGTCGAAGTCTCTTAGGAGGTCAGGGGGGAAAGTTACGCCTACTCTGACAATTTTAGACATTTCAGCTCACAGTATGATTGGCTGTTGTCCCTAAAAGCTTTTAGATACCCCGCCAGACGCTTGAAAAGCTTTTATCCCCCGCACACAGTTTCTGAGTTGATGTCGGGAAAAGAATTCTTCGAGGACCGCTACCAACAACTAGGCTGGCAACTCCAAGAGGTACAGTTGCGGCAATCCATCCGCATAAACCGCTCCAACGCAAAAGGCAAAAACCTAATCGAACGCCTCGCAGGTTTGGGGGTGCATCTAGAAAAGATTCCTTTCTTGCAGTCGGGCTACTGGGTTGTGGACTCAAAAGTGTCTGCAGGCGCAAGCGCTGAGTATCTCCTTGGTTTTTACTCGATTCAGGAGGCAGCCGCTCAAATCCCGGTGTCGCTTTTTTCGCATCTGCGAGGCAAAAGAGTGCTTGACTGTGCAGCAGCCCCCGGGGGGAAAACCGTGCAGTTAGCGGATGCCATGGAAAATACGGGCGGGATTGTGGCGTTGGATGTTGATAAGCGGCGGTTAGCGGCTCTTGGTAATCATTTAGAGCGTTGCCATGTAGCTAACACAGTGGTTTATCTGCTTGATGCAAGGCAGGCACCCACATTGGGGCTAAAATATGACCGGGTGCTGGTTGATGCGCCCTGCTCAGGCAACTACGCATCAGACAGGTACTGGTTTAAGAACCGCACCCTAAAAGACATCGAACGCAACGCAGCCCTACAAAAAGAAATCCTAACCAAAGCTGTAGAGTGCCTCAGCGCACAAGGAGAACTCGTTTACTCTACTTGTTCGCTTGAACCTGAAGAAGATGAATTGAACATGGACTGGGCAGTAGGGCACCTTAACGTGGAAATTCAAGAAATCGACTGCTATGGAAACAGTGGTTTAACAGACATCTTTGGAAAACATTTGGATTCCTCTGTAGCACGATGTAAACGTATCTGGCCTGGTGAAACGCAGGGCTTCTTTGTTTGCAAACTGAAACGGAGCAAAACGCGATGAAGGCAAAAGCAATAACCAGCTTTGCGGCTCAGTTCGGTGTCGACATCACCCTAAACCCAGAATTAACCGTGGAAAAAAACGGGCGCTTCTACCTCCTTAACGCAGCCTTAAAGCCTCTGCTGGTTCATAGTGACTTTTTTTATGCAGGAATCTTTTTAGGTAAAGCTAAGGAAGGCAAGTTTTTCCCAAGCTTCACCTTGCTATCAATGATTGCTAAAAAAGATGCCGCCAGAATCATCGTAGATAGTAAAGCGGCGTGGCTCTTTATCTGCGGTAGGCCGATCTTTGCGAAAAGTGTTTTGCGTGTTTTTGGTTCAGGCAAGAAAAATACGCATGTACTGGTTTTAAATGAATTCGGCGAATGTTTAGGTTTTGGCAGAATTGTTGGAAACCTGCGCGTCAAGGAGGCTTTGGATGAAATTGCAGTGCTGAATGTGTCGGATGTGGGAGATTTCTTGCGTAGGGAACGGTAACGGTGTTTTTTTGGCTGTTTGACTAGTTTAGGGTTGTTTCTGGTTATTTTTTTACGACGCATAATGGCTACTGTAGGTACCACATTATTTCAATTATTCAGGGAGTAATTGGACATTTATCGATGCTATTTGAGCGATAAATTTATATATGTTTACGTTTAATGTGAATTCCATAACATATGGAGAGCAAGCCTAACAGTACACAAGGAGTATTGTAAAAATGAAGAATTTTAAAAACGCGGCATGGAAAGAACAAGTAACAAAAGTTGTTCAAAAAGTCCAAGAACAAGACATAAAATTTGTCAGACTACAATTCACTGACATAAACGGCTTCCTCAAAAACTTAGCCGTAAGCGCCAAAAACATAGAAAGCATATTTGAAAACGGTCAATCCTTTGACGGATCATCCATCACCGGTTATCGCCCCATAGAAGAATCAGACATGGTTCTCTACCCAGACCCCACGACTTTTGCAGTATTGCCTTGGAGACCAAAAGAGAAATCCTCCGCCCGACTGATCTGCGACGTCTTTACACCCCAAAACAAACGCTTTGAGGGCGACCCAAGATACATTCTAGAAAGAGCCACCGAGAAAGCTGCAAAAGCCGGCTACACATTTATCTGTGCACCTGAACTTGAATTCTTCATAGTCAAAGAAAGCGAAACCGGCGGCTTGCCAACCCCAATTGACTTGGCAGGATACTTCGATGCTCACCCAGGCGACGTCACCGACGACCTCAGACGGGAAATCGCCGATTTCGCAGAGGCTTTCGGCATAGAAATCGAAATCAGCCACCACGAAGTCGCGTTGGGACAAAACGAAATCGACTTCAAATACGGCGAAGCCCTCGAAACAGCCGACCGCGCAATCACCATGAAGATGTGCGGTAAAGTTGTCGCGGCACGCAATGGATACGTTACTACTTATATGCCTAAACCATTCCAAGGCATCAACGGTAGCGGCATGCACACTCACCAAAGCCTCTGGAACACAGAAATGACTCAAAACCTATTCTACGCTGAAGACGCTAACAAAGGCTACCTATCCGACCTCGCACGTAACTACATCGGCGGACAATTAGCCCACGGACGCAAAATGGCAGCGGTCCTAAACAGCTGGCCAAACAGTTACAAACGCCTCGTCCCCGGCTACGAAGCACCAGTCTACCTTGCATGGGCACATAAAAACCGCAGCCCACTTATCCGTGTACCAAACTTCGGCGGAAGAAAGAATGCTGCTAGAATGGAAATCCGTTGCCCAGACGGCGCAGGCAACCCCTACCTACAGTTCGCAGTGTTGCTTGCCGCTGGCTTAGACGGCATAAAGAACAAGATC
>JBNIDO010000007.1:0-60873 GCA_050108095.1 Bathyarchaeia archaeon
CCGAGGTGTCAAGGATGCCTTGGAACTCTACGTATGTTGAGAAGGGACTGCTTGTGCTCATATGCACGTATGCTGGTAGTATCGCCGCCGTTGAAGGCGCCGACAACTGCACAAAGAACGCCGAAGAGAAAACAGAAGCCAACACCACAGAGGAAAGTAGAACCGCCACTGAAGCATACATGCGCTTTTGCTTCTTTTTGGAGGGTTTGGGGGTTTGGGGAATCCAACCGCGGGCTTGTTCCTCAATATCCGACAGATTCATGCTTCCACCTCAGGAAGCAGCTTTTTGAAAATCATGTGAGCCAGTTTGGCTGGGTGAATGTTTTCGGAACCGTCGATGGTTATACCTCTTTCTTTTGCTATGTCGATTAGGTACTGACGTGTTTGGTTGAGGAAGGTGGTGTCGGTTATTTCTTCGGGGTTGTCGTGCCAGTACCAGACTTTTAGGCCATGGTTGGTGGTGTAGGTGACGATGGCTTTTCGCTTGAGCCCAGGGTGATATCCTAGTAGTATTGCTTGTTGGGGTACGAGTTTGGTTACTTGGATGTCGTTTACTTGTGCGACTTCGAGTAGGGTGGTGGCGAGTTTGGTTTGGGCGGTTAGACGGGTTTGGTTGACGTATTGACGGGTGGTTTTGAGTTTTTCTGCGATGGTGGTTACGGTTAGGCCTTTGCCTAGGAGTGCCCAGATGGTTTTTTGGCTTTGGCTCAGTGGTGAGGAAACGTTGCAGCCTGTGGACATGACAACACCTGTAAACAATATGATGTTTACAGTTATTTAGGCTTTACGCAAAAGGAAAACAGGGGAGAAATCGTTCACCCCTAAGCATTAACGTCACTGATCAGGCTAGTTGCGATCGTTAAGGACAAGCTATAGTTGACGCCTTTTGCCAACGGCGTAGACATATACAATGTCACCGAAAGATCACTCTGAATCTGCTTACAACTGCCCGTTTCTAAATATGATTCACCCGATAGTTCCACCTTCATGTCCAATAAGTTTTGACTCTGTTCAGCCTAGGTGGAATAATCGATACGGAAAACATGGTAATTTCCAGCTGGCACTGAGAGGTCCTGAATTGCTTTGAATGTCACGGTAAGGTTATCGCCTGTGGAACGCCCTGAATTAGTTACCGGAATCGTCCATGTATCTCCAACTTTAGCGGTTGACTGATCAAAGACTGCCGTCATTAAGGGGCTCTCGGTATTTCCTGCCGCTTCTATCTGCAATACAACAGGCAATAGAGCAAGAGTTGTTACCATTTGGCTTTCTTTGACCTCAATAATTTTGGATGCCGTAACTGACGGGCCAGCGGCGCTAGAGGTCAGCGTGTAATTTAAAGTGTAGGTGTCATCTTCGATGCTGACTACTTCCACGGTTAGGATGCTGTTCTGGCTCAAATTGACGGATGTGCTGTTACTGCTCGATGATACTGAGGTTGTCATTTCGTAGGTTAGTTTTTCTCCTTGCGTGTAATGCACTCCTAAATAGATGATGTTGGCGCTAATTTGGGGAACAAAGAAGACTGCTGCGACGGTGATTACGACTATTGAAATGGCGGCTAAAAGGATGTAGATTTTTTTTCGGCCACCTCTTTTGGGCATGGGTTGTTCAGATGAGGGTTGACCCTCTGGAGAAGGCGATAATGCATTAAGAATCAGACGCTTCATTCTACTGCTCCTAAGTTATCGGTTGCTGCTAGCGCTTTTAAGGTTTACTCGAAAATCACATTGCATGCAGTCATAACCCCTTATCGTGAATAAAACGGTTGGTATGTTGCTTCACACCCACACAATTTGGGCTTCAACATGGAGAGTTATGTTGGGTGTGTGGAGAGAAACGCATTCGCCACACCATAAAGACGCAGGAAAACAAAGCAAACCCAAAAACAACTGCATTCACTTGCATTCTTGTGGTGCCCCGCAAACCACCACACCCACACAAAGAAAAAAAAGCCACCAACAAAACAGTTGAACCATGCAAGGCTTTGGCGGGCATAGCAAAGCAATGACTTTTTGTTACAGGTTGCAGCTAAAAGCATCATTTGCAAAGCCGCTTGGATGGGGTTTAACATAAAAAAATTGGTTTTCTTGGGTAACGCATAAAAGCACATGATGCACAGTGATACTTTATCACCAAAAAAGTGTTGGTACATCAATGTCCGCTAAAACACTACCTAGAAAATTCGTCGCAGTGGACCCAAGTAAATGTATCGGATGTGGAATCTGCGAGTACGCTTGCACCAGCGAGAAAGCCGAAAGCGACGGCTGGAACCCAGTGCGAAGCAGAATCCGAGTAGTCCGCATGGCACCCGTATTCAACTTTGCCTTAACCTGCCGAGGATGCCACGACGCCCGATGCGTAAAAGCCTGCCCTGAACGTGCAATCTCACAATCCGAAGTCAACAGCCTACTTATCATCGACGAAAAGAAATGCAAAGGCTGCGACTGGTGTGTTCAAGCCTGTCCACACGGTGGCATCGCCATAAACGCTGAAACAGGCAAAGCTATAGCCTGCAACCTCTGTGAAGGCGACCCCAAATGCATCCAAGCATGTCCCGAAGAAGCCCTCGACATCGTAGACTCCGACGAAGCCGCAGACAAACGCTTCAACGACGCGTTAGCCACTCTGCCAGCTCAAACCGAACAGTTAGCTACTATAGTTAAAAAGAAAGATTGGAAGCCGCTTTTAGCTGCTGCTGAAGAACGTTCGGAACGAATTGCAGAGAAAGTTGACGCTATCAATAAGCGGGCAGCCGCCAAAAAAGAGAAAGAACAGCAACAGTAATTTCTTTTACTTTTTGATTTCGGGGGTTAACGGTTTTCTTCGTAACCCCTCAGAAACATATCGATATCTGTCCCGACGTTATGACCGTGGTAGCCGCCTTCGAAGACAAAGAAAGTGGGCAACCCCAGTTTACCGATTACTTTTCCAATCTCAAAAAAATCCTGCTCCACAAGACTCAATGTGGCCAAATCGCCCTTATGGGTGTCAAAGCCAGCAGAAACCGCCAATGCCTCAAACTTGCCTAAATCCACCGACTTCAAGACCTTATTTAGAACTTCAATGTACACTTTGCCGCCTACGGTTGCGGGCAAAGGGTAATTTATGCAGTTGGTTTCTGAGTTACATCCTGTACCTGGAAAGTTGGGGGATTGATGCAACGAGATAAAGGTAACTTGGTCATCGCCCAGAAAGATTTCTTGGGTGCCGTTGCCGTGGTGTCCGTCGATGTCTAAAATCAAAGTTTTTTTCTTTGACTCTTTAACGGCAATGGCAATGTTGTTTAGATAGCAGAAGCCCCGGGTGTAAACACCCAAAGCAGCGCCGTATCTACCAACGTGATGTCCCGGGGGCCGCATAAGCGAAAACCCGCCGATTTGACTTGCCAACAAGGCACCGCCAACCGATAACTGGGCGTAATCAAAGATTTTGTCGTATGCAGGTGTGTCACTGTCTTCAACTAAGCCTTTCTTTAGGTTCCAAATGTATTCCATGTCGTGGACTGAGAGAATTTGGTCTTCAGTTGCAGGCTGAGGCTCTACGAACTCGTAGCCTTTTTGCTGCAAGATATCGTGGGCGATTTTAACACGTTGAGGGCCTTCGACATGCCATGTGCCATAGCCTAAACATTTCTCTGAATAGACTATCTTCGTTTTCATCGCTGAATGCTTCCATTAGACACATAAGTGTAATCAACCAATTTAAAATATAACCTAAGTGAAGCTTAACTAGCGCCCAAGTTTGGAGAGCAGAAAATTATGATTGCACAGAACCCCTTTGAGATCTTTAGAGAAGAATGCCGAACCGTATTAGCCGCCGCCATTGTCAAGACCTTGCCTGAAATCAAACCGCCAACAATAACGCTAAAAAAAACACCCAACATCGACTATGGACAACTAGCCACCTCGCTATGTTTCGAGTTAGCAAAAAAACTTAACCAGAAACCAATCGATTTAGCCCACCACATCGTGGCAGCCATAGACAAATCAACCTTCAACCTCATCGAGAAAGTGGAGTCTGCAGGAGCAGGATACATCAACTTCTATGTAGACTTTCCCAAATTCAGCGCCCTAACACTTCAATCCATCCAACAACTCGACCAAGACTACGGCTTCGTCAAAACCTCAGAACCCCAAAAAATCATCGTTGAACACACAAGCGTCAACCCGCTTCACCCCATTCACATCGGGCAAGCCCGCAACCCCATGCTAGGCGACGCTTTGGCACGTCTGCTCCAACGCCGAGGAAACACCGTTTCACGCCACTACTACATCGATGATGTGGGACGACAATCAAGTGTGGTTGCATATGGATATGCTAAACTGGGCGAGCCTAAACCAACCGAAAAACCTGACCTGTTCGTGGGCAAAATCTACACTGTAACCGCCTGCTTAGTTGAGATTAATCGACTAAAAGCCGCTAAAGAGAAAGCCGCCGCGTTGCAGAACGCCGACGACTTAGCCAAAGCTAACCGCGACCTAGACGAGTGGGTATCTATTGCGGCTGAGCTTAAAGAGAAATACCCCGTGCTCTTCGAGGCATTGCTGACAAAAATCAGTGAAGACCAAAACCCCGAAGAAGAGATTAGCCGCCTTAACCGTGCCTATGAGGACGGCCAACCTGCAGCTAAAGAGTTGGTCCGTGAAGTCAGCGACCTCTGCCTCGAAGGTTTTCGCCAAACCATGAGCCGTGTTGGCGTTACTTATGATTCGTGGGATTGGGAGAGCGATTTTGTGTGGACGCCGCAGGTCAGCGAAGTTATGGCATGCTTGAAGGCTACGCCCTTTATTTTCAACGAGAAGGGGGTTTTGCAGTTTGACGCTGACAAAGTCACCCAAGCCTTAAACCTCAAAGCCAAGCTGGGACTAAGTGAGAACAATGAGGTTCCGCCGCTTACCCTTGTCCGTGCAGACGGCACCACGCTATACACCACCCGAGACATTGCCTACACACTTTGGAAGTTTAAGCATGCAGACAAAGTGGTGAACGTCATAGGTATGGAGCAGTCGCTGGCGCAGTTGCAGCTTAAACTGGCACTCTACGCCATAGGCTATGGTGACCAAGCTGATAACCTGGTGCATTTCGCCTATAACCTTGTGACTTTGCCCGGTTACAAAATGAGTAGCCGACGGGGCCACTACATCACTTTCGATGAGGTGCTCGACGAGGCAGTCCGTCGTGCGTATGAAGAAGTCTCCAAGCGCTCCCCGATGCTCACAGAAGAGGAAAAGCGCAACATCGCTAACTTCGTGGGATTGGGTGCGGTACGGTATGCGCTTGTTGATGTGGATTCAGGTAAGCCTGTGGTGTTTACTTGGGAGCGGGTGCTTAACTTTGAAACCAACAGCGCTCCCTATGTCCAGTACACTCATGCCCGAGCCTGTAGCATCCTGCGCAAAGCTGAGCATCAACCCAGCAACCCCGATTTTGCCCTGCTTAAAGAGCGTTTGGAGCGGGAACTGTTACTCAACTTAGCAGGCTTCGCTGACATGTTTATTGAAGCAACGGAGTACCTTAAACCCTGCATGATAGCAGACTACGCTAACGCGCTGGCAGACAAATTCAACACATTCTATAACGCTTACCCTGTGCTCAAAGCAGACTCAGAGGAACTTGTCGAAGCACGACTGGCGCTAACCAAAGCCATACAGGTAGTCATGAAGAACGCATTAAACTTGATTGGGGTCACGGCGCCAGAAAAAATGTAGTCGCCCTTTGTTGCCTCTTAGGAGCATCCCCTCCCCTTCTATAAGGGTATAAATTGGTAATTCAGTTTTTTCTATAGTTGTTGTTGCAGGGGTGCGCCTATGCACAACAACAACCAGCGGGCTTGGCTGTTGGTTGCTTTTTTGTTTCTGATTGTGCCTTAGGCTGCAGGCTGGTTGTGCAACAAAACACAAGTTGGAATCAAACAATAAACCATAAAAACCCACCTAACCAACAAGAGCTTGTATGACGAAACTGCTCTTAGTCGCCTGCATAATAACCCTATGCAGCCTTATGGCAGTGCCTCTACTGACGTTAACAGCGCCCGTTTCACAGGATAAGCCCCAAACCTCACCGCAAAACACCCAACAACCAACTCCACCCCCCACTTTTGAGGTAACTCCACAAAACACCACGCAGCCGCCTCAAAACAAACCCACAAGTGCCCCCCAAATTACGCCCTATCCCTATCAACCGCCTCCACCCCCAAATGCCCAACGCCCGATTACCCGCAGCCTAAGAGAAGCAGTGGGAAACGCCACCAACTACTTAGCACAAACAAAGGAACCCTACGCCTTGCTGATGCTCGACGTAATCCATCGGCGCTTTGGCATCGACGAATTCAACGTTTCCTTAAAGATTTTTGACGAGCAGCTAGCGATCAGACAGGATGCGCCTATTCAGCGAGTGTTTCGCCGCATCGCCGATTTCTCTAACCCAGTGTTGCAGCAAACGGACTTCTACGCTGTGCGCCATGACCTCGACTGCCTCACGGTTCCTGCCCTGTATTCCGACCGAATTGATTTGCCAGCCGATTATTCATCGAGGTTCACCGATGCCGTTGACAGTGGCGATTACCTGTTGACACATGCGTTACTGGCTACTATTTGGTTTAAAGACAACCACTACAACCTGTCTTTATCCGACGAATACATGGAACACCTTTACCTTGCGACCTCCGCATTAATCGGCAAGGACTCAGTGGTCACTGACCTCGAAATGGAAGCCGCTACATTCCTCTGTTTGGCAGGGCAAGATACACTGGTTAACGACGCCTTTGTCCAACACGTCATCGCAACCCAGAATTACGACGGCGGATGGTCCTCCTCAAGCGCCTCTGCAGAAAGCTCATTTTGGCACACCTCAGTTTTGGGGCTTATGCTGTTGCTGCATGTAGAATACCCCGCTTCATCTTATCCCCCGATGCTGGTGTCACCGAATCAAGATGTTACTGGTAAATAGCGATAGGCGTCAGAATTAATGCAGGATATTTCATTTGGAAGTCTTCACGGGAAAGTTGTTTGTTTATTCCTAATAAACTCAAACCTTCTGACGGCATATTGTTTGAATTTTTTAAAATATCATCAATCATCTGTGAATTTAGTTTTACAGGAAGCTTGAACACATCAAAAACTTCATTGGGTTTAAGGACTCTTTTAATTCGATATAATCCTTTGTATTCATCTGCTAACTCTTGTATGGGAACTCGGAGGTTTCTTTTCTGTAATACTCCCATGAGACTAACTTTGCTGTTTTGGTATAATACTCTAACGTGAACTGTTTGATTCTGTGCAAGTATGTTTAAAACGTTGTCTCTTTTAGCGTCGGTTGTTGCCTGTGATATTAGGGGATTAATTTGATGAGAAACTTCTGAAACAATTTCAAAAAAGGGTAGCTCTATATTTCCTTCAAATTCATAGACTGAATCCCTTTCTACTTGGTGCTTGATGGATCTATTAATCATCCCGTAATTATCTAGCGCAGCATACAGGCGCTGAAAAAGAGCGGCGTCACCCATCGTTTTCTTTTCTTCATTAGAAATATCTTCTGTGCCCATCTCCACTTTGGCTCTCAAAAACGAAGGCCCAACTTCTGCACCCCTAATACTTCCTTTCTTAGTTGACAAACGTTTACTCTCGGTGGCAAGCCCTCCCTCTATGCTTGAAAGAAAGTCTTCAACTATTTGTCTATCAAAGTACTTGAATTCTCTTAAAATTATCTCATTTTTTGGCAAGGTTACCCTCTCAACATTAGGTGGTTGAATGTCTTTGTGTACTGGTATTTTTGTTTTCTTATTTATCCTTTGCAACAATATATTCATCACAAGTTTTCTAAAACATAATGAATCGCAAACTTCTTAATGGATAAGGATTACTTAAGTAAGAAAACTATAGTTTATTTTCATAGCTTAATATTGTCTGATAATCATCATAAGGTAGTTTTATTACAGAATGGTGAAAAACAATTCCCCATTTCTCTTTACCACGAGTTAATGAAAGCTTACTTAGCATCGGTCTTATCGATAATTGCTCCTTCCATTCTCTAGGTTCTTTTAGTTTAACACCTATATCTGTGACAAAAAATGGTTCCTCGAAAACTTTGAGATGCTCTTCTTTGCTTAATTTACAATATCTACTATCTATTTTGCAATCACCCACAAATTTTTGCCCTTTTTTGCCTGCCAAATAAAATATGACGACATCCTTGGGCTCAATTAGAAATCGATATGCAGCGTCTTCCGTTAAACCCCAAAACTGATGGCGCATCCTTGTTCTATAGACCTCTATTCCGTTGATTCTTTGTTCTCCAATTTCGTCATCGTTAACAACAAAAATCCACCTGTTCATTTTTCTTTCACGATTCAGTATTTTCTCGGAATTAATTTAAAACCTTTGGTAATGCCCCAAGTGGAATACAGGTTGTCACTATTTTAGATCATTTTTGCAAAGGCAAATTTCAAATATAAGACCTCGAACATAAAACGACAGGTGCATATTAACTATGGGTAACGATTACTTTAGCAAGAAACTTGAACCAATCAAAGTTACCAAGCAAAAACCGATTTCACAGTTACTAAAAGAAATGAGTAAAACCGCCTATCAAGGACGCAAACTAGGCGAAGCCGTTGATGTCTGGGAAAACATGATTAAGGAAAAGGACCTCGTCATCGCTATGGGCTTCGCGGGTTCCATGTCTACGGCGGGGCAGTGGACAATCGTCAACTGGCTTATGGAAAACCGTTTCATCGACGTCTTGGTCTCCACGGGGGCAAACGTGTCTGAGGACATCGTGGACGCGATGGGATTGGGCTACTATCAGGGCAGCCACATGGTCAACGACGAGGAACTGCTCAACGCAGACGTAAACCGCTACTACGACGTGTTTGGCAAAGAAACCGACTACCGCCAAATGGAAGACCTAGTCACCGACTACGTCATGACCTGCAAAGAAGACTACCAGTACACCAGCGCAGAATTCCTCTACGGACTCGGCAAGTTCCTTGGCAAGAAAAAAGTCCCAGCCATCAGCGCAGTCGCCGCTGCTAAGGGCGTCCCAATTTTCAGCCCAGCCATGGTTGACAGCGCCTACGGCGAAACCTTCCTCTTAGCCAAAAACAAAGGCCACAACGTCCACATCGACAGCGTCAAAGAATTCGATCAATTCGTCCAAATCGGAACCAAAACCAAAGAAGTCGCCGTCGTCTACATCGGCGGAGGCGTCCCAAAAGACCTCACACAACTCATCGCCATCTCCGTCTCACCCATGACCGAGGACCAAGGCGTCAAAGGCAGAAAAGGCGGACTACGCAAATCCCTCCAAGAATACTACTACCCCCACAAATACGCCATACAAATAACCTCCGACTCACCACAGTGGGGAGGCTTATCTGGCTGCACGTTGGAGGAGGCGATTAGCTGGGGCAAAATCAACAGCCAAACAGGCACCCGCGCAGTCTGCTACTGTGATGCAACCATCGCTTTGCCGCTGATATGCCACGCACTGGCTGAGCGTGTTCCAGAGAAGCGTAAGGGTCCAGATATGAGCTGGATCTTCAAAGACATGCCAAAAGCGTAACTTCCCTTTCCTTTTTGTTTTACTTACTCTCTAACGGTCAAAAAGCTAAAATTCTACTTGCAGCGGCTTAGGTTCTAGGGAATAGCGTTGCTAAAGGTCAACTGCAAACTCGGTAAAATTGTGAGCCTTAGCCATGATAGATGGCAACATGTGTTAAGCCACCCCGAAATGAGAAACCAAAAAACCAGAATAAAAGAGACCCTTACAGAACCAGACGAAATAAGAGCAAGCATTCAAAACTCAGCGGTCTGGTTGTTCTATAAACTCTACCCCAAAACTCCTGTGACTACAAAATACCTTTTAGTAATCGTGAAGGTTTCGAACGAAGAAGGTTTTATAGTGACTGCTTTCTATACTGATAAAATAAAGAAAGGTGACTTAATTTGGAAAAAGAAGCAGTGAAGGTTTGGTTTGACCGTGAAGGCGACATGCTGGAGGTACAGTTAGGGAAACCCCGGAAAGGTTACTTTAAGGATGCGGGTGACGACGCTTTTCTTAGAGTTGACACCAAAGGCAACATTGTAGGCTTTGCACTGCTCAATGTTAGTAAGAGAGAAAAAAAAACAGAAGAGTTCGAACTGCCCATTAAGGCAAGCTTCTCTGCAGTAACTACTTAGCATTCTTCTTTTTACTTAAGCGGTCAATCAACGCGCTTGTCATTACAGGCATAACCATCGTCGCGTCGCCCTCAATCATTATGCGTTTGGCTTTCTCGCTGATCTTACCCCAGCTGACTGCTTCGCGTGGCCGTGCACCGCTTAAACTTCCATCCCACTCATCCGCTGTAGAAATGTAGACGACGTAGTCTAAGCCGTCCTTGAATTGGTTCCACCAGATCGTGTGATGCTTGCTTATGCCTCCCCCCACGATCAATGCGCCTGTCTTTTTGGAGTCAAACATGAGGTCGCTTAGCATGCCTTCGTCTTTTAGGAGGTTGATTCGGAAGTCTTTGTGGTCTTGGCTAAACATCCACAGTTGGTAGCCTACTGAACCGTCGGTTATGCCTGGCACGTGAATGGGGATGTCGTTTTTGGCTGCCCAATAGAGAATTGAGGATTCGTTGCAGCAGCGCAACCCGATTTCACGGGAGAGTTCGGTTGTGGATAATTCTTTTTTGCCTTCTTTGTAGAGGTCTTCGAGCATGCCTATGACTTTCTTCTCGATGATTGTGCCGTAGCTGTCATTTGGCACCAAAACGTTTCCCAAGCGGTTGACGCCTTCCTGATGCAGTTTTGAGTCGCTCATGATGAAGCTGCCCTTGTAGTAGTCGCGCCAGCATCGGGCGACGTCGTGGTCAAGGGTGCCGCAGGTGGTTATGATGACGTCTACGAGTTTGCGTCTGACGAGTTCGCGGATGACGCCTCGGGTGCCCGTAGCGATGATGTCTGCGGTGAATGAGAGGAATTTGACGCATTTCTTGTCCTCCACCATGGCCTCGAGAATGCCTACGCCAGTGGCGAGTTTGCCCGCGGTGAAACCCCAAGCAGACTCCATCTGACCCACCAACTCGTCGACGGTCATGTTTTCTGTGAACTGGTAATCTTTCACTGCGATTTTGTGTGCTTCATGCTTTTTTGGCATAACCAAGACTCCGTTATGCAATGGTTAAACGGGTGTGGAGATAAATAGGTGTCGAAAGCCGCGTGTTACTCTGCAAGGTAGTTGATGATGCGCTGGTAAATGTCGCTATCCCCACTGTCTTCGGAGCCTGCGTAGATGCTGGGGTTGTCGTTGACTTCGACCACCACGTAGTCGCCGTTGACTTCTTTTAAGTCCACGCCGTAGAGGCCTTTGCCGATTACACTGCACGCTTTCAACGCTACTTCACGCAACCGAGGAGGCATATCCTTCTTCTGCAAGCTGACGGTGCGTCCCCAGACCACAGTGGGTTTGCCGCGGAGTTTAGCGCCGTGTTTCCATTTACCCTTAGGAATCATGTACTTGCAGACGTAGAGGATGTCGTCGCCCAAGACGCCGACGCGCCAATCAAACGCGGTAGGCGTAAACTTTTGGATGGCTAAGACGTCGGATTTTTTGAAGAAGCGTTTGGCTACTTCGCGGAAACTGGTTTCGCAGGCTGCCTTCTCCACGTAGCGGCTGAAGCTGGTGTAGGGGGCTTTGATGACAACGGGTTTGCCTAAGGTTCTGAAGATTTCTTCGATTTTTTTGTGGTGGAGGTCGTCTTTGCTCAGAAAAACAGTTGGGATTCGTGGCACATCGTATTTTTCGAAAAGCGCATACTGGTGGATTTTGTTGGCGCAGATTTTGATGGATTCGGGGTCGTCGACGACTTTTAACCCGTATTCGTAGGCTGTTTTGGAGGCGATGTAGCTTGTGAAGAGGGGGTCGGTGGTTGCTCGGATAAACATGGCGTCGTAGTTGGGGATTTCACTGATGTTTTCGCGGAAGAGGAAGCTGAATTGGTTTCCAGATTTCTCTGCGGCTTGCTTGAAGTTTTGAAGCGCATCTTGCTCCCGTGGATCGGTAAAATTATATTTTTCGACAAAACAGGCGATTCTAGACACTGATGTGTTCACCCTGCTGAGAAATCAGCAAAATCTCTTTCGAGATTAACTCTAAATCCGTTTTTGACAGTTCAGTTTGCTTCAAATGTTCAAGTCCACACAGCAACGCTTTATCCTCTGCTTTTTGAACGTGTAGTTTGCAGAGTGGAATCTTGAAGAGTTCATAAACCCTTTGAGAGAGCGCATTGATTTCCTCGTCCGCTGTCTCAGTCTTTCCGAAAACGGATTTAATGGAAAGCAACTTACCTTTAAGCGGTTGAGCGCAGACCGCGAATTTGTAGTTCATGCCCAAGCTTTTCATGGCTCGGTACAGTGCGCTCCTGTTCTTGGCGATTTGGTAGCCCTCATGGATAAAGGGGTTAACTGCGAAAACCACCAGTGGAAAACCGAGCGTATCCATGATTTTCTTCACATTATCTGTGACCAAGAAGGGTATGGTTGGGATTTCGGCTCTTTTAGCCCGTAGCAGCAAAATCGGGGGGCGGCTGGCGTCGATGATGTTTTCGCATGAGGGTATAACGTTGTTTCCCAAGATTTCTGCGTGCAAAGAAACGTAGTAGCCGGTTTTTAGGTAGCGATAATCATTTGTGAGGTTGATAGTTGGCTCTTTAATTGATGATCCAAGAAACGCTGAGGCACTCAACGCGTGCAAATCATCTGACAGACCGATGCTTGAAACAACCAGCACCCATTGGACACCAGGTAATGAAAGGCGTTATTATTGAAGGGCTATTTAAGATTAACTATACAGCAGTCAATATCTCAGGTCACAACTTCGATAAATCAAGCGTGTAATCTGCCCGTTTAGGGCTAAAACGCCATATCTGAGCCCATAAAATTGTGGGCTATCCTTATAACCACCAAGCTGTATCACAAGCATGATGAGCTTTGAGATTCAAGTTATCACTGACCTTGCAGTCGTCATGGTTATCTCCTCAGTGGTAGCTTTCATATTCTATAAACTAAGACAGCCGCTTATAATCGGCTACTTAATCGCAGGCGTCATCATCGGACCCTACACGCCGCCGTTTAGTTTTGTGCAGGAAACCGAGTTCCTCTCGGTGTTCGCTGAAATCGGTGTCGTACTGCTACTGTTCACTGTGGGCTTAGAGTTCCCTCTTAGGCGACTGCGCAGCATCGGACGCGTCGTAATCGGTGTCTCCGCCATAGAAATCGCTTTGATGCTGATTGTCAGCTGGGCAGTGGGTCACTTTTTGGGATGGGGTTTCTATGACACCCTCTTTTTAGGCGCAGCCCTTGCCAGTAGCAGCACAACCATAATCGCCAAAGTATTGGGCGACACTGGGAAAATGAAGGAAATCTCTGCAACCATCATGCTGGGCATTCTGGTCGTGGAGGATGTAGTGGTCGTTATAATATTGGCCATGCTCCAAAACGTCGCAGCTACCAGCGCGATCTCTGTTACCTCCTCAGTTTGGCTGGTGGCTAAACTAGTGATTTTTATCGGCGGCACCCTAGTAGTGGGCGGCTTCTTCGTCCCCAAACTACTAGACCGCTTCTCAAAAGTCCAAAACCACGAATTACTCTACATCCTAATGATTGGCGTATGCTTCGTTTTCGCGATACTGGCAACCCAAATCGGGTTCTCAGCTGCAATCGGAGCCTTCATCATTGGCGTAGTTATCGCCCGGTCACGTTTAAGAGAAGAAATCAACCGAGAAATCGGTCCATTCAAGATCGTGTTTGGAGCCATCTTTTTCGTTTCCATGGGTGCTTTAATGGATGTTACTCAAATCGCCGTCTACTGGGTGCCTGCAGTGATAATAACTGTTGTTGTAATTTTAACAAAGTTGACAAGCTGCGGGTTTGGCACTCACATGTTTGGTTATGACAAGAAAACCTCCCTGCAGGTTGGGTTGGGGCTGGGTCAAATTGGCGAGTTCGCTTTTATCGTTGCTAAAGCTGGCCAAGACCTAGGTGTCACCAGTAGTTTCCTCTTGCCCATAATAGGCGTAGCCACCATAATCACCGCGTTCATAACGCCTTATTTGATCAAATTCTCTTTTAAGTGGCATTCAAACCCGAAGATAGAGGGCCGCTACGGTGACATTTAAACAAGGCTTCATAGAAAATTCCGCAAGGTGCTAACATGTATAGCCCCCTAGAAGTTCTCGGACCAGAACACGAATATGCACTTGTAAACCAAGACCTAAAGCCACTGCCTATAAGCGACAAAATCATCAAAGCCTACTGCGGTAGAACCATTAATTTCATCGAGCTTCCCGACTTCACTTTCGGCAAAGAACTGCAACTACACGTCATGGAAATCAAAGCCAACCAACCCTTCAAGAGTCCAGTAGAGTTTGAGGAAACCATGCACAAAGCCGTCTCCACACTAAGCCATATCGTGGAGAAACACGGCGCTCGGCTCCTCGGCACTGGCATGCATCCCCTCCTCAAATTACAAGACACCGCCATCTGGCCACATTACCACCGAAAAATCTACAACGAATACGGCAAAATCTTCAACCTCCGACAGCACGGCTGGCTAAACATACAGAGCTTCCACCTCAACTTGCCCTACCAAAAAGAAGTCGACGCCATCCAGACCCACAACCAACTCGCCAACATCTGCAGCTACCTCCCAGCCATAACCTCTTCCTCTCCCATTTTTGAAGGCAAAATCGGACCAGACATAGACAACCGTATCCGATTCTACAAAGCAAACCAGAAAGAAGTACCCTCCATAGCGGGCGACATTATTCCCGAATATGTCTCCTCTCTCAAAGAGTACAGGGGCGAAGTCATCGGGCGGTACTCCAAGGACTTAGCCGATGCAGGCGCAGGCAAAACCTTGCTTAACCGCGAATGGGTGAATTCCAGAGGCATAATTTTCCGTTTTGACCGCTCAGCGTTGGAGGTGCGGGTTATGGATGAGCAGGAATGCGTCAAAATGGATGTGGCACTATCCTGCTTTATCCGCGCTGCCCTAAGAGGCTTAATCGCCATGGATTCTGAGCTTTTGCCCCACGACGTTCTAGTTCGGGATTTCAACGCTGTTGTCAATTATGGGCTAAACGCTGAAGTTTCAAATCCGAACGGCAAGACTGCAAGGCAGGTTTGCCAGTACTACCTCAAATTAGCAGAGGCAAATGCGGATGCTGACGAGAAAAAGTATCTACCTCATGTCGCCCGGCGCATCGTAGACGGCAACCTATCTCAACTCATAACCGCTCAAGTGCAACGTCGAGCCGAAAAAACAAGTTTCCATGAAGCAATCGTCGATGTGTATTCAACGCTTATTAATTGCCTTTGCAGTAATGAACCGTTCTAAGGTGCAGCCTATGCCAGAAGATAACAACGGTGTAACCTACAGCTTTGACGTTTGCAGTGATTGTAAATCTATCTGCTGCCAAGACGCAAAGCCTCCATTGACAGGTAACCGCAAAAAAATCCTCCAAGACTACATGAAAAAACACAAGATAAACATAAGCGAGCCCTTCGTTGAAGCCCAATACTCCTACCCCGCGGTGGATGAGGATGTTTACTGCAGATTATTCAACAAGAAAACAGGCAGATGCATGGTGCACTCAGTGAAACCCGAAACCTGCGTTGCTGGACCCATAACCTTCGACATCAACTTCCACACAGGAAAAGTAGGGTTCTACCTTAAAAAAGAAGAAATCTGCGCTTACGCAGGCGAATTGTTTAAGGATAAGCCAGCACTAAAGCAGCATTTTGAAGTGGCAAGAAAACAAATCCTCGACTTAATCGAGCAACTGTCAGCAGAGGAGTTACGGGTGATAATGGAAATCGATGAACCGCAAACCTTCAAGTTCTGCGAAGAACCGCTCTCACCGCAAGCGATGAAAAAGCTGGATTTATAGGAAACCAGCTTCCCGCAGTTTGAGCGCAACTGCTATATTACCTTTGAACTGGATTTTTCCGGTGAAGAAGGCTTTTTCAGCGCTTAATTTGCCGTTAACCAAATCCAAAAAATCCGCCAAACTCATCTTGAGTATCAGGTTTGCGTCTGGGTTGGTGCCTTCGGTGATTTGCATTTTTTTGTCTTTAACGGTTACTATCCAGCTGCCTCCTTCAGGCCCTGAAACGTTAAGCTGCACAACTACGTCTACGCCTTCGGCTTTTTCAGGTTTGAACCTCGCTGGAAGGATTTCATCGAAGAATTCTTGGGGTGTTTGTGCTTGTGTCTCCATTCTTTCACTTCATAATCCACTACTTAGCTAAACGGAAGTTTTTGAACTTACCTGAACAAATCCTTCTCTTTGGCTCTGGTCAGCGGTGTCAATCCAGCGTTTTCGTCGGGCTTGTAACAGTAACCCCTCACGATCGCCGCTGGAATGCCCTCGTCGGCTTGTCCAATCACCAGCTCCGCCGCAGACGCTAATTCATCGGCAACCGCCGTCTGCTTAATCCTCAGTACATAGCCGAAAAGGTCTTTTTCACCCCGACGATCCCGAATAGGCTTAAACCCTGAAACCCCCACCGCTATGTTGATTTCGCCGTTGCGAAACGGTCTACCATGAGTATCTGAAACAATAACTGCTACGTCTGCACCTGAGAACCGCTTAATTTCTGCTCGGATGCATTCGGCGGAGGCGTTTGCATTTTTGGGCAAGGGTACAACATTGCGGTCGCCAGCTACGTTGGAGCGGTCGACGCCGGCGTTGGCGCAGATGATGCCGCTGTAGGTTTCGGTTATAATGCTGTTTTGCCCAATACGCACGATTTCTTTAGTCTCTTGCAGAATAACCTCGACCAGCGCGGGGTCTTTATTGGTTTGCTTGGCAATTTCAAACGCTTTCTCTGATGGTTTTATGGTGTCAAGGTTGACTACGTTGCCTTCCGATTTGGAAACCACCACGTGCGTAACCACTAAAACGTCACGGGGTTGGATGGGTGTGCCCTGCTTTTCTGCTGCCTCCACAATCAATTTGCCGAGATTGTCGCTTGCGTTTATCAGCGGCAAGCCTTCAACGGGGATTACTTGAATAACGTTCGTACTAAATGTCTCCTAACCAGAAATGCGTCACTATGCCAAAACTTAAACATTATCTTTGGGCTCTTCTGGGATTTGGGAATTTTCTTATTAACATGACTTCACAAATACCTCTGTGAAGGATTGACCGATTGGGTTTAAGCACAGTTAGGCGTCGCTCATACGTTAAGACGCTAGTACCCCTTGTGCTGGTAGCTGGTTTACTGTTAGGTTTCTTCTTTGGCTTGCAATTCATCCTCAACACTCCAACACCGCTTAGGGTGGTTGAAAGCGGCAGCATGTGCATCCCCCATGATGGCGCCTGTGATGGTTGGCTCTCACTCACCCACCCCTTTGAGCCCACCCTGCATAAAGGCGACATACTAATCATCCAAGGCGTCGACCCCAAAGACCTAAACACAGACTACCCCAACAGCGACATAATTGTCTATAAAAAACCAAACAACCCCACAGATACTCCAGTTGTGCACCGCATAGTCTCAAGCTATGAAGTAAACGGTACCCTGTATTTCCAAACTAAAGGCGACGGCAACGGTACTCCCTGGCCTGCACCTGTAGACCCAAGCCAGTATGATTCTAACAGTGGAATTATATTGACTGGCGGTGAAGGGGTTCCAGCAAACCTTGTAGAGGGTCGAGTGGTTATGCGGATTCCTTTTTTTGGGTGGATTACGCTTGTTTTACGGGGCAATATATGGGTGATACCGCTAATTATCGTCCTCACGATAGTGCTGTTAGCGTTTGAGTTCATCAAACCCTTACTTACGCATAAACAGAATCAGGTGCCTAACCCAACTGTTGAAGCAATGAAAAGCTAGGGTTGGACCAAAAAAGATAAAATTGAAATTTTTGGGAAGAGACCACTTGGGTCTCGATGGATATTTAGCTGCGGAACTTTTGGAGTTTTTGCAGCATCAATTTGTCGCCTTCAGCGTCACCTGCACAGGTTGCGATGATGCCGTCGACGAGTCCTTCAAGTCTTGCTGCTTTCTCTTCAACAGTTTCCATGGTGGCTGTTACTGGCCAACCGATGATTTTCACGATTTCCTTGTTCTTTTCGGTTCCTACTAGGAAGTATGCGAAGAGTGGCTTGTTGAGTTTTTTGCATTCAGCTGAAACTGCTTTTAGTTGGTCAAATGACTCGTCGTTTAGTCTCATGAAGTACACGAAGTCCCATGGTTGGCGGACACGTTCAAGTGTGTCTTCGAGTGAAGACCTTGCGCTGAGTAAGCAGCCGAGTTTTAGGTTTTTGATTTTAACTTTGTCGCTTCGTATGAAGTCGCGTGCAGCCTCTGAAGAAGGTAGCATTTTGATTGGTTCACCAACGCTTGGCTTGTCGCCCATGGTTACTGCTAAACCGTCTAAGCCGACGATGTCGGATGCGAGGGCTAAGCCTCCGACTTCAACTGGACCTTTGTAGTGTAGGATGAAGATTGGGCAGACGTATTTTTCTGGGTACTTGTGTTTCAGTAAGCAGCTGACTACGACACCGCTGGGTGCTGGATAGCCTGCTGCGCTGTCAGTTACGTTCCATCCATCCACTAGGTCTTTGAGTTCTTCTGCTAGCTTGAAGAATTTACGTGTAGGCACAAACTCGTTTAGTATTTTCATGGAGATTTCATCTCAGCTAAGAAGGGGATGCTTGCCCAGTAAAAAATCTTTTGCATAACTTGACCCCTTATTTCGATTCAGAGGTCGATGGCAGCTAAGTCTGCAAAACTGGGTGAATTCAGCGTTTTTTTACTTCAGCAAAGCTTTTTTCTGCTCGTTTACGCTTGAACCTCGATAAACGCACCACTTCCGCCTCGTCAGCAGTTTCACTAGCGCAAACTAAACCTTCTACAAGCTTTGCCCCAACCGCGGAACGCACAATCACCGTCGAGTAACCTGGTTTACTGCCAACCGAACCCACAGAAACATCAGCTGACCGCGAAGTAAAATCGTCACAGAAAGCACATGCCCCCTCAGCAGCACCGCCGAGGTCTTTCACTTTGCAACTGACCTCTCCTCCCTCCGTTTGGACCGTAAACTTTCCCCCTCGCACCTGAGTCCTGCCCACCCTATCCAAGTCTACGCCCAAATGAACATGCGTTTGGTCTTTGAGTTTTTGGTTGTTGAACGCTTCAAAACAGAACAACCCAATGATGGTGATTTCGCAGTCTTTGCCTATGGTCTGCTGGATTCTCCTTGCCACCTTTGCCTCGCATGGGGTGCAAACTACTGCTATGCGCTTCTTTCCCTGCGCTATGAGTTCCCGTAGCTTAGCTGTAACGTTGATTTTGAGGTAGGTTGTGCCCCTAGCCGCCAAAACATCCTCGGCATTGTGTGCCACCACTGCTTCGGCGCTGTAGCCCTCTACGCGGCGGACAACGACGACTGCATCAAACAAGCCCTCACTGAAACCCTTGATGAGCAACGCTGTGACTACGCCGCCGTCCTGTCCCTCGACCTTGGTTTTGGCTGAAAACAGGTTGCAGTAAGAACCCAAATCCTCGCTTTCGGCACTGCTTTGAGCTTTTTGTTCAATTCGCTCTTGAGCTTTGCTTATGTTAGCTGAAGACATTCTTGGGTTTACCTGCTTTTCGCTAAGAACAGCTGTGTTTGGGGCAAATAAAGTTTTAAGACTCAGCCTCCAACTTGATGCTGCTGCGGCTCAACATGGCTAATAACTCGGCAGATAAGTCCAAAATTACCTACCTCCACGGCGACCAAACCCTCCTCGACGAGGTCCGAGGACTGTGGGAAGAACTAAACCGCTACCACTGCGAACGCTCAGAGCATTTTAAGGAGCACTATTTGGGCATGACTTGGCAGAAACGCAAGTACACCCTAAAAAAACACGCTTTGGGCGGCGTGTTGAGCGTTGAGGTCGCGGTGGATAAATCGACAGGGCAGAAGGTTGCATATGTTATCAGCACTGTAGATAAGGATGGAACCGGAGAGGTTGAATCCATCTACGTCGCTGTGGCGTATAGGCGATTGGGCATCGGCGACCAACTTATGCGTAAAACGCTGGATTGGATGAATCAAAATGGTGCCACCGCCAAACAGGTAGAAGTCAGCGTGGGCAATGAGGTTACATGGGACTTCTATTGCCGCTATGGCTTTTTGCCGCGGAAGACCCTGCTAAAACAAGTGAAAAAGTAGTCATTTGACCGCTGCCCGAGGACACCTTATCCTCCTATTTATTGGAGGAACAATTGTGCTTTTTTGTTTTTCTAGTAAGAAGAAGAGAGTGCCGCCCTTGCTCATCATCTTCCAGCAAGATTGGCAGACGGTTGAGTTTTGCTTTCTGCAACGCCAACGGATTGCTGCTTGGTTGAGGGGTTTTCTACAAGCTGAACAGAGGGATTTCAAAGAAACCTAAATTAATTCGGCAAACGCATGTTCTGGGTAGTTTGTGATTATTATGAAGATAGCTGTTGCTGGTAAAGGCGGCGTAGGCAAAACCCTCGTTGCAGGCGGCATCGCCAAAGGTTTCGCTGAACGCGGCTTAAAAACGATAGGAATAGACGCGGATTCATCTCCGAATTTAGGTTTAACTTTGGGGTTGACAGCGGAGCAAACCCGCAAAATTACCCCAATCTCAGACAATCAGCCCTTGGTTGAGTCAAAAACGAGCACGGGCTACTCAGGGGTCTACAACCTTAACTTCAGCGTAGACGACATAGTCAAACAGTACTCCGTTCCAACCCCCTTGGGCGTTAACCTCATCGTTATGGGAACTGTCCACTCCATGGGTGCAGGCTGCATGTGCGCTCCAACCGCCGTCATCAGGGCCTTGCTGCGTCACCTTGTTGTGGATGCTAACGAGGCGGTGGTTATGGATTTAGAAGCTGGTGTGGAACACATCGGCAGAGGCACCGCAAAGCAGGTGGATGCATTGCTTATAGTGGCTGATTCTAACATGAAGTCACTGGAAATCGCCAGACACATCCACGTGATGGCTGCTGCCTCAGGCATGAAGCAACTCTACCTGATAGGCAACAGAGTCATGAACGACACCCAAAAGCAAGCCATCGAGGGCTTCGCAAAAGAAAACGGCATAGAGCTTTTGGCTACTGTTCCTTGGGACCAACAAATAATCGACGCTGACATGGCAGGTGTGACACCGTTAACGAACAAGGATTTCGACGCAGTCAAAGCAATCGACAACATCTGTGAGCTACTCATCAAAAAAACAGTTGCTAATGAGTAATAAAACAACTTCCTTTTTTCCAGTTTAAACCTCATTATTTCTGATTGAGGATTGAAACCTTCATTTGCATTATGTCTTCGTTACCCTTCAGTTTGTCTAGAAATTTCTCGATCAGGTATGCTTGACCTTTCAGAATTATTACTTCTAAGCAGTAGCCTTCTTGGATGTGTGCATGCAGAAAAGTGGAGACCAGTCCGCTGTATAGGTGCTGGGTTTCTAAGAGTTTTCGGCGGTCAGCGTTTTCTCGGTAGATGACCGTTATTGTAGCGGCTGCTTGTCCGTCTATTTCGTCGATTTTTATGTCTTCGGATAGGTAGAGTCTGAGGGCTTGTCTTGCTATTTCGGAGCGGCTGGCATATCCTTTTTCTGTTATTTTTTGGTCGATTTTTTCGACTAAGCTGTCGGGTATGGATAGGCTTATTATTGTCATGTTGGGTCTGTTGTTAATTATTCTGTCACAAATTAATATTTTTTATTATTTTTTTCTGTTTTTTCACTTATAATTATTAAGGTTCTGGAAATATTTAATAACAGGTCGCTTAGACTTTCAGGTATGAACAGCAAACAAAAAATCCTCCTACTAAGCGTAACTCTAATCATCATTATCTCCTTGGGCGCAATCGCCTTCGTCGTAACCACCCCAAAATCTAACGGTAAAATCAGCCTAGTTGCCACATTCTATCCCTTAGCTTACCTAAGCGAAGAAATAGGCGGCGACTACGTAACAGTAACCCAGTTGGTTCCCGACAACACAGAGATACATACTTGGGAACCCTCTGCTTCGCATATCGTAGCCACCGAAGATTCAGACATAATAGTCTACAACGGTGCTGGAGCAGACCACTGGATGGAAGACGACATTCTGCCCTCACTATCAACTTCTAAAGAACACATCGTGGTGGAGTCAACAGAAGGTCTGCAACTCATAGCTAACCAAGAACATGAAGAACACCACGAAGAAACAGACGAAGAAGAACACGACCACGGTGCATACGACCCCCACACATGGATTAGCCCCTACATGGCTAAATTGCAAGCAGAAAAAATCTACAACGCCCTTGTACAAGCAGACCCTGACCATGAGGACTACTATACCCAAAGATGGCACAATTTGGCTGCTAACCTAACAGAGTTAGATGACGAATACAAAGAGGGCCTTGCCAATATGACCCAGACCTCAATCTTCGTATCTCATGAAGCCTTCGGGTACTTAGCAACAAGGTATGGCTTTGAGCAGCACGGCGTTATCGGTTTATCCGCTGATGAGCAACCAAGCACATCCACAATAGCAAATCTAGTAGAAGAAATGATTGAGCACGATTCGTATTCGGTGTATGTTGACCCTGTGTATTCAACCGAGTATGCGCAGACAATCAAAACTGAGGTAGAAGCCAGAACAGGGCACACTGTAACAGTGCTAAACCTGTATCTAATGTTGGGGCCAAGCGGCGGCATGGATTATTTGGAGCAGATGCAGAGTAATTTGTCTAACTTAGAGGCTGGATTAGCGGCGTCTAAGTAAGGGCTAAGTAAATAAGTACGAATATGAGGTTAAACAGGACAACGGCATTCCAAAATGACCTCCCCTTCCAATATTTTAGAAGTCGAGAACCTTACGGTTAATCGCGATGGAGAAGCGGTAATAGAAAACGCGAATTTCTCAATAAGTAAAGGTGACTACGTTGGCATAGTAGGTCCTAACGGGGGAGGAAAAACCACTCTCCTAAATGCCGTCCTAAACTTCTTGCCCACAGCAAACGGGCAAATCCGCCTATTCGGAGTTAGCACTGCCAAATTCACCGCCTGGGAAAAAATCGCCTACATTTCACAGCACGCAACTAGTTTCGAAAGCCAATTTCCCTTGACTGTTCGCGAGCTTGTTTCGTTAGGCTGTATAAGAAAAGGAACCATCGGCAGGAGGTTTAAACCCGAAGACTGGGCCGCAGTGGATGAGAGCATCAGGTTTATGGGTTTGAGCGATGTTGCCCATCGAAGGATTGGACAGTTATCGGGTGGACAGAAGCAACGCGTCTTTGTCGCCAAAGCCTTGGCGCGCAAACCTGAACTGATATTTCTCGACGAACCCATAGTTGGGGTGGATTCAGAAGCTCAAGAACGATTCTACAAAAAACTAAGCGACCTAAACAGTGAACGCCAAACTACAATTCTCATTGTGACCCATGACTTAGCTTCGGTATTTTGCCGAATGTCTAAGGTGTTGTGTGTTAACAAAAAAGTTGAAGTCGCTCAAATAACCGAAGAGTTAGATACCAACAACCTGCTAAAACGCGCTTACGGCGAACACTTCCACTTTGTTTTTCATAGACATGAATGCAGAGGCGTTTTCCCCAATGAGCATTAACCCCCTTGACCTGTTCAGCTATCAATTCTTCCAAAACGCCCTCCTAGGCGGTGTAATCGCCTCTGTCGCATGCGGCTTGGTGGGACTATTTTTGATCCTGAAGAAGGAAGCTATGATAGGTGATGGACTCGCACATACTGCGTTTGGCGGCATAGCGTTGGGTTTGATTTTAGGCATTTACCCTTTGTTCACGGCACTGTTGGTTTCGGTGGTAGCTGTGTTTGCCATTTCCTACATGCGAAGAAAAAAGATTGCTACCTCGGATTCTGCCATAGCAGTTATGGTGGCTTTAGGCTTCTCAACTGGCTTAATAGTCATAAGCTTGGCTGGGGGATTTAACGTTGAATTATTCAGTTACCTTTTCGGCTCAATTTTAACCATAGATACAACTGACCTATTATTAGTGACACTTTTGGGTGGCGCCGTAGTGGTATTTATCAGTTTTTTTAGGCGAGAACTCTTATCGATGGTTTTTGACGAAGACGATTCACGAATAATGGGGATACCAACAAGAAACCTGTCGATTGTTTTTGATTTGTTAGTAGCCGTCACCATTGTCTTATCCATCAAAGTAATCGGCACTATACTCGTAATTGCGCTGCTCGTAATACCTGGGCTTTGTGCTTTGAAACTCAATCTTTCTTTTAGAAAGACAATTTTTGCAGCCGTCGGATTTAGTATTTTAAGCACTGTATTAGGCGTTATTTTTTCAGCAGTGTTTAACATCGTAACGGCTGGTTTGATTGTTTTTGTGTTGGTTCTTTTCTTTCTCCTTACGTTGCTGTACAGAAAGATGTCTTAGCTTCCTTAAGCCCTAACTGAGGTTGGGTTTTTATGTCAGTGGCGCTAGCAGGCTCCAAAATTTAAGGAGAAAAAAGATTACATCTATTGGTGTATTATGAGTCATATGAAAAAGTACGAGCATAAACGCTCGTCGGTGCGTTTTGATGTAGGTGAGTTTGGCGCAGTGGGTAACGGCGTTGCAGACGACACCAAAGCCATCAACGAAGCTATATTGGCGGCGGAAGCTTCAGGAGGCGGCGTAGTCATTTTCCCCAAAGGCACATTCAAATGCATGGCGGTGCGCCCGAAAAGCGCGGTGACGTTGCAGGGGCAAGGCTGGGGAGAATCCATCCTCAAAGGCTTCGACGATAAAAGCGACAATGGACTCATAGATGGCACAGGCTACTTCTCATACGCTTCCCCCCTCACTGAATTCAACATGTACGACTTAGAGTTAGACGGCAAAGACATGAACCGCAACGGCTACCATTACAACCGAAAAGGAATCGGCAACCAATGGATAAAAAACTCTATTTTCCACAACATCTTTGTCCATGACACACCAGCAACCGCCATAGGCACAGACTTCACAATCAACGTTTACTTCTCCAGTTGCTTGGTGAAGGACTGTGGAACCGAGGGCAGAGTCGGCAACGGCATAGGCAGCAACGGCTTCGGCATAGGCGTCGGCGACGTAACCGAAGTTGTGGTTTTCTCGGGGTGCCAAGCCATAGGCATAGCCAACAACGGTTTCACTTTGGAAGCGCAGGTAACACAGGGTTTAGGTTACGCTTCAATCACTGACTGCTACACGGAACGCTGCAAAAATGCTGGGTATTCAAACTCGGGCTCGCGGGGAGTAACCATCGATAGCTGCACTGACAGCGGCAGCAAACTCGGCGTATACGTCAGCACCAACGCATCCCAACCCGGAGACCAAACCATAGTAAGCGACTCCAACTTCATAAAACAGCAAAGCCACGGCGTATACTCCGATGACCCAGCCAACAATCACCTCCAAATCAAAGGCTGCCTCTTCGAAGGCTGCGGCGGCTCAGCAATCAAAAGCCTAGGCAGCTACTGCAGCTTCACCAACAACACATTCAAAGGCTGCAGGGAAGCCACAATCTTATGCCAGCCAGGAGTGAACGCAGTTGGCAAAGCCTACCTGATCGCGGACAACCTTATCTTAAACGGCGGCGCAGCAGGCGTCGAAGTAGACTCAACCAATCAAGCAATTGTTGGGTTGATAGTTAAGGGCAACATAATTTTGGACTGCGAAGGCGCAGGGATAAAGGCGAATTGTAAAAGCGGAGTCGAAAGCGGTAACTATACGGCTTCGATTATAGAGGGCAATGTGTGTAACGGTAATTCGGCTCCTCAAGTGGATGTGCCCAGTGCGTGCCGCGGCTTAATTGTCAGAAACAACGTTGAATAAGCAACTGGTTCGCATTTTGGGTTAATGGATCGTGCCTATTATCCTTTAGGCTTGCGCCTGAGACCGATTAGGTGTTTTATTACTTAATAACAATATTTTTAATGAACAAACACCACTGGTAAATCAGTTTTAAACAAGATTGGTGACTATTTTGACTGAAAACATTGAAAGAATCGAGCCCCCGGTACTAGGGCAGAAAGCCCCTGATTTTGAAGCCCAAACAACCCAAGGAACCCTACGCCTCTCAGACTACAAAGGCACCTGGCTAATCCTCTTCTCGCACCCCGCCGACTTCACCCCCGTCTGCACCACCGAGTTCATGGCGTTTAGCGAAATCTACGAAGAACTCAAAAAACGCAACGTCGAACTCTTAGGCTTAAGCGTCGACAGCGTCTCCTCACACATCGCGTGGATACGTAACGTTGAAGAAAAAATGGGCATAAAAATCCCCTTCCCCATCATCGCCGACCTCAACAAAGAAGTCTCTAAAAAATTCGGCATGATACAACCAGGCGAAAGCAAGACCGAAACCGTCCGCTGCGTCTTTGTCATCGACCCCGAAAGCAAAATCCGCACCATTCTCTACTACCCCCTCACCACAGGCCGCAACATGAGCGAAATTCTGCGCATAGTCGACGCCCTACAAACCACCGACAAATACCACGTTGCAACACCCGCCAACTGGAAACCAGGCGACTCCGTAGTTGTTCCAGCGCCAACCACCATCGAAGGGGTTGAGGAACGCCTAAAAGAACAAGGCTACGAATGCAAAGACTGGTACCTCTGCAAAAAGAAACTGCCACCGAGCTGATTGTGATGCCCTGCATCTCGCCAGATGGAAAACCCACTGCCAGCGGCTTAAACACGCTAAAAGCCATAAAAGACGGCGCATCGACGCCCGAGGAAGTCGCTGCCAAAACTGGCCAGCCGCTATTCAAGGTGCGCTCAGGACTGCGCGAACTGACAACTGCTGGGTTCGTAAAAGAAACCGATGGCAAATTTGCGCTCTCCGAAACCGGCGCCAAAGCAATCCAGTAAACCCTTTTCTTTTTCTTCTTTTTTCTTTTAGAGTATGTAGCGGTTTCCCACAGCGTTAGCCACGTAGGCTTCGGGGAACTCGCGGTGCAATGCACAGAGTGCCCGCCAACCCGTACAATGCGATGCCGCAACCAACTGTGGATTAATCCTTTTCAATTCTGCGATTGTGGGTTCAATGCGTTTCTCAAATTCTCTGCCCGCCAAGTGGAACCCACCCAACACAGCATAAACCTTGCTCTCTCCAGTGATTTTTTGGGCATAACGTAGGGTATTTATTATGCCTGCGTGGGCACACCCCGAAATAACCACTATCCCCTTGCCTTCCACGTTGAAAACCAATGCCCGCTCGTCTAAAATGTCGGGGTCAGGCTGCCAAGTGTTATCCCGCAAAATCTGGTTATGAAACAGCCCCTTCTCAAACTCTGTGGTTCTTGGGATTTCCCCTGTTACACAGGCTAAATCGTCCGCAATTAGGTGCGAGTGTTTTGTGTTCAAAATTTTAAGCGGTTTAGCCAGTGGCAGTTCTGGGAAGGCGGGGTACTCACGGATTTCCCCTTTGGCACTTAGAGTTCCATGTCGCCTAAACATGTCCTCATGGGCAACAATCACCAAATCTTCGCGATCAATGGCGCAGACTGCTGTAGATAAACCGCCAAAATGGTCATAGTGACCATGCGAAAGCATCACAAACTCCGCTTCCCCCAAGTCGATGCTCATGCGCTTCGCGTTTTCAACTACGCCGTTTGGGCTGACGCCTGCGTCAAAGAGAATTGTGTGGACATCGCTGTCGCTGTAAACCTTGATGAGCATGGAGAAACCGTGTTCTGCCACGGGCATTTCGCCTACTCTGCCGCACCAGTGCCAAAGCGACTGCACTTCTCTGTGACTCTGGCTGGAGAGGTAATCCACTGTGTTATCCATCAACGAGGTTAATTCGATTTTAACTGCTTTTTTGAGCTGATTCACAGGCGTTTTCCCCGTTAGAGTGTTCCCCTGTAGTGGATGTTTGTGGGACACCCGACGCATTTTTGGTTTTCATAGCGGGGACACGGATTGCAGTCAACGTTGCAGGGTGTGACTTTCTTTTCTTTTTGGGCTAATTCTTCTCTTATTTGCAGGAAAGGCGAAAAAAGTGTCTCGCTGATGGGGTAGAACTCAGAGCGTCGGACGCCTTGGCTGCATCTAAGGGAGCATTTTTCCATGGATATGGATTCGAGGGTCTCTTGGTTTTCAGCCACAACCAACGCGATGAGGTTGTAGCCTCCCACGGTTTTGAAGATTTGTATGACGCGGGGGCAGTCTTTGAACCGTTCTAGCAGTTGCTGCATTGCTTCTGCGCTTTCTATTTCTAACATGACTATGGCGGGGTGGAGTTTTAGGGCGTTTGGGTTGATTAGGGCTTGGATTTTTATGGTTTTGTTTTTTTGGAGCTTTTCAAGTCTTTTTTTGGTGCCCATGCTTGTTAGGCCGATGTGTTTAGCTATGTCTTGGAGGGTTGCTCGACCGTCTTCTTGGAGTAGGGTGATGATTTTTTTGTCTGTTTCATCCACGGTTATCGTCATCCATCTGTTTATTTTATAAACCAAACCTATTAATATTATTTAGTTATTAAACTTTTCACAACAACCTGGTTCAGAAAAAGCTCGTTTTCTGACACCAACTCAGGAGCAGAAAAAAATTGAAAATATGCCTAAGCTCAACCGCCGACAACCTAGACGGTCAACTCGACCCCCGGTTCGGCAGATGCGCCTACCTGCTAATTGTAGACACAGACACACAGCAGTTTGAAGCCATCCCAAACACAGCCTCAGCCGCAACAGGCGGCGCAGGAATACAAGCAGCCCAAACAATCATAAACAAACAAGCAAAAACCGTCATAACAGGCAACATAGGACCCAACGCCTTCAAAGCCCTCTCGGCAGCAGGCGTCGAAGTACTAATTGAGCCCTCAGAAAAAATACGCGTGGTTCTCGAAAAGTTTCAAAGCGGCAAATTAAAGAAAACCGCCGCTGCAACCGTCGAAGGCCATGCAGGCACAAAACAAAGCCAGGAGCAGAAAGCATGACCCAGATTTTTGAACTAACACAAAAAACTCCAACCGAAAGTGGAGGTGAAAGTTGTTGACAGATAAAATCATAGTCCCAACAGACACTCAAGACGGCTTAAACGCGCAGATAGCACAGCACTTCGGAAGAGCCCCCTACTTCACCGTTGTTGAACTCGGCGATAAATGGGAAATAGCAACCGTTACAGCTGTTGCAAACGTCAGCGAACACATGGGCGGAGTAGGTGTTCCACCAGACCACCTCATTAAACTGCATCCAAAAGCCATCGTTGTCTGTGGCATGGGTCCTAGAGGAATCATGGCGTTCCAAAATGCAGGCATCGAAGTCCTAAAAGCCAACGCAAATACCGTCAAAGAAGTCGTAGAAGCCTACAAACAGGGTAGACTTGAAGAACTCTCAGAGGGCTGCGCCGACGCGCACCATCACCACTAAATGCATGTGGAGGGAAAAAGTTGACTGATAAAAACCAAGAAACCAAGCAACTAATCGAATTAGGCTACTCTGACAGAGCGATTGAACTCTACCTAAACGACGTAAACTTTGGTGTCATGGAAAAATCCGATGCAGGCGCCGTTATCCAAGGGTCTTCTGGCGACTTGATACGTCTCTACATAAAACTCAACGGTGAAACCATTGAAGACGCTAAATTTCTATGCTTTGGCTGCCCCGGTTCGTTGGCTGCAATGGCTGCCTTAACACTGACAATCAAAGGGCAATCCCTTAATGATGCAAAAAAGCTCGCGGTAGACGATATTTTAAAGGAGCTCGGCGGCTTACCGGAAACAAAACAAGAATGCGCCGAAATAGCCCTCAAAACCCTCAAAAAAGCTATTGCCTCCTACGAAAAATCAAATGTTCCCTGATTTCTTTTTTCTTGTTTTTGGTGAATTGTGAGTTGATTGTGGCGGTTGCAAGCGGCAAAGGAGGCACAGGTAAAACTTCTTTCGCCGTAAACTTTGCGCTTTCATTAGGCCGCGTTCAAGTCCTTGACTGCGACGTGGAGGAACCAAACGCCCAGGTGCTTCTACACACCACGCAGCTACGGACTGAGGCGGTTTATACTGCAGTCCCTAAAGTAGATGAAGCGCTTTGCACTTACTGCGGAGACTGCTCTAAATTCTGCCGCTACAACGCCCTCTTAACTCTAAAAGACAAAACCCTAATCTTCCCCGAACTCTGCCACAGCTGCGGCGGTTGCATGATGATTTGCCCAAAAAAGGCGATTTCCGAGGAAAAGCATCCAATCGGAACCCTAAACTTCGGCGAAACCGACGACTTAGCGCTGGTTTGGGGCGAATTAACAGTTGGCAAACCCCTGGCTGTGCCAATCATAAAAGCAGTAAAACAGCACCTAGACCCAACCCGCGACGTAATCGTCGATTCTCCACCGGGCACCTCCTGCTCCTTCGTGGAAACGGTGCGGGGCTGTGACTTCTGCGTGCTCGTGACAGAGCCAACGCCGTTTGGCTTGCATGACCTCTCGATTGCTGTTTTGGTTCTGCGAAAAATGGCGGTGCCCTTCGGAGTTGTAGTTAACCGAGCGGGTGTCGGCGACAGAAAGGTCTATGAATTCTGCCAAAAACAAAACATCCCCCTCCTACTAGAAATACCCTATGACCGCAGAATAGCTGAGCTCTACTCAAGAGGCATCCCTTTTAGCAGAGAAATGCCTGAGTGGACAGAGAAATTCCGTGCCCTCCACGGCAAAATCAAGGAGTTGACCGCACAATGAGACAAATTACGGTTTTAAGCGGCAAAGGTGGCACCGGAAAAACATCGCTAACCGCCTGTTTTGCGGTCTTGGCAAAAAACGTTGTCGTCGCGGATTGTGATGTGGATGCTCCTGATTTGCACATGCTTTTGCATCCTCAAATCCAAGAAACTCAGCGGTTTAGAGGCTCAGAACTGGCCGTAATCGACCCAGAAAAATGTACCCATTGTGGTTTGTGCCAAAAACTTTGTAGATTCGAAGCTATAACCAATGAAATCACAGTTGACCCTGTTGCGTGCGAGGGTTGTGGCGTCTGCGTTGCAGCCTGCCCTGCCAAAGCGATAACCTTAACGGAGCGGGTGTGTGGGAACGCGTTTATCTCTAAAACCCCCTACGGTTTCATGTCTCATGCCCTGCTTTTTCCCGGCGAAGCTAACTCAGGCAAACTCGTGACACTGGTGAGGCAAAACGCCAAAGTCACCGCGCAAAAAGAGGGCATAGACCTGGTCATAATTGATGGTTCGCCGGGCATCGGCTGCCCCGTCATAGCCTCCATCTCAGGCGTAGATGCAGCCCTAATCGTCACCGAACCAACGCTCTCAGGCATACATGACTTGGATCGGGTGTTGCAGTTGCTTAGGCACTTTAATGTTGCCGCTTACGTCTGCGTGAACATGTATGACATTAACGTTGAGAACACACAGAAAATCGAGGCATTCTGCTGCGAAAACGGCGTTGAGGTGGTGGGCAAAATTCCCTTTGGCACCCAAGTCACAAAAGCCATGGTTAACGGCCAAACAATCGTCGAGTATGCGCCCGCCAGCAATGCCGCCAAAGCCATAGATGCCATCTGGAAGAGGCTTTATTGCAACATTAAATAGTGCTTGGTTGAAGGAACCTTTTATAAAAAAGAAACCGTCGCTTAAAGTAAAGGTGAAAATAGTTTGCTCTCGAAAATCCCAATCGACTTACAAAAAATCAGCAAAGAAAACCTTGACAAAGAAATCCTTCGAGCAGGCATCATCGCCGAATTCGACGCCATTAACCTCTACGAACAGATGGCAGCACTCGCAGAAAACCCACTCATAAAAAAGGTTCTCCTAGACATCGCCAAAGAAGAGAAAGCGCACGTCGGCGAATTCGAGGCATTGCTTCTAGCCGCCGATGCCGAGCACGTTAAAGAGGTAGAAGAAGGCAAAAAAGAAGTCGAAGAACTAAAAGAGGAAGCCTAAGCGGCATCTGCCCCTCAAAAGGCAACTCGCATTTTTTTAACAATTTACCGATAAAAAAAGGAAAAAATTATTTTTTGAGTTCGTCTAGGCGGTCTTGGATTTTCTTTAGGGTTTCTTGCATGCTGTTTAGCTGGGTTTCTAGTTGTGTTTTTTGTTGTGTCAGTAGTGCGGTTTCGTCTTCCGGTTGGAGTTTGGGTAGTGCTGTGTTGGGTGCTCCGTATAGGTAGTAGCAGGCGCCTCTGCCGTAGAGGTAGCCTGGTCGTTGCCATGGGGGTAGGTGGCTGAAGGGGCCGTTGCCGGGCCAGTTTCCGTTTCCTCTTCCGTATCTCATGTTGTTTTTCACCTCGGTTTATTTTTGTGTTTATGCACGAAATACAATTATGTGAATAAGCACAAAAATATATAAAAGTTCCCCCGCCAACACATAACCGACCAACAATGGGCTGGCGACACAGACACGGCAGAAGAGGCAGAAACCCCAAACCAATAAACCTAGCCAACCCCCCAAACACCAACACCTTCACACCCCAAACCACAAAAAACCAAACCCCAATAATCCTCGACCCAGCAGAAGTCGAAGCCCAAAGACTTGTGGACCTAGAAGGACTCTCCCAAGAAGAAGCAGGCAAAAAAATGGGGGTCTCCAGAGGAACAGTCTGGCGGCTACTGCAGAGTGCAAGAAAAAAAACCTCCCAAGCCTTAACCGAGGGAAGACCCCTCCAGATTGATGTCAATCCCGGTGAACCCAGAGAATTAAGCTAATATACGATGCTTGGATAGTTTCTGAGGTGATTTTTATGCCCAAGGTAAAAGCAAAAGCAACTTGGATTGAAAATGTTCGTTCAAAAGTCGATAACCAAAGAGACCACAGTATAGAATGCGACCTTCCCACTCCAGCAGGTGGATCGAACTGTGGTCCAACCGCGCTTGAATTGTGCTTGATGTCGCTTGCCGACTGCGGCGTAACCATCTTCGCCGATATATGCAAAAAAAGCAACATCAAACTAAACAAGGTGGAAGTTACTGTCGAAGCAGACAAATCCCCCGATTCCCCCGTAATAAGCGGTATAACGATGAAAGTTGACGCTTCTTCTCCTGCTAGAAAAGAGCTTTTGGAAGCGGCATGGCGTAGAACCGAAGCCAACTGCCCCGTAATCGTCGTCTTCAAAGAACCAACCCCCGTCAATGTTGAGTTCGAAACAAAGACAGAGTAGACTGGCAAATGAAGTCCGCATTGATAATCTACTGGTCTAAAACCGGTAACACAGAAAAAGTGGCAAACGCCATAAAACAGGGGCTAGAAGAAGCCGACTTCAAAGTCACCCTAACCAAACCCGAAGAAGCCGAAGCACTAGACTACTTGGATTTTGACTTGGTCTGCGTTGGCTGCCCCTCTTACTCTTGGCATCCACCCGAACCCATGACTGCTTTTCTCAAAAAGAAATTCGCTGCCTACCGCCAAAATGGCAAAATCAAACCTGGGTCACCAAAAATCCCCGGAAAAAACGCGTTAATGTTCGTAACTTATTCTGGCCCCCATACAGGAATCAACGAAGCCACCCCAGTCGGCAAAGACCTTGGACAATACTTTGAACACTTAGGCTTCACTGTCATCGACGAGTGGTATGTTCTAAGTGAGTTTCATGGTTCATTGGCGCACAGCACACAAGGCCGCCTAGGCGATGTGAGGGGAAAACCCACAGCGGAACAACTGCAAGTCATCAAAGACGACGCCAAACGCATAGGCAAACTAATCTAAAACCCTATTTATCCCATTTTTTGAAGTAAACTTTGTCGCCTTCTTTGGAGGCGCGTAGCAATTCGCAGTGTCTAAAGAAAGCTAACTCTTGATCTAGCACTTCGGGTTTTATGTTGAGTTCGCGGGTTATTTCGTCTTTTGTTATTTTTCCCCTTGTTTCTACCAAGTTGTAAATCTTTTGTTGTGTCTCTGTTAGCCCGTCGCTTCCAGATTGGCCTAGCTGTTTGCGAATAGATAGTGCTGAAGAGACCGCCAAGGGGTCGCATCCTTTGGGAGGGTTAGTTTCGTACATGTAGCAGTCTTCGCAGAGGACTTTTCCATGTAAGTCGTAGGCTTCTCCTTCTTTTAGGGGTGTATTACAACGTTTACATTCCATGTTTTTGTTTCCCTCTTAGGAGTAATGTTATTGCTTGTTTAAGCGGTTTTTGCCTCTTTTAAGTGATTTTGAAGGTCTGACTCGGAACGTTTCAATCAGTACTCAAAGAGATGGTCCTTAGAATTTTAACAGGTTCCAGCTTCAAATAAAAAAGGAAACAAGCCCTTACCAGGTCAAGCCACTTGTTATAGGCTTTTGGCAACTTCGTTTAGTGTTTTAACTGGTCGAATCTCAACTTTCATGGGGCCGAAGAATTTTTTGATCGCCTCTGGGTCTGTGGCGTCTATGGTGAAAAAGCCCATGTGGTCTACTGATTTGTCTTCGGGGCAACTCATGTAGGCGGCTGTCAGGTTGATTCCTGCGTTTTTTATGTTCTGTTCAGAGAATAGTTGTTTTAGCATGGCTTTGCCTTGGGATGTTAGCAGGGGGCACTGTGCGGCTGGATGGGTGTGGATGGCTTCGTAGAGCAAAAAATCACCTCCTTAAAACTCAATAAAAATATGATTTGTTCCTGACAGAAGGAGGCGTCATGAGGGATTTAAAACTTGTCTTGGTATGGAAAAAGCTTCAGTTATCCACCATAGACAATATATTCGAGCTTTAGCTAGAGAAAATAGCGTAAAAGTTTCGAGGTTTGTTGTATATATGAAAACTCTTGTTACTGTCGGTCGCGGTGGAACCGGAAAATCCAGTTTCACCGCCCTTATGGCGAAAGCATTCATCGAGTCAAACCAGTCTCCTATCCTGTTGGTTGATGCTGACCCAGACCAAAACTTGGGTGAAATGCTAGGTGTAGACCTCAAAGAAGCAGGCAAATCCTCCATAGCAGACCTCTTAGTAAGCACCTTCATAGAAAGCGGTGGCACCACAGTCGGCGTTCCCCCAACCCAGCGTATTGAAGCTCGTATTTGGGAAAAAGGGCTCTATGAAAGCAAAAACTTCGATTTTATGGCTGTAGGTAACAAGTGGGTGGAAGGATGCTACTGCATGCCAAACAGCGCTCTTAAAGGCGCCTTAGAAGGCTTGACTAAAACCTACAAGTACGTAGTTGTCGATTCCCCTGCCGGACTGGAAAACCTCAACCGACGCATAACCAGCAACGTCAGCGACATCTTTGACATATTGGACCACTCCAAAAAGTCTCAGGACCACGTCAGACGTGCCTACAAAATTGTCAAAGAAGTTGACATGAAATTCGAGAACTTTTACTTAGTAGGCGGCTACCGCTTCCCCGATGAGTTGGGTAAGCAGGCGGAAGAGGATTTGAAGTTCAAATACTTGGGGAAAATCGAGGCGGATGAACAATTAGACCAGTTTGTCCTCGACGGTGAGTCCCTTTTGGGGCTGCCAAACGACAACAAAGCTTATCTTTCGGTTAAAAAGATACTTGATTCGTTGGGCTATTTGTAGTCCAAGCTCTTTTTACACATTTTTTTGTAAACCTTGCATATATGTGTCTGCACCATGACTTTTGCCTAAGAAATCTAGGAAGGTTTAAAAAGATTGTAAGAAAGTTAACTGATAAACCTTTACAGAGGTTCTTCAATTTGACTAGTAAAAACGTCCGTGTAAAAATAGGCGAGATGCAGACCAACGCTGGTCTAATCAAAAACCTCGAGTTATCCGTTGGCAAAGTTGTCACAGACAACTGGGATGAACCAATGGGTCCAACTCCAATGCCCCACATTAGTACCCTCCGCGACTGGGATATGAAGTTGCTAAACAAATACAAGCCCTTCTACTTGCCCGACTGTGACCTCTGCTGCTTGTGCACATACGGTAAATGTGACCTAACAGCTGGAAAACGCGGCGCATGCGGGCTCAACATAGCAGACCAGTCCTCACGTATCGTGCTTATTGCATGCTGTATTGGAGCCACCACCCACAACGCACACGCCCGCCATGTTGTTGACCACCTAATTGAAGTGTATGGCAGGAAATTCCCGCTTGACCAAGGCGGTTTAAACGTAAAAATTGAAGCTCCCGTAACCAGGCTCATCACTGGTGTTAAGCCCGAAACTCTCGGCGACCTCGACGATATTTTAAGCTATACCGAATCACAACTTACCCACTGTCTTTCTGCCGCACACACCGGTCAAGAAGCCAACAACTTAGATTTTGAATCCAAAGCGTTCCATGCAGGCAGAATGGACCAAATAGGCATGGAAATTGCAGACCTTGCTCAAATTTCAACTCTTGGCTTCCCCAAAGCAGACCCCGAAGCACCCCTAATCCAGATGGGTATTGGAACAGTTGACACCAAGAAACCAGTCATCATGTGCATTGGCCACAACGTTGTTCCCTCAGTCGGAATCATCGACTACATGAAAGAAAACAAGTTCGACGATAAAATGGAAGTTGTCGGCTTATGCTGCACTGCCATCGACAACACAAGATACTACGAACGCGCAAAGATCGTCGGTCCAATCTCTTGGGAACTTCGATTCATACGCGGTGGATTCGCAGACGTTGTCGTTCTCGACGAGCAGTGTGTCCGCACAGACGCTTCACTGGAAGCAGAACGTGTTAAAGCACCAGTCATTGCAGCTTCAGAGAAGAACTGCATCGGCTACAAGGACCGAACAAACGACCCCGCCGACCAAATCGTCGATGACCTCGTTAATTACCGCGTCCCTGGTGTACTCATCCTTGACCCAGAAAAAGTCGGTGAAGTAGCCGTACGAGTGGCAAACGCAGTTGCACCACTCCGCAAAAAGATGACTTCACTTCCATCCCTAGAACAAATCAAAGAACTCTCAAAAGCCTGCCGCCACTGCAACTTATGCCAGAGAAGCTGCCCACAAGACCTCAAGATTGAACCAGCAATCAAAGCAGCATCTGAAGGCGACTACTCAAAACTCGCAGACCTCTACGAAGCATGCATCGGCTGCGGAAGATGTGAAGAAGCTTGCCCAGCTAAACTGGAAATCCACAGCTACATCCTCAAAGTCGGCGAAAAGAAGATGCTTGAGGAAAAGAACTTCTGTCGCTCAGGCAGAGGCGCTGTTCAAGATACTGAAATCAGAAGCGTCGGTGGCCCAATCGTTCTCGGTGAAATTCCAGGAATTGTCGCTTTAGTCGGTTGCGCAAACTATCCTAACGGCGGCAAAGACGTCTATGACATCGCCAGAGAATTCGCACTACGCAGATTCATCGTCGTCGTTTCAGGTTGTTCAGCAATGTCTGCTGGAACCTACAAGAACGAAGAAGGAAAAACCCTCTACGAAGAATTCCCGGGCGGCTTCGAAGCCGGAGGAGTTCTCAACGTCGGCTCATGCGTTTCCAACCCACACATCGCAGGCGCAGCAATCAAAGTAGCAAACATCTTCGCCAAACGCAACCTAAGAGGCAACTACGAGGAAATTGCCGACTACATCCACAATCGTGTCGGCGCAGTCGGTTTAGCTTGGGGCGCATACTCACAGAAAGCAGCCTCAATCGCAGCTGGCTTCTGGAGCTTAGGTGTTCCAGTCCTCGTCGGTCCACACGGCAGCAAATACCGTCGCATGCTCTTAGGCAGATCAGACAAACCTGAAAACTGGGACCTCCTCGATGCACGCACAGGCGAAACAGTCAACGTTGGTCCAGCACCAGAACACCTCTTCCAAACAGTTGAAACGCCACAGGAAGCAATGGTTACTATTGCAAAACTCTGCCTCAGACCAAACGATACATGGAAAGGACGTATGGGAAAACTCACCCACTACATCGACCTACACAAGCGCTACTACGGTGTAATGCCCTCAGACATCCACCAGTTCATCAGAACACCAGCAGATATACCCATCACCATGAAAGATGAAATCACCGAAATCTTGAAAGCCCATGACTGGAAGGAAACAATTATTCCAGACCCAACAATGCTTCCAAGAATGGTGAGGAAAGCTAAGGAGTGATCGTGAATGTCGTGTGAACCATGGCAATGTGCAGAAATAGCTGCAACTAAAAAAGCAAACCCAATCCAAAAACCCGAGATAGCAGTAGCAATGATTAAAAAAGCTACTTCCCCCCTTCTTATTGTGGGCAGTAAAGCGGTTACTGAAATTGTTGAAGACAAGCCAGCAATCGACTTCATCATTGAACTAGCAAAAGCATCCAAAGTTCAAGTCGTAGCAACAGCCCACATAGTCGGCGAATTCGTAAAGAGAGGCTATCAACCAGCAGGCTTCATGAATGCAATGGACATCAGCAACAGAGTAGTCGACCCAACATGGATGGGACTAGACGGCAAAGGCCACCCAGACCTAGTCATGTACGTTGGCTTACCATACTACATGGAAGCACTGATTCTCTCCGGACTCAAACACTTCGCACCAGACCTGAAAACAATGACCTTGGACAACAAGTATCACCCACACGCAAGCTGGTCCTTCCCCAATGCAAGCGCAGATGTATGGGCTTCAAACCTTAAAATCATGATTTCAAATTTTAGTGGAGGAAACTAAGAAAATGTCAATGTTTAAAGATATACCAGTAGAAGTCGGCGTAATCTACGAAGGCGAACGTATCCGCAGAAACGACATGCAAGTCGAACTCGGCGGACCAACAGTCAAACAAAAGTTTGAACTGGCAAAAGTAAAACCCATGAACGAGATCGAAGATGGAAAAATCACCATTATCGGTCCAGACTTAAAAGACCTAAAGGAAGGCGGCGCTTTTCCATTCGGCATCCTGGTCGAAGCAGCAGGCGAAAAACTCGATGCAGGCCTCGAAGGTGTCCTAGAAAGACGCATTCACGGCTACCTCAACTACATCGAAGGATTCATGCACCTAAACCAACGCTATGACATCTGGATACGTATCGGCAAAAAAGCCTTCCAAAAAGGACTCAACAGCTTTGACTACGTCGGCAAAGTCGTCCTTAGACTCTTCAAGAGCGAATTGCCAATCGTCGAAAAAATACAGATTACCTTCATCACAGACCCAGCCAAACTAGAACAAATGACCCCTGAAGCAATGCAAGCCTACGAAGCACGCGACTCAAAAGCCCGCGGACTCAAAGACTCTGAAGTATCCGAATTCTACGGTTGTGCTCTCTGTCAATCATTCGCGCCAAGCCACGTCTGTGTTATTACACCACAGCGATACAGCAACTGCGGTGCCATCAGCTGGTTTGACGGAAAAGCCTCCGCAAGCATTGACCCAAAGGGCCCAGTCTTCGCAATCCCGAGAGGCGAAATGCTAAACGAAGAAAAAGGCGAGTTCAGCGGCGTTAACGAAGCAGCGAAGAAACGCAGCATGGGCGAAGTAACCAAAGTATGGCTCTACACCGCTTTTGACCACCCACACACTTCATGCGGATGCTTCGAAGCAGTAGCCTTCTACATCCCAGAAGTTGACGGCTTAGGTGTAGTGCAACGCAACTTCAAGGGCGCAACGGTAAACGGTTTACCCTTCAGCACCATCGCAGACTCAGCAGCAGGCGGACGCCAAATCGACGGTTTCCATGGCATGTCCATCGAATACATGCGAAGCGCAAAGTTCTTCGCAGCAGACGGCGGATGGAACCGCATCGTTTGGGTACCAAAAGAGGTCAAGGAGAAAGTTAAAGACTTCATCCCAGCAGACATTGCTGACAAGATCGCTACAGAAGACGATGCAAAGAACGTCGATGAACTCAAAGCTTTCCTCAAGGCAAAGAACCACCCAGTCGTTGCAAGATGGGCAGCAGAAGAAGCTCCAGCAGCAGAAACCCCAGCAATCACTGTTAATGAAGGAGCAGCAGGCACCATGATGCCAGTAGCCACAGCGGGATCCCTGCCAATAATGGCTGGCGGATTCAAGATAATCCTCAAAGATGCCAAGATCTACGCCAACAAAGTCATCATCCAAACCGTCAAGGACGAAAAGAAAGCCTAAACTGGTGACTTCAAACGACTCACCAAAATAAAGACAAAACAAAAGACGAGGGCCTACAGCTCACTGACGACTTGCTAGCCGCGCTAGCCAAGTTCAAGCAGATCGAGTTGGAAGACTTCCAACTTGACGTCAAAGAGCTGGAGATTCTCTTTGAGCCCGGCATGGCAGCAACTGTCCTGCCAAAACTCAAGCTACCCTTAGGCGTCACAGGCAAACCCACAAGCCTACTTCAGGCATCCTTTGTTCCACCAATCGAGAAATACTCCAACCAGATCGCAGCAGTCAAACTAGGCGCAACCAAAGGCGAAGGCGGCACACGAGGCAAAACCTACACCATCGGCGGAGAACTCTCTCCTGCCTTCTACAACTTTGAGAACCCCACACCCCACAAACCAATTGTTACACTCGACGTTTTCGACATGGAAGTTCCCCTGTCTAAAGCGGTCAAGATGCACGTTAAAGAAGTCGTCGGCGACCCCGCGGCATGGGCGAAACTTGCAGTTGAAAAATTCGGCGCAGACATGGTTACAATGCACCTCATCAGCGTTGACCCCTTACTCAAGGATGCATCACCCAAAGACGCATGCAAAACCATCGAGAAGGTTCTGCAAGCTGTTGATGTACCACTCGTAATCGGTGGATGCGGTGACCCAGTTAAAGATACAGCCCTATTTGAGGAAGTATGTGCACAATTCCCTGGCGAACGCTTCCTAATCAGCTCAGTTACCCGCGATATGGACGTTGACAAATGCGCAAAATTCATCAAGAAATCCGGTCACGCAGTCCTTGCCTTCACACCCATGGACCTAAACTTTGCACGTGAACTCAACCGTCGTCTCTTCGACACTTTCAGCCGCGAAGACATCATTATGGACTTAACAACCGCAGCATTAGGTTACGGTTTAGACTACGCATTCACAAACATGGAGCGAGCACGTATTGGCGGATTAATGGGCGACCTTGAATTGGCACAACCTATGTCCTCTGGTACAACCAATGCATGGGCAGCCCGTGAAGCATGGCTCAAAATGAGTGCTGACTGGGAACCCCGTGAACTCAGAGGTCCATTATGGGAAGTCACTACAGCGCTAACTTTACTCACTGCTGGCGTCGATTTATTCATGATGATGCACCCTGCAGCTGTAAAAACACTCAAGGACGTAACCACCTACTTAACAAGCGGCAAAAAAGCTGACCCCGCCAAGTTTGCGGATTGGGTCAAGGTAAAAGCCTAAGGAGACATGACTGATATGGCAGAAAACAAAAAAGGCGGATTAAAAGAACTAAGCCCCATCACCATTTACAAGAGCTTACCAAAAATCAACTGCAAAGAATGCGGCGTCGACAACTGTATGGCATTTGCCACAAAGATTGTTAACCGTGAAATGGAACTAGACGCTTGCAAGCCATTGTTAAAACCAGAAAACGCCAAAGCATACGCTACTCTAAAGGAACTCCTAAAACCCGCAGTTAAAGAAGTTACTGTCGGCGTAGGCGACAAAGCGCGCAAAATCGGCGGCAAACTCGTCATGTACCGCCATGAATTTACCTACAAGAACCCAACAGCCTTAGCCATCGACGTTACCGACGAAATGCCCGCGAGCGAAGTTGTCGCCCGTGTACAGAAAACTGAGAATTTCAGCTACGAATACATCGGCAACACCCTCAAACTAGACATGATCGCGGTCCGCTGCACCTCAGACGACGCAGACAAATTCAAGGCATGCGTCAAAAAAGTCAGCGAAACCACTGGCTTACCTATGATTCTGTGCGCCATGAACCCACAAGTCATGGAAGCAGGCATAATGGCAGCGCCCAAAGCACGCCCACTACTCTACGCAGCAACCACTCAAAACTGGAAAGAAATGGCTGAACTCGCAATCATGTACGAGGCACCACTCGTTGCGTCCTCACCAAACGACCTAAAGGGGCTCGTCAGCCTAGCAAAGACACTGCAGGAATACGGCGTCAAAGACATCGTCTTAGACCCCGGCACATTTGCCAACGAAGGCTTAGCAGACACAATAAACAACTTCACCATGCTTCGGCGTGCAGCCACAAAAGGCGGCGAAGAGCTCGCAGGCCTACCACTCCTGGGCATACCTATGGCGGCTTGGATTAACAAGGGCGAAACCGCAGATGACCTCATTAAATGGCGCGAATCCTACTTAGCATCGATGCTAGTTGTCCGCTATGCAGACGCACTCATACTCCACGGAAACGACGGATGGAGCCTACTACCAATAACAGTGCTAAGACAAAACATCTACACTGACCCACGCAAACCAGTCGCAGTCGCACCAGGACTCAAGGTCTTCGGCACCCCCGACGAAAACAGCCCAGTCATGTTCACAAGCAACTTCGCCTTAACCTACTACACAGTCGCCTCAGACATCGAAGCAAGCAAAACCAACGCTTACCTAATCGTGGTTGACGCAGAAGGCAGCGCAATCGACAGCGGAGTCGCAGGACGCAAACTAACAGCAGAGAAAATCGCAGACGCCATCAAACTAAGCGGCATCGAACAGAAAGTTAAGCACCGCAAAATCATCAGCCCAGGCAAAGCCTCACGCATCAGCGGCGAAATCGAAGAGTTGTCCGGTTGGAAAGTCCTCGTTGGACCACGCGACAGCAGCGAAATCCCCAAGTACATCATCGACAAATGGCAACCATAAGCCATCCTTTATTTCTTTTTCAGTGCTTGTTTTCCACGGTTCTTTATCCAAAAAGCATTTTAACTTACAGGACATAAGTTACTTATGGGGCGTAAGTAAACTGTCTTTGTTTGACCTACAACCGAAAGAATCTCCAAGAGAACTCTTCGGTCGTGAGCAGGAACTCGCAGATTTCATTCGTTTAGTTCAAGCAAAACGCTGGGTTGCCCTCAAAGGTCCAAGAATGGTGGGCAAAACAAGCCTACTTAAAGCGGCAAGCCCCGTCCTGATGCGCCAGAATATAAAAGTTATATACGTTAACCTCTGGGGGGCAAGGGGAACTGACGATTTCCTGAAAGCCTTAGCACAGGCTCTCAACGAAGAAAAAAGCATCGTTAACAAAATCAAGAATATATCAATTGAAGGCACAACAATCGGTTCCAACGGAATTAGTATTACGCTGTCTAAAAAACCGATGGGAACAGCATGGGATTTACTAAATGCTTTAGGCAGACAAAAAGAGCATTACGTAATCGAACTCGATGAGGTTCAAGAACTCGCAGCCATTTCGGGGAGGCTATTGAGGATACTGGCCAACTTATTTAACACTCACAGCAACCTAACGTTCGTTTTCACAGGCTCCATGTTCGGCCTAATGAAGACACTACTAGAGCCAACTTCCGCTTCTCCACTTTATGGCCGCTCGCCCGCAATCATAGAAGTTCATCCCTTCAATGAAGATCAATCGAAAAAATTTCTCGAGAAAGGACTCTCCCAATGCAATGTACATTTTTCCAGTGCTAAAATAACCACTGCCGTTGAATGCTTGGACGGCATTCCTGGTTGGCTAACTCTGTATGGAAACAAAGTGTGTATTCAAAAGCTTCCACACGAACGTGCCCTTGAAGAAACAGTTACGGAAGCCTCAAAAATCGTTGCTGGCGAGCTTGAGCATTTCTTCCAGAATAGGGATCGTCGAGCGTATCTTGCTGCGATTAGACAAGCTACCAAACCGTCAAGCTGGACAGAAATCAGGACTGCGGTTTCTATTGATAAAGGTGCAGTTGTGAATGATGCCACCGTTGACCGGATTGTCAAGAATCTTGAAGCTGCAATGTTAATTCAGGGAGATAACGGAAAATATTGGGTTGGGGATCCAATGTTGCGGTCTTTTGTTCTTCAGTGATCAGGGGATGTAAGTAACTTATGAGGCGTAAGTGAACCCCCCTCTATCGTGTTTTGCAAAAGTTTCTTATATCCAGAAAAGAAACCACTTATTTGATTCAAAATGAAGTGCTTCGTTGTCTACTATACAAGAACAGGCAAAACCAAATTCGTCGCTGAAACCGTGGCGGCGGAACTCGGTGCTGACCTCGAAGAAATCGTGGACCTCAAAAAGCGCGAGGGCAAACTGGGCTGGATTATGGGCGGCAAAGACGCTTCACAAAAGAAACTAACCGACCTTGCCCCTTTGAAGCGGACGCCAGCCGACTATGACCTCGTCGTGGTTGGCACGCCGATTTGGGCTTGGGCTCCCACACCCGCCTTCCGCACCTACATCAACCAAAACAACTTAGCGGACAAAAAAGTGGCGTTATTCTACACCTTCGATTCTGACCCCAAACAAGCCAGCCAAAAAATCCATGAAATCCTGCCCGGCGTCAATGTCGTCGGCGAGTTGCCCCTAAAAGACCCCTCCAAAAACAAAGAAGACACCCAAAACAAAATCAAGGTTTGGTGCAGCGCCCTAAAAGAAGCGGCATCTGCGGTTTAGCAACTTTTTTATAATTTGCTCAGATTCTAGAAACTGGTGCTTTTTAGTGTATCATGCAATCGTGCTTTTTGGAAATTCAGCCGTCGAAGTGGAGAAACAGAAGGTTGTGTCAGGGTCTCTTCGGAGGGAGCATGAACAAATTTCCCCGACTAATAACATTCTGCCTTGTCGATACCATACTTGATGAAAAACCAGGAGTGCCCAAAGACTTCTTTTTGAACATATTTGGAGAACAACGGCGGCATGGAATCATTGTTGCTTGTAGCAATCTCCATAACCCGCCTGCAAACAAATTTGACTCTAACGAAAAAAGCGACCCGCGGGTGATGTGGACGGTAGAGGGTCGCTAACTATTACTACAAAAAGAACCGACAGCTAAGCCGACGTTCACTTTAAGCAACTTTTTTATAACTAAACCCGAATCTAGAGGTCAGTGATTTTTATGGACCACACAATTATACATTTTGAAATCCCTGCAAACGATGTGGAGAAACTAAAAAAATTCTACACAGACCTTTTTGATTGGAAGATAGAAAAAACCCCCATCATGGAGTACTATACTATTTCAACTGTGCCCATGGATGAAAAAGGCAACCTCATCCGTCCAGGTGTAAATGGCGGTATGTACAAAAAAGAGCAGCCTCAACAGCAACCCGTCAACTACGTCAACGTTGAATCCGTAGACGAGTACAGCAAAAAAATTGCCGATTCGGGCGGAAAAATTCTCGTTGCAAAGACAGAAATCCCGGGTATGGGCTGGTTCGCCGTTGCCCAAGACCCTGAAGGCAATGTCTTCGGAATCTTTGAAGTACTGCCGATGTAGCTAAGCTAGCATTCTGTCCTTCACCGTTGCCACCGCCAGTACAAAGAACAGTGCAGCGATGCCGCCTACCACTGCGAACTCGAAGCCCAACTCTGCTAAGCCGTAGCCTTTGAGCATGATGCCCTCAAAGATTACGTTTCCATAGTACATGGGCACGAATTTAGCTATAGTCTGTACCCAGTCGGGGAAAGTGTTTATGGGAATTAGCATGCCGCTTAATGCCATGCTGGGCAACGCGATTAGGGGTGCCATCTGGACGGCTTGCAGCTCGTTTTTGGCGAAGTTGCTAAGGAACACGGCAAGAAATATATGTGCTAACGCGTAGAGAACCGCTGCTGAAAACAGTAACGCGAAGTTGCCTTGCACCACTGCGCCGAACACGCCTATTCCTATGCCTAAGATTACTCCTGCCATAACTATACCTAGTACCAGAAGCGCCGCTGAGTAGCCTAAAAGCCGTTCAATAGCTGACAGTGGTGTAGTGTAGAGTCGTGATAGCACGCCTGCGGTGGATTCGCGGGTGATGATTATCAGCGAAATAAGCAGCACAAGGAACGTTAGCACAAACGCGATGACCATGGGGATGCTTACATCCAAACCCGAGTATTCGACGTTGCCAAACGCGTATTCTTCATCTAACTCGATGCCGCCGTTTCCAAACGAGCTTTGCAGGGCGTTCTGGAGCGCTACTACAACGCTGGCTTGGTTAACTGGTTTTGTGCCATCTATGTAGAGGACAACTGTAGCGTTGTCGTCTTGTCCCATTTCCTCTAGCATTTCAGTTAGGTTAGGGGGAACAGCGATTTCGTGCTCGCCGATGTCTTCTTCACTGACAAGTATTTGGATGTTGGTGGCTATTTGGGTGGCTGCATTACCGAGGCTTTTCTTAAACAGTGTCTCAGAGAAATTCGAAGGTATCATAAGGGCAGCGTAGTATGTTCCGTTATCTACTCCGCATTTGCCCGTATCAAAATCGCCTAAGGTCACTTTGACTCTGTCGTCGCTTTCCAGCTCGGATGTAATGTTCTCGCCAAACTGCAGCGTTGTGGTTGTGTCGGGACCAGAGTCTACAGTGTACCCTGTGTCCTGGTTGTCTACCAGTATTGGAACGTTTTTAACGTCGCCGCCGAGTGCAAAACCAAAGATTAGCATAATCAACGTTGGCATTGCTATAATCATGCCGAGCGTTCGTTTGTCTCGGCCGATTTGTTTTAGCACTCGTTCAGCAACTGCCCATGTACGGCTGGCAGAGAACTTTTTAGTTTTACTCATCTACGACTTCCTCCGAACTTGTTTTTATGAAAATTTCTTCAATTGAATTGACGGCGTATTTTTGCTTGATTTGTGCTGGTGTGCCCTCTTCTATGAGTTTGCCTGCACGCATCAACCCGATTCTGTCTGCACGTTCTGCCTCATCCATCACATGCGAGGTTAGTATGATTGTTAAGCCTGCTTTTGAGAGTGAATGGAAGTATTCCCAGAAGTACGCTCGCAAAACGGGGTCAATACCTACGGTGGCTTCGTCGAAGAACACAATTTTGGGCTGATGCACAAGTGCACAGGCGATGCTGACTCTGCGTTTCATGCCTCCTGAAAGGTTACTGACAGTGGTTTTTCTGCGTTCATCTAACTTTAAAATCGGTAGTAACTCGTCAAGTCTTTTTTCGAATGTGCTACGGTTCATGCTGTACAGTTTAGCGAAGAACCAGATGTTTTGCTCAACTGTTAGGTCGCTGTATAATGCGTACTCTTGAGGGGCGACTCCGATTTGAGCTGCGGCGTTTCGGCGTTTTTCTGGCATTGGGAATTTGAGCACGGTGATGGTGCCTGATGTGGGATAGAGAGCGCCTGTCATCATGTTTATGGTTGTGCTTTTACCTGAACCGTTGGCGCCTATTAGGGCGTAGATTTCTCCTTGGCGAATTTTGAGGTTGAGGTTGTCTACGGCTTTTATTTTGCCCTCGTGGTAGACTTTGACGAGGTCCGTGGTTTGGATGGCGTTTTCCGTGGGTGGTTGTCTCCTTAATGGTTATTAGGCGGCTACATCATATAATTTTGTTGTAACTGGATAAGTGACAAAGTTGAGCCATGAACAGCAGCAACTAACTCAAGCCCTCTGCAAACTCGGATTAAACCTCTACCAAGCCAAAGTCTACTCAGCCCTCGCCGCACTAGGACCCTCAGGAGTATCCGACATCCAAAAACAGTCAGGCGTACCCCGCACAAAAATCTACGAAATCCTAGACCAACTCCTCGACATGGGCGCAGTCGAGTTCCAAAGCGGCAGACCCATATTCTACAACGCCATAGACCCAGCTTTAGTAATCGACCGAATGCGCAACTCCTACATAGCCGCAGCAGATGACGCCACGCGGCTTTTTGCGGAAATACAGCAAACTGAGAAAAGCTCTCCTGAAGAACTCGTTTGGACCGTGCGGGGAGTGTATGCTGTGCGTAGAAAACTTGCACTCACCATCGCATCGGCTAAGAAGCAAATAATTATGGTTGAGCAGTACCCGCCTAAGCTGATTTTGTCGGTTGCTTCCATTTTGAAGTCTCAGGCACAGAAAAACGTGGGCGTCAATGTCATCTGCGTGGTGCCTCCTGGTCAACAGCTTGACGATGCCTACCGAAAGGAAGATTTCATAGAATATCGTAGAATGAGCCGTTCAGAGAATTTTTCTTTTTTGGGCGAAGAAACCACTGCCGCCTTCGAGAAAATGATAACGGCGATTTTGGCGAAACGATCAAGTTTAACAATTGCCGATGATTCGGAGGCTTTTTTGTATATGCCTGATTTGTCTGATGCCTCGAAGAGTGCGGGGTTGACGCTGCGGATTCCGGGGTTGCCGCTGGTGCAGAGAATTCTGTTTGAGCGTATTATTCAGCAGGGAACCACCCGAATAAAATAGCGCGAATCATAAACTCAACTAGTGGCGGGCTTTACAACCAACCAGCAAACCAAACCATATGTAGACGCAAAAACGCATTGTTCTGCAAAATCTTTAGGTAGAAGTATATGCCAACGCCCTCTTCTTCTGAAAAAACTACCCCCACAAAAAAGCAGAGTTAAAACTACTTGCTGTTAAAATAACCGTGCTTTTTAGCTAAATTTGTACTAAAAATTGATAAACCCCCTCTGTTACTACATGCATACTCAACGCGAGAAGGGACCAAAAATAGGCTGCGGTATCTTTGGGGCAATAAACTATGACAACCAACCCGTCTTCCCCTACATGTACTGGGGGCTGAGGGCACAAAATCATCGGGGCCACCAATCACATGGCTTCCTCACCTACAACAGTGGACAATTCTCCATGTACAAGAACCTAGACCTTGTACCGAAAGTGAAAAGCAGCGCCATAAACGAATGGTTCGGCAGACTACCCGGTTCAATCGGCATCGGCAACGTCCGCTACACCACCTCAGGCAAATGCGACGAAGCCTCCATCATCGAAGGCACCCAGCCAGTCGTGGGCTCAAGCAACGGAGCAAAACTCGCGGTCTCATTCAACGGCAACATCGTCAACACCCTGCCGCTGAAAAAAGAAATGTTTGCGAATTTCCCAAACGCAGTTTACAACTGTGACTCAGACTTGGTCTGCTATAAGATGCTGCTTGAATACAGAAAAAGCAAGGATTTGGTGTCTGCCGCTAGAGTTGTCATGGAATGTTTAGACGGCGCGTTTAGCGTAACAGGCATAACCGGCGACGGTGACTTTTTTGCTTTCAAAGACCCCTATGGCATAAAACCCCTCTGCGCTGGACACAGCGCGGACGGCAAAACATTTGCTTTTTCCTCTGAAACCGTCAGCTTAGACATGAACAGTCTCATCCGAGATTTCGAATTAAACCCCGGCGAACTCGTCATAGCCTCCAAAGACGGGTTCAAACGTATCCCAGTTATCTCCAACCCCAAGCCTGCGTTTTGCTGTTTCGAATTTGCGTATTTTGCAAGGCCAGACTCGATTTTCAACGGCAAATACGTCTATGAAATCCGCGAAGAATTCGGACGCAACATAGTAAGAGAAAACCCCAAAATAGCCAAAGACGCAGACATCATCATGTCAGTGCCTGAAACAGGCGACGACTCCGCCATGGGGGTTCATGAGGCTTCGGGTCTGCGCTGGGAACGGTGCTCAAGGCGTCACCGCTACGTCACCGAACGCGCCTTCATCTTGCTCAATGCAGAGCGGTACTCTACGATTGATAAGAAAATTAACATTTTAGGCGCCAAAGTCAAGGACAAGCGAGTCATAATAACTGAGGACAGCGTGGTGCGGGGCGACACCACAAAAGTCATCATCGAAAAGTTGCGGCAAGCAGGCGCCAAAAAAGTCTACGTCTTCATCACTTTCCCCCGCATCATCGGCCCCTGCTTCTACGGCATCGACATGTCCAGCTACGGCCAACTCGTCGGCAGCAGACACAACACAGAGGAAATCGCCAAAATCATCGGCGCCGACGGCGTCTATTATCAATCCCTCGAAGGACTCATCCGCGCCACAGGCAAAAGGGAGGATGAACTCTGCTTAGCCTGCGTCACAGGCAAGTACCCCACGCCCTGCGCACAGAAAATGGCGGATGCCATGAAGAAACGGTTCCTAGAAGGTTACGAAGAGAAAGGACGCATTTACGAGAACGAAGAGGTTTAGCCGTAACCGCTATAAACTGTTTCCTTTAACAGTAGTGCATTAACGGTGTATCTTTGATGGATAAGATTGGTGTCCTACTGGTTTCTTACGGTGCAAGAGAAGTCGCTATGGCAGACACGCTTTTGCGCAGCCCCAACTACAAAGTTGAACTCTACGTCGCCGACAAACAACGCAACCCCTTCAACGCCAAACACGCAGCCAAACACGCAGTAATCCCCAGCCTTGATGTGCAAGAAATCTGCAAGTTCGCAGAAGCCAACAAAGACCACCTCGACTTCGTTTTAGTTGGCTCAGAGAACCCCATCATAAAGGGCATCCGAGACCTCATCGAGGAAAAAACCGGCATCCCAGTCATCTGCCCCAAAAAGGCTTATGCCATCGAAGAAAGCAAAGTTGCGCAGCGTGAACTCTTCGAAGAGATTGCTCCCGAGGCGAACCCGCGCTTCAAGGTTTTCAGCCCCCAAGACTACAAATCCGAAGCCGACGTGAAAGCCGCAGTTTACAAGTGGCTCGACGAACTCAACAACCAAGTCGCCGTGAAACCCGACAAACCCGCGTTGGGCAAGGGCGTCGGAGTATGGGGCGACCACTTCACCACCCGCGAACAACTGTTCGAACACTTCCTCTCCAACTATAAATATGGCTCCGTTATCCTTGAGGAAAAGGTGCCTGGTGAAGAATCCAGTTGCATGGGTTTTAGCGACGGCAAACACTTCATACCCCTCCCCGACACACGCGACTACAAACGCGCCTTCGACGGCGACAGGGGCCCCAACACGGGCGGCATGGGCTCCTACAAAGACGCCAAAGACTACCTGCCCTTCCTAACTGTAGCTGACCGCGAAGCCGAACTCTCCCTGGTTGACAAAGTTTTCGCGGGCTGGAAAAAGAAAATCCCCGACGACACCGCATTAAGAGGTGTGCCGCTCTACCTTGCGTTTATGCATACGGGCAAGGGCATCAAGATTCTAGAAATCAACAGCCGACCCGGAGACCCTGAAATCATGAACTTGCTCCCAGTCATAAAAGACGATTTCGTCGATGTCTGCCTCCGAATGGTGGATGGTAACCTCAAAAGCGTCGCCATGGAGAAGTCTGCGACTGTTTTAACCTACAAGGTTCCGCCTGACTACGGCGGCTACTCAGAGGTCCACGCTGATAAAGTTGACAAAGCGCAAGTCGGCACTCCTGTTGACCTCTCTAAAGCTGAAGCGCTGTCCAAGAAGTACGGGGACAAAATCCGCATCTACCCCGGCTCGATGGAAGTCCGCGACGGCAAAAACTACGCGCTCAAATCCCGCGCCATCGGAGTCTTGGGCATCGGCGACAGCATTGAGGAAGCCCGAGAAATCAGCCAGGAATGCGCCAAAGCCATCACGGGCGGAGCGTTGTGGAACCGCACGGATGTCGCGGCAAAACAGCACATCAGCAAAAGTATTAGCCATATGGAGGATTTAAGATGCAAAGCATGAAGCACATAGTCTTCTCAGACTGCGAAGGTCCCATATCCAAAAACGACAACGCCTACGAACTCTCAGCGCATTTCATCCCAGACGGCGACAAACTCTTCGCCAACATAAGCAAATACGACGACGTATTGGTGGATGTGCTCCATAAACCCAGTTACAGCGCTGGCAGCACGTTGAAGCTGATTTTGCCCTTCTTCAAAGCCTATGACGTCACCGATAAGCAAATGGAAGATTACTCCGCACAAACCCTTCTGCTAATCCCCCAGACAGAAGACACGATCCAAACAATTCGGGAATACGCAGAGTTCTTCATCGTCAGCACCAGCTACGAACACTATATAAGAGCACTCTGCAAAACCCTCAACTTCCCAGAAGACCACACCTACTGCACCAAAGTCAAACTCGACAACTACACAATCACCCCCGAAGAAACAGCGCGGCTAAAGGTACTTGCCGCAGAAATCGCCAATATGAACCTAATCGAAATCCCTTCAAATGCCACGTCACTATCTGACTTTTCAAGTGCCTATCAAGCAGAAATCAGGCGGTTAGATGAAATTTTCTGGGAGGAACTCCCGAAAATGGGTATCGGCAAGCTACTCTCTGATGTGGTGACGGTGGGCGGGGAACAGAAGGCTGCGGCAATCCGCGACGCCACAGCGCGTCTTGGCGCCAAAATTTCGGAGGTCATGTACATCGGCGACAGCATCACCGACGTAGAAGCTTTTAAGCTTGTCCGTGAGTTCGGTGGTTTGGCTGTGTCTTTTAACGGCAACAGCTATGCAGTCAGAAACGCCGATGTCGCCGTTATGGCGGATGGCAACTTGGTAGTTGCTGTGCTTGCCGACCGCTTCAGTGGACTCGGTAAAGCCCAAGCCCTCAAACTACTCTCATACTGGGTCAAATCAGCCGTGCAGCAAAGCGGCGCAAGCATCGACTTACTGAGACGACTCTACGAACTCTACCCCGGCGCACTCCCCAGAGTGGAATTAGTGTCTCTTCGGAATGTTGACGCACTCATAAAAGAGAGCTCAGAGTTCCGCAAAAGCGTTAGAGGAGTAGCGATTGGGAGACTCGGATAAGATGGATAAACGAATCGAAGATACATTCATAGAAGGATTCGAGGGCATCTATTGCCGCATAATCGTAACTGCGGACGATGTGGAGACGCTATGCAAAGCCGCCTCAGACTCAACCGCAACACCCGCCACCGTAATCGGCAGAACCGAAGGCGGCGTCGAACGCTACCTCAACGAGAAAGAAACCCCCGACGGCAGAGTCGGCGCGATCTTGCAGTTCTGGGGACAAATCGACCCCAAAAAAACCTTCGGGCAATCCCTTGAAAAATTCGAGAAGGAACTCAGCTACCGCATCCGCCAAGACATCCTCGTCAAACCTTTCACCGCCGTCTACGACGCCCTGCCAAACCCCGAGGGCAAACTCGACATGATGGAGCGTGTGGGGCACTGCGGCGACGGCTACGAATGGGTCGAGCAACGCCACGGACGGGAAGTCATCGTGGTGCCGCTTATGGTTCCCGACTTTGTCATCGAACGCTACATCGGCTATGCACGGGGCGTTGCAGGCGGCAACTTTTGGCTCTTCTGCACAACCAAAGAAGCCCTCAAAGAAGCAGGCAAAAAAGCCCTCGACGCCATCCACGAAGTCGAAGGCGTGGTCACAACCTTTGACATCTGCTCAGCAGGCAGCAAACCCGAAACCAAGTTCCCGCAGATTGGGCCCACAACCAACCATCACTTCTGTCCCTCACTCAAAGTCAAACTGGGCAAAGAAAGCTACATCCCCGACGGCGTGGGCTACATCGCCGAAATCGTCTACGACGCCGTCTCAATCGAAGCCATCAAAGCCGCCACCAAAGCCGGCATCGAAGCCTCCATAAACGTCCCAGGTGTCGTCCGCGTCTCCGCCGGCAACTACGAAGGCAAACTCGGCAAATACAAAATCCCCCTAAGCGAGATATTCAAATGACAAAATTTGACGTAATTGGTTTTGGAGCACTCAACGTCGACACGCTTCTCAAGGTCGACAGGATAGCGGGCGCTGAGGAAGAGAGCTTTATTCATGATTATGCTGAGGCTTGCGGAGGCTCAGCAGCTAACACCATTGTGGGTTTGGCGCGGCTGGGCTGCAAAGTGGGCTTCATCGGTAAAGTCGCTGACGACCATGAGGGCAAACTCCAAATCGACTGCTTCACCCAAGAAGGCGTCGACACCGAAGGCATAATCCACGCAGCCAAAGGCAAAAGCGGCGTCTGCCTCGGCTTCGTAGACAAAAAAGGCCAACGGGCGCTGTACATCAACCCCGGCGTCAACGACAACGTCGAATTCCGAGAACTCAACGCCAAATACATAACCGACACCCAAATCCTCCACCTCTCCTCGTTTGTCGGAGAGAAATCTTTCCGCGCCCAAAAGAAACTCATGAGCTTCCTACCCGACACCGTCAAAGTCAGCTTCGACCCCGGCTCCCTCTACGCACAAAAAGGCTTAGCTGCAATCGAACCCATAATCCAAAACAGCTTCGTAATGATGCCCAACCAGCTAGAACTTAAGCTCTTAACAGGCGAATCCGAAATACCCAAAGGCGCACAAGCCCTACTCGACATGGGCGTCCAAATCGTCGCTGTCAAACTCGGAGACAAAGGCTGCTACGTCACCAACGGAGAAGAGAAAAACATAATCCAACCCTACAAAGTCGCCGCAGTAGACACAACTGGGGCAGGCGACGCCTTCGACGCAGGATTCCTCTATGGCTTAATACATGACAAGCCGCTGTTTGAATGCGGCAGACTGGGCAACTATGTGGCTTCCAGAAGCGTAATGAAGATGGGTGCCCGCGACGGCTTACCCTATGCGGCGGATTTGGCGCTGATTTGATTAAACCTCTTTACCCTTTTCGGGGTCCTCTATTTTTTCTGGCTTGATGTTGCCCATTAAACCGTTTGCAAAACCGTCAAACTGCAAAGTCTCCATCATCAAAAACCCAACAGCACTACACGCACAACCCCAGTCACCCCTAATCGTTTGGTCGATTTCGCTTAAGGTCTTGATTTTCCCATCATCCAAAGCATCACAAAGAAAAGTAATATAGCCAATAGCACCCTCCAACCGAGCCTTCTGCAACATTTGGTCGAGTTGCTGGCGGTTTATGAGCACATCAGAGTCCGCTATATCATCAACCATTTTTTGCCACCACATCATCGGTAGTTAATGAAGTGTTATTTAACTACCGTACTATTGGTGGCTCCCCTTATAAGTGTTGCCGAACAACATAACAGTTAAATAACGCCTAATGTTGGTTGAATCCATAAAAAAGTGTCTAGAAATGCCTCAAAAAAAACTCAGCATCCCAAGCGAAGAATGGAACCTCATACAAGACTACTACGAAGCAAACAAAGAACAACTAAAACTAGAAGGCATAAGAAGCCCCACAATGCTGCTCAGACGCTGGGTACTCGACAGATACCGCGAAAACATCACTCAGAAATCAAACAAGCAATAACCCAATTAATTAGCTTATTTATGTTCAAACTTCTATACAATTTAGCTTCAACTGAGCGGTGTATTTAAACCCAAAGAAATCCAAGAAAGCATGTTTATAAACTCATTTGTGAATCGCTTACTTGTTAGTTGGCGAGAAAATGAATAAGCCAAAAAAATTTGTGGATACTATTTTAAGAAATAGTGACGGAGAGACTTTGGACGTTCTTCAAAATGAATATGTTATCGACCATGAGGAAGTCCTTGAAATTGAACGAGAGTGTGCTTGTGGTCAACATTTGAAAGTTGGCTGGACGGCTTATTATGCATTTAACAAAAAAACAAGGAAAATGGTTGTACTCGGTTCTTGCTGCAAAAATAAACTAAACCCCCGAGGATTTAACAAGAAAAAGGATTATTTGATCAACGCACATGGCCTTGCTCGAAATGAGAGGGAAAAAGAATTTGTCATGGGTCTAATTAACAAGCTCGCTGAATACGATTCCAGTCTTATTATTAGTAAAAAACAAGCGGCATGGCTTGAAGGCATTACAAATCAAAAATGGAAATGGAAAACTTGGGAATAGCAGCTGAGGTCTTATTAAAGCAAAGGGGCTAATCAGTTCAAGTCTACGCACTAGTTTTGCTATTAGCTATGGAATAGAGGAATTTTCCTTTTTCCTCCTTTCGAGACAGAACTCCTTGCTTAAAAAGCCGTGTCAGCGTAACGCTCACTTGACTTTCTTTTGCACCCGGGATGCCATATTGAGTCGTAAGTTTGTTTGCAACCTCACTTACATCTTTGTCTACAAACCAGTTCGGCTCAGTTTGGATAATTCTTTGAATGTTTTTCTTATACGATGGACCCATTTTTACTAGATCCAGTCCGTTTGGTTTCTTGTGATTTTTTTTCCTTTGCTTTTGGGGGTTTTGGATTGTTATAAATTGCTTGCTTAAAGAGTTCACAAAGGTCGCTGATTTTCCCTTCTATCTCCTTGCTTATGCATCCTTCAATTTCAAACTCAGCGTCTCCGAATTTCACTCTACAGCGAACAGAATTGGTTGACAACGTTTCACCTCCTAAACAACTACTGTGCCCTTATTCCAGAGGTCACTAAAAGTTTTCTCTACCATCTTTACATCATCCAATTCAACTATACTTAGCGGCTTGTTTCCAGCATCTTTAAGTGATTGCCCAAACAACCAAGCTCGCTCATCAACTATTACGTGCCTATCATGAATATCAGTAAGGGTTCGGACTTCAAAATTTCGCCCTTGTTTTTTGAATTTTTTTGAAACTTCCTCAAATTTTGCGTACATATTTTTGGTCAATATTTTAATTTCCACTTGAGGGGCAACGGCATCAAAATATAGCGTGAATAGTTTGTCATCCACATAAGCGTCGATAATAAAAATTCTCTTTTTAGAGGCGAGCAATAAGCTCTCTATGAACCTAAAAACATCATATGGTTTACTTTCAGAAGTCAAAATTTGTTTTCCGGATGAGGGTATTAATTTAGAACTTTCAACATCGTAGCCTAGCGTTCGAACGTAGCCCCGTAACTCTTCCATTTGTTCTGGTGCTAAATCATGATTTTCGATTATAGTCTCCAAAAATGCTACAAATGATTCTCTATCTTGGTTATAAAATTTTTTTAGAAAGAAGGAAATTTTCTCGCTTTTTCCGCCTTCAGGTGCTTCTGTAATACCGCAAATTATTAGGATTTTTTCAATTTTTCTTTTGCCATATTTTGAACCAAAAAAATGCGATATTTTGCCAATAGCCAAGTTTTCTTTTACGTTTCCTGTATTTACAGTCATTTTAAGTCTATAATCATTCTACCAATCGCTTTTTAAAATTTGCTTATTATGAACGCAGGGAGCATGCCTACACAAACGCTAAGAAGGTTAAGAATAAAGGCTGCAGTCTCGTCTTCATTAATAGAAAAAATTACGAAATTTGAAGCTACAATTAAATAGTGGAGAGAGCGGTAACTGCAGGTAACAGCGTTTTTTAGTGCACTTGGATATTGCTGATTTTTTTGTGCTTTTTTATTGGCAAAAATTGTTTTTAGGGGGGGTTGGGTTGTGGGGTGGGTGGCGGTGTGCCTGTTTGTGTTTGGGCCATGCTAGTGCCCGATTTGCATTGCGTCTGTTCGCTGCTTTTGTTGCTGTCCGCCTGATTGGTAAGAAAATTTATTTCTCTGATTTAACATTCTGTATGATGGCGATGACGTGTCTGAAAAAGTCAAGGTCGGAGTGAGAGGTCAGGTAGTGATTCCAAAAAGCCTTCGAAAAAAACACAACATCGAAGAAGGAATCATACTGGAAATAAACGACACCAAAGACGGCTTGCTGCTAAAACCTTATAACCCATTAACCCAAATGAAGGGGCTCGGCAAAGGCGTATTCGGAGACCCCGTAAAATACCAGAAAAAAATACGCGATGAATGGTCATGCAATGAAAATAGCCCTTGACACAAATGTCCTCATCTACTTTTTTGAAGGCATTGAACCGCAAGCCAGCAAAGTGGAGAAAGTCCTAAAATCAATCATGAAGGGTTCAAACGAGGGAGTCATATCCACAATAACGGTTGCGGAAGTTTTAACTGGCTTCTACCATTCGGCGGACGCAGCCAAAGCCTCTAAAGCGAAACAACTGCTTGCGGATTTGACGTTAAACGGTTTTAAAATAGTGCCTGTGACCTTTGAAATAGCTGACTTAGCTGCTGAGTTACGCGCAAAAAGAGGCGGCAAACTGCCAGATGCCTTAATCATCGCTACCGCCGTAAATCAGGGTGCGAACGTGGTTTACTCTCAAGACTTTGGGCTGCAACGTTTTAGCAGTGACATCAAAACCAGTGAGGTCCCCTAAGCATTATTTCGCCAGAATCAGCGTTTTTCCATGTGTATGGATAAGGCTTATTTTTTTGTGCTTTTTGTTTGCCAAAATTGTTTAAAGGCGGCGGCTGGGTTGTGGCTGGTTGGCGGTGGTTTAGCCTTGAGGGCCATGCTAGTGCCCGCTTGCATTGCGCTGACATTGCTGTTCAGTGTTACGCTACAAAGACAAATCGTACATGCTTTCACACCCACATCCCGACCGTCCCTGCATGGAGCCATGTATCGTGTGTGGCAGAAATCGGATATCCCACACCTAAACAGCCAAAGAAACACAAAGCAAACCCAAAACGCAATCGCCCTCAGTTGCCGTCTTGTGGCGTGCTGTAAAACCCCACGCCCACATAAAGAAAAAAACTGTTCTGAGCTTACTCAACCGCAAAAAAGGAAAAAAGAGGTTAGGCTTTGACTTTCTGGGCGATTTGCACGCCGTAGTCAAAGCATTTCTTGAGTTCTTCTTCAGTGGGCACCCATTTGAGCTCGATGCTGGGTTCCATAACGTCGAAGCCTGCTTCCTTAGCCATCCGAACCATGCTTCGGACTGCGCCTCCTCCCCAACCGTAGCTGCCAAAGAAACCCCACTGCTTGCCCTTCGGCTTCAAGCCCGTAATGTAAGTCAGGAATTGGCTGACTGGGGGGAACATGCCGTTGTTGAGCGTCGGCGAACCCACCAAGACCACTTTGGAAGTGGTGATTTCGGTAACTATGTCGGTGTTCTCTGTTGCGCGTAGTTTGAAGAGTTTGACTTCGACGCCTTGGCTGGCAACTCCGTCTCCGATTGCCCGTGCCATCTTGTTGGTACTATCCCACATCGTATCAAACACAATGGCGACCTTCTGCTTCACCGATTTGCCCGTTGACCAGTCCATGTAGGCGTTGACGATTTTCATGGGGTCCTTGCGCCATATTACGCCGTGGCTTGGGGCGATTATGTCGATGGGCAACTTCATCTCGACGACTTCTTGGATTTTCTTAACAATCAACGGTGCCATCGGCGTGAGTATGTTGCTCCAGTAAGTGATGGCTTCCTCCATCAGGATTTCTTGGTCTACTTCGTCGTCAAAGCGCCCAGAACTGGCGAGGTGCTGTCCAAACGCGTCGTTAGGCATCAAAACCTTATCCTCCACAACGTATGTGAACATGCTATCAGGCCAGTGCAGCATCGGCGCCTCAAGGAAGGTAAGAGTTTTTTTGCCCAAGCTGATCTTGTCGCCGCTTTTAACAATCTCAACCCGCTCGAATTCTGCACCGTAATGCTTGATCAGTTCTTCTTTGCCCCGTGCGGTCGCGTAGATTTTGGCGTTTTTAGCCAGTTTAGCGATGATGGGCAGGCTGCTTGAATGGTCCATCTCAACGTGGTTTACGATGATGTAGTCGATTTTTTCGAAGCTGGTATATTCGGAGATGTGTGTGATTAATTCGTTGCAGAACGCCGCTTTCACGGTGTCCACCAACGCGGTTTTTTCGTCTTGAACTAGGTAGGCGTTGTAGCTGGTGCCTCGGCTGGTTACGTAGTCGTGGAAGTCACGTATGTTCCAGTCGATAACGCCGACCCAGTAGATTCCGTTTTTAAGGGTGACCTTTACCATTTTGAATATGCTCCAAAACTTAACTTACCTAAAAATTCTCTCTTGCGCTTATATTGGTTTCGTTTGCAAGGGCTCGGATGCTTTAAAGTTATATTGAGGAAACAACAGAGTCATAGGTGCCCAAATGTGTTTTGTGGAGGAAAATGATTTGAGTTTACTTCCAGCCGACAAACAAGAACTCTTACGCAAAGACTTTGAAAACAAACTGGTTGACCCAGTAAAAATCGTCATGTTCACTCAGGAAATGGAGTGCCGCTACTGCAACGAAACCCGCCGCTTAGCCCAAGAAATCGGCGCATTGAGCGACAAAATCACCACCGAAATCTACGACTTCGTCAAAGACGCCGAAAAAGCCAAACAATACGGCATAGACAAAATCCCAGCCTTAGCCATCATTGGCAAAAAGGACTACGGCGTAAGATACTACGGCATACCCTATGGCTACGAACTCCAAACCCTCATCGAAGCCATAATCAACGTCTCAAAGGGCACAACTGACCTCTCAGAAAAAACCCGAGCTGTCCTAAAAGATGTGACGACACCCGTGAACATCAAGGTGTTCGTCAGCCTCACCTGCCCACACTGCCCCGGAGCCGCCGCCATCGGACACAAGTTAGCCATCGAATGCGACAACATCAAAACCGACGTCATTGAAAGCAGCGAATTCCCAGATATTTCCATGAAATACAATGTAATTGGTGTTCCGAAAATTGTCATTAATGAAAAAGTGGATTTTATGGGGGAATTCAACGAGGACCTCTTTGCTGAACATGTGCTTCTAGGTGCGATACAGTAAGAGCCATATGCCACAATTTTTTATACCTTCACTCTTCATACTGCCAGTTGGCAAAAGAGGGCAGGCCAGCTTGGGCGAAGAAATACCGTATTACAAGCGTAAAAGCCACAAACGCCGCTACCTACTAGTGACTGGTGCTGTGGCGCTGGCTGCGGTTTTGACCTTTGGGGGCTGGTGGTACTATGAAAGCCTCCCAAGCTACTATGGTCCAGGGCCAATTGAAATTTAAGTTTCCCCCGATAAGCAATATTTTGTTCAAAGCGAAAATGCTACTTTTACCTTTGTCGTGGTTAATAATCAAAGCTGGCCTGTAGCTCGACAGAGCCATGAAATAACTATTATAACCAAAAACGGCGTTACAGTAGACAACATGGATATTCATATCAATCTTCCAGCACCAAAGACTCCAACCTTCCCAGCAAACTCAAATAACAACTTCATTGGACATGGTTTGAATCAAAAGATAACCAAACCGTCACACATGAAACAGGAAACTATACTTTGACAGTGCGTTTGGAAGGATTTGGATATGACGCCACTGAGAACTGCACTTTTTAAATAAGATAGGAAAAGAAAAGGAAATTAGGGGTTGGTTTTAGTGGTGGTGTCCACAGCCGCAGCTACAGCCGCCGCCTTCACCCATTTCTTCGCCTTCATGGTGGTGATGGTGCTGGTGGTGCTGGTCATCGGTGGCTTCAGAGTTTATGTAGAGTTCGGGTTCTTCTTCGAAGCTTTTCTTGCATCCTGGAGCACAGAAATAGTAGGTTCTGCCCTTGTACACTGTTTTCCACTTTGCTGTTTTCTCATCTACATCCATGTTGCA
>JBNIDO010000008.1:0-56854 GCA_050108095.1 Bathyarchaeia archaeon
CTCTTGTCAAGGGCTCCAGAGGCCCCTATGCTTGACCACTACACCACTGGGCTGCGCAGACACAGAGAAACACCGTGGGGTTTTATTAACTTTAACGTTACGTTTTGCAGGCTTGGGCTTTTTCACCCCAAAAAAGTGGTGAAAGAACCATCCCGATGGGTTGTCATAGAACTAGATGTCAAGCGGGGGAATAAAAGCTAAAAGGACAAACAAGCAAACTATATAGTGGGAGAAGTATGTGGAGAAATCCAAAGTATACATGCAAGAGTTGCGGCTACGTTTTTCCTAAACAAACCGCCGTTATCAGCGGTCACGAAGGCGGAGAACGCGGCAAACACGTGCACTGTGACAGATGCGGAGCTATAGTAGCTGATTTCCTAAAAACCAAAGAGACAGCAATAGTAGCCTAAAACAAACAAATTGACCATTGGGCCCTCGCAAGTTTAGATTACAGGGAGGTCAGTGTCGGTTAAGAGAACTAATTAGGAATAGGTTAAGGTACCAGTATTGCTCTGCCCACGATTTTACCCTGCTTAAGCTTAATCAACACATCCTCTGCTTCACTAAGCCGATAGACGCTATAGTCTACTCGCACTCTGCCCATAGAAGCCAACTTTAAAGTCTCATTCATATCCAGCCTAGTACCGATAACGCTTCCAATAATGGAGCGCTCTTCAGGAAAACAAATAGACACATTGCCAAGCACACCCATCAAAACAATGCCGCCACGCTTAACAACCCGAAAAGCTTGATCCACCGCTCTCTGCGAGGGCGCATGAACCATAACCACGTCGGCACGCCCAGTTTTCACAATAAAATCTTCCAGTTCCGAGGCATCCATGGCGTGGTCTGCACCGATATCCTGCGCCAACCTCAACTTTTCCTCAGAAGTGTCTACAGCAATGGTTTCGGCACCCGCCAACTTGGCAAACTGCAACGTCATATGTCCCACGCCGCCAACCCCAATAACCGCCACTCTTTGACCTACGCTGACTTTAGCGCGTTCAACTGCATGGTAAGCGGTGACACCTGGACAGAACAATGAGGCGCTTTCTTCGAACCCTAAATTGCTGGGTAATCGATGAACAAAAGCTGCTGGCGCAACCATGTATTCAGCGTAGCCGCCGTCGACGACTTCACCGGTGGTTTGACGTTTGAGGCAGAGGTTTTCGCGTCCCGAAAGGCAGAATTCGCAGGTACCATCAGCATTCCAGAGCACCTGCACTCCAACGCGGTCGCCCTTTTCGAAGCCCTTAGCGAAAGCACCGACTTCTTCGATGACACCTGTGACTTCATGCCCTGGGATAATTGGGAGTTTAGCTGGAACGCCGAACTGTTTGAGTTCGCCCTCTATCATGTGGAGGTTGCTGTAGCATACGCCACAGGCTTTGATTTTTATGAGAACTTGGTCAGGTTGCGGTTTTGGGGTGGGAACGGTAGTGTAGGTGAGGGGGTGGTTTTCTATTTTGTCGATTCGGGTAAGAAGTTGAGCTTTCATAAGGTACATTCCACTGGCAACTGGTTAATGTATGTTTTTGGAGTAATTGCTCTTAGGTTTATTGGTATGTGATTGATAAATCCGCAGCTACAAGCCACCCTTTCTTATGTTTGGTAGGTGCAAGGAGACCACAATAACCCTTTTATTTTCCAAAAAAGTTGAGGTTAGATGGATGCATTATGACTTCAGTAAAAGACATCATGACAAAAAAAGTCATAACTGTAGAAGCAAACAGAACCGTGTTTGAAGCCGCAGAGCTTATGACTGAAAAGGGGGTAGGCTGCATAATCGTGGTTATCGAAGCCTTCCCAGTGGGAATAATCACGGAGCGCGATATTGTTCGCAGAATCGTGGCTAAACGCAGTTCACTAGACCTCAAAGTCACTGAGGTCATGACAAAGACACTCATAACAGTCGACCCCGACACATCAGTAAGGGAAGCTGCAAGAATAATGTCAACCAACCGAATTCGTCGCCTGCCCGTTCTAAAAAACAATAAATTGGTCGGGATAGTGGTCGCTTCAGATTTCGTTCGCAACGCTGGCAAAAAGACGACTACAGAAGAAATTTTGGAGGCGCTGGGGCGGTATCCCACTGGGCCCGTCCCGTAAAGGCCCCATCGCTTGTGGTTTAAAGTCGGTTTATTCTTAAATTATGTTCCCTCATGACCAAGGGAGGATTAAGAAGCTTGTTTTTGGATATCGGATACGCCGGTTCTTGGGGATTGAGTAAACGTCTGATTTTCTGCCACATCTCTATGAAAAGACGGCCCTCATCAGTGGTGCTGTACTTGCGTTCTTTATACTGGTATAAGAGCAGATTGGAGGCTTGAAGTTGTAGCAGGTACAATTCAAGAAGTTTGAAGCTTGTATTGGTATTCCGTAAAATGTAGGTTTTCGCCTGGGGCTCCTTAACGCACAGCTGGAGAATATCGTACAATACTTGTAGGTGGTTACGTCTTCCTTCAAAAATCATTTTTTTCAAGCGATTCACCGCTTGGGCAAAATTAGATAATTAATAGTTCGTTTATGGGCTATTAAAGGTTCTTTTCTATATAATTTGAAATTTTGTCTACTATAAAAATGGATAATTCATGCTGAATTTCTATATTTTAGGCAATTCTTGTCGCTGTTTCCAACACGAAGCCTCTTCTAACTATAGAATAGGGAAGTCGGCGCATCGGCATAAACGAGCCCCGCATCTTCTTAACCACAAGGTCACGTTGAGCCATATCCCCCGTGGAACCAATGTTAAAAGAAATGACGCCATCAGCAAAATGCTGCATAGCAACCTCTTCTTTAGGGTCCTGCATACCCTCCGTTAAAAGCAGCAGATGATAACCTTCACGGCAACGGTTTTGGTCTGACATCGCATTAAGAAGAGAAATAGCAACGTCCGTCTTGTGTGAAAGCAGCAGTTCTGAGAGGGAATCCACGATGACGGTTCGGTTGTCTTTTATTTCATTGAGCACTTTTTCTATAAGTTGGTTATCGATTGAGAGAGATTCAAATTTCCAGTTGCCAGTGGCTTCAAGCGGTGAAGTATCCCAGTTAAAGCAAGCCATGTCATCTTTAATGCTATCAGAAGTTCCCTTAACCGTAAAATATGTAACCCCACTCTGTTTTGCACGAAAAAAAGCAATTTGTCTGGCAAAAACATCATTCCCCGATCCGGGAACGCCACTTAAAAGTATAATTTTAGACGGTAACCCGCCTGTCAAAAACTCGTCAAGACCTGCAATTCCTGTTTTTACAAGCTTCATACTACTTCCACCATCGCTGAGTTAGCATAAAAATTAAAACTGTACACTCACTTTAGCGCTGACTCTACAAACAAAAATTCAGCTAAGTTCTATAAAAACTGCGGTGGAATAATGTTGCATACCGATATTTAAGCAAGCGCCCCCCAGTTTTTGTGTCGAGGAGGAGGAGGAGCCTCGTATGAATTTTTGTAAATATAAAAAAATACGTAGAAATGTAAAAGCGATTTCTCCCGTGATTTCGGTGCTACTTATGATTGCAATAGCCGTAGTGGCTTCACTAGTGGCATACGCTTGGGTTATGGGATTTATAGGCAACAAAACTGAACAAGTAGGCAAAGCAATACAAATACAAAGCCTAGCAGCAGACGAAAGTGGCAATTTGGCAATCTATGTGCAAAACGTTGGAGACTCTCAGGTGCAGTTCAATAGTCCATGTGTTTACATAAACGGAACCGCAGCGACAGTACCCACACAAGAACCAACCGGTAGCATTGCACCTGGAACCACTGTGGAGTTTACAACAAATCAACATATTTCAGCCGGCACTACAGTTACGGTTAAAGTTAACTCTGCCGATGGCACATTTAGCCAGGTAACAAAGACTTTTTCGTAACACGCAGTTTAGAGTTTGATTTTCCCCCTTTTTAGAACTTTTTTATCATAATCATCTTCAAGAGGATTGATTATTACGGTATTAAACAAAGGAAAAATTTCTATCCGCAGAAAACCAGCGAACATCATTCGGAGCACAGTAGCAGTAGAGGATGTCAGCGACAGTTTTCTAACTAATCTCGATAATTTGCAACTCCAATTGCAAGCCCCCCAACCACAGACTGAACCAGCCAAAGACGTGATTATACTTGAAAGCTACCCCATAAACCCCCCATACGCCATAGTTAACGTGGTACGGGACTCTGTGAAAGGCAGCATCTCGTATAACGTCGAGGAACCGGCCTTAGACGCAATCGACTTAGGCAACCTCAAACGGCTGAAACAAATTTTGAACCAGACTCTGGAGCTTAAACCTGCGGAGTTAAAATCCAAAAAAGCCGCCGGCGAATACCTAGTTAAGAAAAGCAACGAGATCTTCAAAAACTATAAGTTCAACCTTACACCTGACGCCCACAACAAACTGCTCTACTATGTTATAAGAGATAATTTGGGGTTCAGCAAAATCGACTGCCTTATGCATGACCCCTTAATCGAAGATATATCCTGCGACGGTGTCAACGTTCCCATCTTTATTTGGCACAGAAAATTCGAATCCATCCCCACAAACATCAGATTCACAACCGCCCAAGAACTCGACACATTCGCACTCAGGTTAGCTTATCTCTGCGGTAGCCACGTTTCTATCGCTCAGCCACTGCTGGACGCCAGTTTACCGGATGGCAGCAGAATCAACCTGACATATGGCAGCGAAGTCACCCGCAAAGGTTCTACATACACTATCCGAAAATTCAAACTCGACCCCTTCACAGTCTCCGACTTGGTTTCGTTCAAGACTGTTTCAGCGGAGATGGCGGCGTTTTTCTGGTATGCAGTCGAGAACAGGGTCTCCATTCTTGTGGCGGGAGGTATCGCCGCTGGAAAAACCACGTTGCTAAACTGCCTTAGCATGTTCATCAAACCCGACTTGAAGGTCGTTTCAATAGAGGACACTCCTGAACTTAATTTGCCCCATGAAAACTGGATTCCAGCTGCAACCCGAAGCCACTTCGGGCTATCAACCGAAAACGCCGACATCACACTCTTCGACTTGCTTAAAGCCTCCCTTAGACAGAGACCTGACTACATCATTGTGGGGGAAATCAGGGGGTCGGAAGCATACACGCTTTTCCAAGCGGTTAGTACAGGCCACTTGGGCATGTCAACGGTTCACGCTGAATCTGTGGAGTCAACCGTTTACCGTCTTGAGTCGGCACCAATGAACATTCCCCGGACACTTATCGCCGGCATAGACATCATCTTGGTCCAGAAAAGAGTTGAATTACAGGGCAAACCAGCAAGAAAAACAGTCTCTACTAGCGAAATCGTCGGATTAGACCCCCGCTCAGGAGAAATCCTAACAAACGAAGTGTACCGATACAACCCTGCTCAGGATAGCTTTGACTTCACGGGCAGAAGCTACATTGCCGAGAAAATAGCTGAAAAAACAGGCGTAACCCCCGAAGAAGCCGCCGAAGAAATCCAGCGACGTACCCAAGTCATCGAGTGGATGGTTAGAAAGAACATCCGTAACTACAAAGACGTCTCAAACATCATCCGAAGCTACATTGAAGCCCCCGAACCCCTACTGGAGGAGGCACAAAAAAACGAATAAGACACTTCTAAGCATGTGTCTACGTCTCTCTACAGCGGTACCATCAGGTTTAACCTCTAAATTCACCGATTTAGAACGCAACTTGGCTAAGGCAAGCCTACATATGACTTTTCAAACCTACGTGGGTTTGATGGTTTTTGCAACCGTGCTTTCAGGCGGCATCACTTTTGCCTTGGCAATCCCGTTGACTGGCTCAATTGTTGTCGCACTTTTGGGAGGCTTACTCGTTGCCCTGTGCACGTTCGGCACCTGTTACACTTACCCAATGCTTAGTATCTCCTCGAAAGCCAGAAAAATAGAAGCCAACCTGCCACTAACCGCAAACTTCATGGCAGTTCTAGCCAGTTCAGGAATGCCTCCCGAACGAATCTTCCGTTCACTAGCCAACGTAGGCGACGAATTTGCCGTGGGCGAAGAAGTGCGGCGGATAATCGGCGATATTGAAGTTTTAGGGTTAGACCTCAACGAAGCCCTAAAAAATGGTTCAGTTCGCTCTGCGTCAAACAAATTTGGGGGCATGCTGGATGGCATAGTAACCACGGCCCATGTCGGCGGCGACTTAGCAGCGTATCTAAGGGAAGAAGCGGAGAAATTCAAGAAGGCCCGTGTTGCTTCAATGAAGTCTTATCTGGATAGTTTAGCTGGAATGGCTGAGGTCTACGTTTCTTTTTTGATTGCGTTGCCGATTGCGTTGGTAGTTATGCTTTCTATCATGTCGTTTTTGGGCGGCGGCGCAATGATGATGGGAAACCTTGATCCGCAGATGATGCTTTTGCTTTTAGCCTTCGTGATTACGCCTGCGGGTGCAGCTGTTTTGCTGCTGATTGTTGATTCACTAACTCCACCTAGGTGACTAAATTATGCATCATGTATCAAAAAAGACAAGACAGATAACTGCGGCGGCATCAGTCGCAGCAGTCCTCGTATTTGTGCTAGTACTAGCGGTGACTAACTACAACGTTTTGGTCGTCTACGTCAACGAAATTTTTCTTGCAGCTGTCTTGGTGGTTATCGTGCCTTCCGCGTATTTGGATATTCAGAATCAACGGTGGGTTTCCGTAATAGAAGCCCAGATGCCCCTGCTTGTCCGCGGAGTCTCCGAATCCCAGGAAACCGGGTTAACCCTAGTTAAAGCATTGGAGAAGGTTGTTGATAACAAGTTAATCAGCCACCCATTATCCGACGAAGTCAAACGGTTAACTGTTCAGATGGCATGGGGCACATCCTTTGAGCAGGCATTAACCAACTTTAAAGAACGAATCAACTCGCCCATCGTAAACCGCTTCTGCGCACTTGTGTTGGAAGCCAGCCAATCGGGAGGAACTATCCGCAAAGTCTTCAACGCAACCGCAGGGTTCATGGAGGAAATGAAAGACATCGACCGAGAAACAAGCAACCAAATGAAACCCTACATAATCATCATTTACTCGGCATTCATCATCTTCATCATAACTGCTGTGCTGCTGGTTCAATCCTTCTTTGCCCCCATGCAGGGCGCACCCCAAATCATGGGTTCTACTTCATTGGGAAGCATCAGCGGACTCAAAGACTTCTTTTACAAGGACATGTTGATTTCTGCGATAACCGGCGGCTTAATGGCGGGTAAACTCGGTGAACGCCGTGTGATGGCTGGTTTGAAACATGCCATAATTCTCTCTGCAGTGGGGTATGCGATTTTGTTTTTAACTATTCAACCGACATGGAGCTAAAAAAATGAGAAAGTTTGTACGTAATAAAAGAGCGTTGTCAACGGTAATTTCCACCTTGTTGATGATTATGGTTGCTATGGTCGGCATGACCGTGGCGTTTGCAAGCGTCGTTGTCTATGCGGACATCTATAAGAATGGAATTGGAGGCTCAGTGCTGGAGTCACTAACAGTCGAAGACATCTACCAAACCGCCAACCATCAGCTTGTCGTCACCGTGTATAACGCAGCGACAAGCGCCAATTTAGGGTCGGACATTGATGTGAAAGTGACGGCCATCTATGTTGACGGAGGACTATCACTTATCAATAAGAAAGGCACAGCTGACATGAACTCAAACTATGGACAGACAAGGTTTGACGAACAAACCGTTAAAGCTGGCGCCCATATGTCGTTCATAGGTGAACCGCCCGCTGGCCAGTATATCCAGCCTGGAGCACACATAGTCACCGTTTCAACGCAAAGGGGTTCCAACTTTAACGGCCAATTCACGGCACCTTAGGAGCGAAATGACTTGTTTAAAAAATTTAAAAGAAATCGTAGAGGCACAGCAGAAGTAATAGGCACTATCATGCTTGTCATGATACTTTTGTTCTTCTTCACCAACGTTTATGTCTGGCATGATACCGCGGTGAAGCAGGCGAACCAACTATACGTGAAACAGCTAAGCTATAGCTTTAAGATACAGCAGGACACAACAGGCATAAACATCACCGCAGACGGTGGCTCAGACATCTACCTTTCTAGACTATGGATAATCGACAGTACAAATCCAACACACCTGTATGCAAACTTGACCAACCAACAAAGTGTCTACATTAAAGCAGGCAACACAATCAACATCATATTCGATGGTTCCACAGTTATGGCAGATACAACAGGGGTAATGGCGGATATGCAAGGCGACAATGTGCGCGTCCACTACCAGCTACAGAGCGACGTAACTTACACTCTAAACGTGATCAACACGTTTGGCATGATTAAAACCATATCTATAGAACTCTGAAAGTTCTACCTCTTCCATTTTTAATTCAACTGCTATTTTAATTAAGTTAACAACTCCACACCTAAACAAGATAAACCGCTGCATTTCAATCAAAAGTTCCCATATGAAAAATCTTTTGCTGGAACCAAGGCACCGATTTTTCTTAAAAAAGTAAAGGGCTCAAAAAGTGAGAAAAAACCGCTTAGTCTGTCCATCCTAGATAACTATGGTACTCAACTAGAGCTGGTCCGCTGTAGGGGAACTGCAAATCAACGGTTTCAGATGCGCCTGCCAAAACCTGAGGAATCAACGCCGACGTGTCAATGGCGGTTGCGTTTTCGTTCGAGATAGCGTTGACGTGGAGGGTACATTTGTTTGCTGTGCCGGTTCCAGTGTTTTCAACGGAACCTGTGATATGGAGGAAGGGAGCAGAGGGGTCAGTGCGGTCGTCAACGTAGTTGAAGTTTACACTGACAAGTTTAGGTTCAGTCGGTGAAGAAGCCTGCGAGTTTGTCTGTGCATTAACGTTCTGCTCTATGTAGTTAAACAGCACGCCGCTTACAGCTAACAACGCTATCAAGCAGCCGATGGCGATTATCGTGGTTTTTTTCGGTGCCAATCTTTTCTTTTCAGTCATTCTTTTCACCTCCTGACCTCAAAAATAATGGTTTGTAGTCTTAGTTGACATGGACTTTGAAGGGTTCAACGATGTTTAAGCCACTAACCACCCATTCACCTACGTGCAACTTGCAGAAAACCACGTCACTGCCGCTCGCCATGTCTTTTAGAAATGCTGTGTCCTGTGCATCGTTTGTTTTTCCGATGAGTTGGGTTGCGATTTTGGAGAGAACTCCTCCTCCAAGCGCAGATGGGTGCGAAGTAACCAGGACAGCGGCTATGCCTCTTTGGTCAAGTGCTTCCTGAACTGCAGCAGTCGAGAGGTTTTCTGCGTCTTCAATTACTATTAGGAAGGGGTCGATTTTTTTCTCCCGTCTACTCTTTGCCAAGTCAAGCAGGAGGGTGCTGTAGTATTCGCTTTTTTGTTTTGTACTTAGGCTTTCAGCGGTCAATATTGTGATTTGGCCTTGCTTGACTTTGGCTGTGGATTCTGTGTCATCGTTTGAAGTGCTTTGGATGTTGAGGGAGCGGTTTTTGCTCATGCCCGAACCCATGGTTAGGAGCGCTGTGTATTCGTTGTGTGGGTCTAGGATAACTATGGGGTGATTGGTTTGGTGGGCTAACTCGCCAGCGATAAGCGCGGCAACGTGGGTTTTGCCCACGCCGTCAACTCCAGAAACGAGTGTATGTTTACCAGTTAAATCAGCGATGTTGAGAAAACAGTTTACCTGCATGTCACCGTTTGTTTCACTGAAAACCGTTGCTAAATCGGTTTTGCCCAGACACAGACGCTGCTGGAAAGATTTTCCGTTTACTCCACGGCTAAATATGTCCTCAAGAAAAGAAGCGTAAGGCACATAGATACGGCTACCAGGGTTAGGCGGCACGAGTAGCACCTGCAGAGGTTTGTCCTCACCGCGCAAATCAACGTACCCAATTATTTTTGCCGTTGCAAGCATTCTGCCGACGCGTTCGCCTATGGTTGAGCCTGCGACTTCCTCGTAACTGGCGATTTCCTTGACTTGCGCGAGCACTTGGCAGTTTTCTTTTTGGATGGGGTGGTCAAAGCAGACGACATCCTGTTTCTCTATTGTTCCACGGTTCTTGGGCGGACTAACCAGAAAGCTGAGGTGGTCTGCATTTGTGTCGTTGGTGATTAACCCAAAATGTTCTTTTATGCGTACACTCGCTAGATCCATTAAGCGGTAACTTCCTAAAAATCAGCTACTAATTACTTGTAGCCATAGGATTTTAATTTAACTGGAACAATGCTCTACAACAAAATTAGCCAATGCTTTGTGCTCTTTTGCCCACCCATTCCGTTTTTTATTTCTTCTCTATTTTAAGAAGAAGTGAGAGTCGCCCTTGCTCATCTTCTTCTCAGGGGCTTTGTGGGCGGCTGTGTTTTGTGTTCTACAGTAACTTCGGGTTGTTGGCAGGTTGTGGCTTATTAAGCAAGCAGACCTTGAACTAAATCATTTTTTGACTGCATCGCGGACTTCGTAGCTAATATTGGCTGTGTTCTTCATGTTTACGTTCTCTATTTCTTCGGTCATGCGGTTACTCATCCTGCCCACAACCAAGACCAAAACGTTAAGTCCCCGTGAAGCAGCTATGGCTGCAGCTCGGCTGATTCCGAATTCGATGTCTGCTTTGAGTCCCAACTTGTTAACCACGGCCCTCCCGACGGCGCCCATGACGCCGATGCGGTCAGGCTTAAACTCGTCATAGAATGCCTTGACCCTTTCTAGGTCTACTGCTCGTGAACCGCCTTTTCTGATGCTGGGCAACTTTAAGATGAGAATTTTCCCTTCTTTGACGCTGATTTTTCCCTGCAAATTGGTTAATCCTAAATCCTCTCCAGGCTGGGCATCTTCCAACGCGGTGCCCTTCGCTTCAGAGTGGTCCGAGGCAACGGTGTATACAACCCCCCCTTTCATTATTAAGCCAACTACTTCCCCTGCTTTAACTGACATGGTTGCTATGGCGGGGAGGGCACGTTCAACCTTCATTTCATTCTTTGTTGAGTTAACGTATCTTTCTAGACCCTTGAGGTTTTCCTGTAGTAAGGAGATGGCTTTGGGTGTTAATCGGTAGTCTGCTCTCTCAGAGCTGGATTCGAGCAATCCTTCTCTGGCGAGTTTTTTGAAGTATTTGGAGACGGCTTGTATGGTGATTCCTAGTTTTTCGCTGATGTCTTTCTGTTTTATGTGAGGTTGGTTGCGCATGATTTCGAGGAGGATTTGGAATTTTGTGAATTCTCCTTTGTTTTGTAGGAGGCGAGTGTCGGATTGCTTACCCATCATTAATTCAACCTGATGTTAAACTTTAGTTAAACGAATGTTTATAAGGTTTCGGGTTGGATATACCATCCAAGAGAGGGAAAATAAACAATATGCACATAATGGAAGGCTTCCTACCGCATCCATGGTGGGAAATATGGTTCGCAATCTCAATCCCAGTAATAATCTACGGCATCTACAGGTTGATAAAAGTAACCAAACAGGTACCTGAAGCTAAACCGCTTCTCGCCCTTATGGGTGCTTTCATATTTGTTCTCTCAGCACTCAAACTGCCCTCGGTAACCGGTAGCTGTTCACACCCAACTGGCACGGGCTTGTCAGCAATAATTGTAGGACCAGGAATAACTTCAGTGCTTGCAATGATAGTGCTTGTTTTTCAAGCTTTGCTGTTGGCGCATGGAGGTTTAACAACTCTGGGTGCAAACCTCTTCTCAATGGGTATTGCAGGTCCCTTCTTGGCATACGCCATATGGGTCGCATGTAAAAAAGTTAATATTCCAAGTCATATCGGAGTATTTCTAGCAGCTACCTTCGGCGACTTATTCACATACGTTGTTACTTCAGCTCAACTTGCTTTAGCTTTCCCAACTTCCGCTGGAGTCTTCGATGCCTTCCTAAAATTCGGAGGTATATTCGCAATCACTCAGATTCCGCTCGCAATAGGCGAAGGCATACTTGCAGTGATCCTCTTCGACTTCCTAGCAAAATACAAAGGTCAACTGCTGGCTAAACTAAAAGTGATAAAGTTGCCCAAGGCAGCTACAACGGAGGCTTAAAAAAAATGAAAACTAAACACTACATAGCTTTGATTGCCATCTGTGTAGTAATCTTTATAGTTCCTTTAATCCTCGTACCAAATGCCGAGTATGGGGGAGCCGATGGTGCTGCTGAAGAAGCCATATCCGATACTGGATATGAACCATGGTTTACTTCCATATGGGAGCCGCCCAGTGGTGAAATAGAAAGCCTGCTCTTTGCCCTGCAAGCTGCCATTGGTGCACTCATCATCGGCTACTTTGTGGGCTATGAACGGGGGAAAAGAGCAAAAAAGGAAATAAAGGACACTAAATAAGACGATAGAAATTGGATGAAAACTTCACATGGCCCACAGTGAGTACTATGCACAGATTGACAGGTATGCCTACACAAACAAGATAGCTAAATGTAGTCCAATAACCAAGGCTTTTTTTGCCCTTACTACCTTGGTCGTTACTGTTTGTGCTCAGTCAATCATTGTCCCTCTTATTGTTCTTTCTACACTAACCGCTTTAACTTTGGGCTATGTTAGGATAAAAGCCCGTTTCTATGTTAAGTTGCTGGCTTATCCAACGTTTATGCTTGCCTTAACCTGTATTTTACTTGCCTTATTCTGGGGAGACGGGCAATCTCTTGTTGAAGTCCCTTTCCCCTGGTTCACTTTAGGGCTCTTTAAAGCAGAGGGCATATCAATTGCCCTTAACACCTTCTTTAGAGTCCAGAGCGCTCTGTCCTGTCTTTTCTTCTTAGTATTAACCACAACCATAACCGACCTTAGCATAATCCTGAGGCGCGCCCGCGTTCCAAGAGTATTAGTGGAGATGTCAATGCTCATCTACCGCTACATATTTGTGTTCTTGGAGGTTGCAGAGCAAATGAGTGTAGCCCAAAAACTGCGACTCGGCGAAGGCGGTTGGCTTAAGAGAATCCGGGGTTTAGCGTTGCTTGCCAGCAACCTTTTTATAAGAACACTTGAGCAGGGCGAACGCACTTTTGTTGCCATGAGCGCCAGAGGCTACGACGGAGATATTCGTGTTCTTGAAGACCTCCCTACCCCTAGTAAAGCCATGATTGCAGCGATATTGGTGTTCGAAATCTGTCTTGTGGTTGTAATCTTTTTAACTATTAACATTGGAGTCTTTTGGTGATGTTGTTTAAAGTTGAAAACCTAGTGCATCAGTATTCAGATGGAACAATAGCTTTAGATAAAGTAACGTTGGGTTTTGAGAGGGGTGAACGCATAGCTCTACTGGGCACCAATGGCTCGGGAAAAACCACTCTGCTAAACCATTTTAACGGTATCCTAAAACCTACTTCAGGGCAAATCTACTTTGAAGACAAACCCCTAGAATACAGCGGCAAAGAACTGCTGGAACTTAGGCGCCGTGTCGGCTTTGTGTTCCAAGACCCAAACGACCAGCTTTTTGCACCCACTGTAAAACAGGACGTGGCGTTTGGACCCTTAAACCTTGGGCAATCCCCCGAGGAAGTAAAAAAAGTAGTTGCTGAAGCCTTAGAAATAGTAGGCATGTCAGAGTTTTCCGATAAACCCCCGCATTTCCTCAGTTTGGGGCAGAAAAAGCGTGTTGCCCTAGCTGGTGTGCTTGCGATGCAGCCTGAAATCATCATTATGGACGAACCTACCTCTAATCTTGACCCCAGAGCAACCAGCGAAATCCTCCACTTGCTGTTGCAACTAAACAGAGAAAAAAACATCACTTTGCTCCTCGCTACACATGACGTTGATATGGTGCCGTTGTTCGCCAACAAACTCTACATATTAAGTAAAGGCAAACTTGTGTCAGAAGGGCAACCTAAAGAAATCTTTTCTAACACAGAGTTGATACGTCACGTTAATCTGCGCTCGCCTAGACTAACCCACCTGTTTGAGGTGTTAAAAACCGAGGACAAACTCCCCGTTTCGGACGAGTTGCCCCTGACAATTGGTGAAGCAAGGAAGGAAATTCTTAAACTTTTAGAAAGGCAACGAGAATTAAAGAGTGAAGTTTGAGATGAGTGCTGCTGAAGCATCCATTGTAGGTATTATTGTCATTGGCTTGCTTCACGGATTAGAACCGGGACACGGTTGGCCCCTTGCACTCTTGTACTCGGCGAGAACTACTCGTCCTACCTTCTACGCGTTTGTCAGTTCAGCTATACTTTCTGCAGCACATTTTCTGTCCTCAATTGTTGTAGTCATTATTTACGTTGTGGTCAGCGCTTTCTATGATTTCTCCGACCCCATCCTAACTTACATCGCCGTAGTAGTCTTGGTGATTTTGGCGATTCGTATGCTTACCGAAAAGGTGGTGCCTGAACTGGACGGGCAACATGGGCACTTCCATGATAACGCCTCCGAAGTGGAGCATGAACACAGCCATGAGCATCCAGACATCGGCATCCACATTCACATGCACCTGCATCCTAAACGGCAAAACCTTAACCTCTGGAAACTCGCCAGTTGTGCATTCGTGTTGGGTTTTGCTCATGAGGAGGAGTTTGCGTTGTTGGCTTTGGCTGTGGGTGGTGTTAATCCGGTTTTGTTGATGGTGGCTTATGGTTTGGCTGTGTCTGTGGGTTTGATTGGTGTGACTATTTTGGGTGTGAAGATGTATGAGCGGGTTAAGGATAGAATTGGTAGATATGAAAAATATATTCCTAAGATTAGCGGGATAGTTCTTTTAGTGATGGCAATGGCTTTACTCTTTGGTGTCCTTTAAAATTGGGGTCGGTTTCTTTTTTCCGTTGTTAACCTGCTGTTGAACTGTGTTAACTAAAAGTATATTAGGTTGGTTGGCTTATCCAACCATGGTGGTAAGAAAAACAAGCCCTAAGCAACTGCCCTATCTTGGGAGTTGTTTCCCCCATCATAGAAAGCCCCCACAAAATTGTCTGCCAAAGGGACGCGCGGGCTGTCTCCGCCAGTACGCCCCGATGGCAGATTAATTTTGCGCCATCAAAGTAGGCGTGGAGCGGTGAAAATGGGGGCGGCGGACACCTGTGAAAACTGATGTCGCAACGTATTGTAGGGTTTTGTGGGGGGTCGTTGGTTGCTGCCGCTTAACTGTGGTTTATCAACCTGTTATTAACTTGAGTTAAGCAAGAGTTTATATGTTGTATTGGCTAATCCATCCAACCGTGGAGAAGTTCCTCAATGCAGAGCCAAAACAAAACCGTCTACCCCTTCAGCGCCATCGTCGGCCAAGAAAAAATGAAACTCGCCCTAATCCTAAACGTAATCAACCCAAAAATCGGCGGCGTCCTCCTCCGAGGTCAAAAAGGAACCGGCAAATCCCTAACCGTACGTGCATTAGCAAATCTGCTACCCCAAGTTGAAACCGTAACTAACTGCCCCTTCCATTGTGACCCAAAAAACCCCAAAGACCTCTGCGAAGCCTGTGCCACAAAAAATGCAAATGGTGAAGAACTCCCAGTAACCAAACGTGCCGTTTCCGTTGTTGAGTTGCCCGTTGGTGCCACAGAAGACCGGTTGGTGGGCACCATCGACATTGAGAAAGCTATCAAAACAGGGGAGAAGCATTTTGACCCCGGCATCCTAGCTCAGGCCAACCGCAACATCCTCTACATTGACGAAGTAAACTTGCTCGATGACCACCTAGTCGATGTGTTGCTTGACGCGGCGGCAATGGGCGTAAACTTTGTTGAACGTGAAGGTGTATCTTTCTGCCACCCCTCCCAATTTGTTTTGACTGGAACAATGAACCCTGAAGAAGGCGAACTGCGACCTCAACTGTTGGATCGCTTTGCCCTTTCCGTCGAAGTGAAGGGTATTCCTTATCGGGAAGCCCGAGCCGAAATAGTGCGTCGCCGCATTGCTTTTGAATGCAACCCCGTCTCCTTTGCTACCGCACAGTTTGATAACCAAGAAATGCTGCGTCAAAGGATTCTCTCTGCCACTGAGCTTTTGCCTCAGGTGAAATTAAGCACAGATTTACTTGATCTTATAACGCAGATTTGTACTGATTTTGCCGTTGATGGTCACCGTGCAGACATTGCAATGTATAAAACCGCTTGCACTATAGCGGCTTACAATGGACGCACAGAAGTTACCGAAGACGATATTAAAGAAGCTGCTGAACTGGTGCTTCCCCATCGTCAACGTCGCCAGCCCTTTGAAGAGCCCGAAATGGAGCAACAGCAAGTTAACGAAAGCATCGAGAAATGGAGCAAAGACAAGCAAACTCAACCACAACAAAACGACAGCGCCCAAAACTCTGAGGAGCCTGATGAGCAAGAGGAACCTGCAAAAGAACAGGTTTTCCAAGCTGACAAACCCTACACCGTAAAAACCCTATCCGCTTGTGTCCTCGACGATGTTGAGCGCCGTGGCTCGGGGCGACGGTCAAAAACCCTTACCGATTCTAAAAGAGGCCACTATGTAGCCAGTATGATTCCAAAAGGCAAAGTCACCGATTTAGCTTTTGACGCAACCCTACGCGCCGCAGCTCCCTTCCAGAAACGCCGAAAAGAATCAGCCAGTGGCCAAAAGACAGCCCTCTTGATTGAAACCAGCGACTTACGTGAAAAAGTCAGGGAAACCAAGATGGGTAACTTGATTATGTTTGTCGTCGACGCCAGCGGTTCTATGGCGGCCGAGGAGCGGATGAGCGCCACTAAAGGTGCGGTTCTTTCTCTTCTGCTGGATGCTTATCAGCGGCGGGACCGCGTAGGCATGGTGGTGTTCCGCAAGAACTCAGCGGAACTGGTGTTGCCTCCTACCAACAGTGTTGAGTTAGCACAGAAATACTTGGCTAAATTACCCACGGGCGGCAGAACCCCTCTGGCTCATGGGTTAAAGCTTGGGATGGACGCCGTCGAGTATTGCCTGCGGACTGATGATATACCTCTATTAGTGTTAGTCTCCGACGGGCGCGCAAACGTTGGCCTCTACGGCGGTGACCCAGTGGAAGAGGCAAAACGGCTCGCTTGTGAAATAGCGTCTAAAAATATACAATCAATCGCCATAGATACTGAACGTGGCTTCATCACTTTTGGTTTGGTTAAGCAGATTTCTGAGGCGATGCACGGCAAGTACTTGCGTTTAGAGGAATTAAGCGCGGCACCTATTGCTTCAGCTGTTAGAACTAAACTGTTTCACGATCCCTCAGGGATACCTATTAACAACTGAGGGAGGTGAAAAAAATGAATAAAACCTACACCGCTATCGCCCTAGTCCTTGTTGCAGTAATCTTGTCTGCTTCAGCGTACGGCGCATACACCGTCTACTTCGCAAACAATCCGTCGCCGACTCCTACTCCAACAGCAACACCCACTCAAGCACCCACTTCTGCACCTACCACAAGCCCAACCGGTACATCCACCCCTCACCCAACGGCTACCTCAAAACCGGCAGCTACTGCACAGCCGACCGCAAGTCCTACACAAGCCCCTACAAGCGTCACAGTTACCGATAACGCAGGAAACACCATGACCATACCTCTTCCAGTGCACACTGTTGCAGCCCTCGACGGCGGCATATCCGAAATTTTATGCGCAATGGGTGCCCAAAACATGATTATTGCAAGATGCGACAGCTGCACAATGCCGCCTTCACTTTCCAATGTAACCTCAGTCGGTGAAAACGATTATGCCCCTAACGTTGAGGCACTTATAGAGAAGAACCCTGACGTCATATTTGCCAGTTCAATGCTTCCATACAACCCCACAGCATATCAACAACTCATAGACGCAGGCATACCCGTCTTTATTGTAGACTCAACGAATCCTGAACCGACCAATCCCTCCGAAATGACTAAAGATGAACTATACGCTTTACCCACAAGAGTTGACCTGACATGTGGCTTAATGCAAAACTTCACCAAAATTATAGGTCACCAAGAAGAAGCGACTGAATACATCACTTGGGCGCAGAACTACAACAAAATCGTCAAAGACCGAATATACTCTTTAGAACCTGATCAACAAGTCAAAGTCTTCCTCGAATGGTATGATAACAATTACCGCACTTTCACCACTCAAACCGTATACCAAGCGGGAGGAATTAACATTGCCGAAAACGAATCAGCTTATTCGTCATTCTTAAGCCCCGAGTTCGTAGTCGAAGCAAACCCATCAGTAATAATCGAACTATATAACAGCGAAACTCACAACATCAATGATTTCATAGCCGCAAAAAATGCAGTAATGAACCGTGCTGCAACACAAGACACTGATGCAGTCAAGTACGATAGGGTCTATATCTGCGACTTTTACGCCATAAACGGTGTCCGCTCAGTAGTCGGATACCTTTACTGGGCAAAATGGCTCCAGCCAAGCCTCTTCTCAGACATAGACCCAGGTACAGTAAATCAGCAACTCAATCAAAAGTTTTTCGGAACACCCATCGCAGGGACGTTTGCGTATCCATGACAACAACCGCTGACATAAAAAAACTCTATAGTAAAGGCAAGAAGAAAAAAATTCTTGTCATACTCTCCATCTTTTTAGCTTTAATATTAACCGCTATTGTTTCACTGAGTTTAGGCGCCGCTTCTCCCGGTCTCGGTGAAGCAATAAATGTTATCATCTCAAAAACCTTCCCTTTCCTACACATAAACCCCGGCTCATCCCTTGACCAAACGATAATTTGGACCATACGGCTACCAAGAATCGTTATGGCAATAATCGCTGGAGCAGGCCTTGCTGCCGCCGGAGCAGCCATGCAGGGAATTCTGCGGAACCCACTTGTTTCCTCTTATGTATTGGGCATTTCTTCAGCTGCAGGTTTCGGCGCTGCCTTAGCTATAGTCTTTGGAATAAGCGTTGCCACCCTAGGTGGATACATAGTAATCGGTAATGCCTTCGTGTTTTGCCTGCTAGCAATGTTAATCGTATATACGATCGCGCGTATAAGGGGTATGAGTTCAGAGACCGTGATTTTGGCTGGTGTAGCCGTCGGTTTTCTGTTTTCAGCGCTCCTTTCATTGATACAATATATTTCTCCTCAACAGAACGCTGTGCAAGCTATTGTCTTTTGGCTTATGGGCGGGCTCTACACGGCAACCTGGGACAGCATTCTAATCTGCCTGCCCATCGTTGGCATCGCAATGCTTCTTATGATGTTTCAATCGTGGAACATCAACATCATGAGCATGGGCGAAGATGTCGCCGTAAGCTTAGGCGTCAACTCCAAACGTGTTTTAGCCACAAACATGATTTTAGAAACCATAGCAACCGCAAGCATAATAGCTTTCACGGGAATCATCGGTTTTGTAGATTTGATCGCTCCCCATATCGCTAGGATGCTCATCGGCAACGACCACCGTTACCTCATCCCCTGCAGCATACTTATGGGTTCATTTATGCTTCTTGGCGCCGATACAGTAGGTCGCCTAATCATTATGCCAACAGAGCTTCCTGTGGGAATCGTCACTGCTCTGCTCGGCGTTCCATTTTTCGTTTATCTGCTGATAAGCAAACGGAGGCGAAGTTTCGGTTGAAACTGACAATAAATGATCTATCCTTCAGTTACGCTGGAGTTCAGGTCCTAAAAGATGTAGCTCTAAGCGTTGGACTGGGCGAGTTAGTAACCATTATTGGCCCTAACGGTTCAGGCAAAAGCACCATGCTAAAATGCATCAACCGCATCTTAAAAACAAAACAAAACACCATTCTTGTCGACGACCAAGATACCAGTAAACTCAACCTCAAAGAACTATCCAAACTAATGGGTTATGTCCCTCAAACCTCAACCAGCACTTTCCCCTTCACAGTATTCGACATAGTGATGATGGGCAGAAAACCCTACATACACTGGAGCATCGGCGAACGTGACAACGAAATCGTTGCTCAAATGCTGCAGTTCCTAGGAATCGACCACCTTGCCATGCGCCATTTCACTGAACTCAGCGGCGGCGAACAACAAAAAGTCATCATCGCACGCGCCTTAGCACAACAGCCACAACTTCTGCTTCTTGATGAACCTACAAGTTCACTTGACATTAAACATCAACTGGAGATTCTCTGTCTGCTAAAGGGTTTAGCGCAAAGCAAAGAACGCTCCATTATTCTAACGATGCATGACTTGAATTTAGCCAGCCGTTTTTCTGATCGCCTCCTTATGCTTAAACGCGGCTGCATTTACGCAGTGGGCACCCCTGAAGAAGTGATTACAGCCCAAAACATCGAGGCAGTCTACGGAATCAAGGCGGATGTTTCCCTTTCAGTTATTGGTAAACCCCAAATTACGCCCATAGTGAATGAGGCTAACGAGTATTCCTCAAGAATGCACCTGTTCTTCGAAAATAAACCTAAAGAATCCAAGGAGTTGAAGGCATGTCCAAACTAAAAGTAGCATTAGCAACAACAATCCCCACAGACGCAATCCCCGCCATAACAGCAGCTAAATTGCTAAACCAGAAAAACCCCAACTCCGTTGAGCTATGCCTGCGGGCTGGCGGTGACTTCCGAGACTTCGGCACATTGGACGATTTCATCCGTTTCTCCCAGAAAGCCCACATAGTCATCGTTCATCTGATGGGTGACCTCCCAGAATTCGACAAGTTAGTTGAAGCCCTAAAAACCGCAAAAGTGCCGCTTATGGTTTCCGCGCCTTTCTTTGGGGGCAATAAACAAACAAAATATACAACAGTGTCGGCCGAGGACAAACAGAAAATCTACTTCTACCTCAACTATGGCGGCGTAAAAAACTTTGAAAACCTCTTCTACTATTTGCTCAGCCGCTTTGCTGGTGCCAACTTGCCAGTTGAACCTCCCACAAAGCCGCTTTGGGAAGGCATCTACCACCCCGACTTTGACCACCTCCCCACGTTGGAGGAGTATACAGAAAAGAAACTGCTGCCCAACCGTGTAACTGTTGGGTTATGGTTCCATCAGAGCCACTGGATCGGCGGCAACACAGGCTTCATAGACGTTGCAATCAGGGGAATCGAAGCGCAAGGCGCCAACGTGCTGCCGGTGTTTTTTAGTGGATCAAAAAACGACAAACTAGGCGTAAAAGGGCTTGAATGGGTAATAGACAACTGCTTCCTAAAAAACGGAAAACCACTCGTTGATGTGGTTTTGAGCATGTTTTCTTTTTCGTTTTCCACTTGCCTCTCAGGCGTCGATGCGTCGGGTGTGCTTAAGAAACTCGATGTCCCGCTTGTAAAAGCCATTTTGACGTGTAACACCTATGAGGAATGGCGCGACACCTGGCAAGGGCTCAACATAATGGACATTCCAGCTAACGTTGCAATGCCCGAATTCGACGGCGCGCTCATAACGGTGCCGGTTGCCGCCATGGATTATTGTCAAATTAATCCCTCTACTGGAATACGGTTAATCAAGTATGAAACCATAGAGGAGCGTACCCAAAAAGCGGTTCGCCTCGCCATTAACTGGGGAAAACTTGGTCGGCTACCAAATAAAGAGAAGAAAGTAGCGATTATTTTCCACAATTACCCTCCAAGGAACGACACGATTGGTCATGCGTTCGGCTTAGATTCTTCCGCTTCAGTGATGAATATTCTCGAAGGCTTAAAGCAGCAAGGCTACACGCTGGGTGAGTTGCCGGAAAGCAGCCAGAAACTCATGGACACAATCATTTCAGGGTTAACCAACGACAGAAGATGGGCAAGTTCACAGGAACTCTACGAACGCGCACTGGACAAAATATCGCTTTCACAGTATGAGTTGTGGTTTAACGATTTAGCCTCAGACACCGCCGCCAAAATGGAGAAAGACTGGGGGGAGAGCCCTGGCAAAATCTTCTCTTACAACGGTAAACTAGTGGTTGCAGGCTTAATCAACGGCAACGTCTTCATCGGAATGCAGCCTCCACGCGGTTTCATGGAGGACTCTGTAAACATCTACCACAGCCCCGACATAGCTATGCCCCATCACTACCATGCCTACTACCGCTGGATATGTGATGTCTTCGGCGCAAACGTGATTATGCACATCGGTACCCATGGTACGCAAGAGTGGCTGCCCGGCAAATCCGTCGGATTATCCAAGTCCTGCCAGCCAGACATCACCATAGCAGACATGCCTAACATATACCCCTATGTCATCACTAATCCCGGAGAAGGCACCCAAGCTAAACGCCGTGGCTACTGCTGCATAATCGAGCACCTCGTTCCCGTCATGCACAACGCCGACTCCTATGAGGAACTAGCCAAAATTGAAGTTCAACTCCAAGAATACTACCATGCAAAAACCGTTGACCAAGAAAAACTGTCTGTGCTACAGAACCTGATTTGGGAGAACGTGGTTGCCGCCAAACTCGACAAAGACCTAAACGTAACCCAAGAAGCAGCCTACACAGCCTTCGATGACTTCCTTGAGCAGTTGCACGCATACATTAACGAGTTATCTGATGCACAAATCCGCGATGGACTCCACACTTTAGGTGAAGCTCCCAAAGACCTGCGACTTGACGAGTTTCTGGTAACTCTCACTCGCCTAAGCAACGGTGATGTGCCCTCTTTGCGGCAGTCCCTTGCCGAGTTCAAAGGCTATGACTTCGAGGATTTGTTGGCGCATAGGGGTAAACTGGGTGCAGACGGCAGAACAAACGGGGACCGCCTAAACGAAATCGGCGCCATCTCCCTTGAACTTATCCAGAAATTCCACGCTGAAAACTTCAAACAAGAAAAAATAAGCGAAGTAACCACTGCTGTACTTGGCGCAAGCACCCCAAAAATCGAATCGTGCCTCCAATACATCAGTAGCTTCCTTGCTCCCGCTCTCTGCAGCACAACAGACGAAATAACCTACACCCTATCGGGATGTAGCGGTGGTTATGTGCCTCCTGGGCCATCAGGCTCCATGACCAGAGGCATGGCCGACATTTTGCCCACTGGCAGAAACTTTTATTCCGTTGACCCCCGCGCCGTCCCCTCATTAGCTTCCTGGGAAGTCGGCGTCTCATTAGCCAACGTTCTGCTGGAGCGTTACCTCAAAGAAGAAAGCAAATACCCCGAATCCGTCGGCATCGTCATTTGGGCAACCGACACCATGAAAACTAAAGGCGACGACGTAGCTGAAATCCTATACCTACTGGGCGTGAAGCCAGTATGGGAACGGTCCAGCGGCAGAGTCATAGGAATAGAAGCAATCCCCCTAAGCGAACTCAAACGACCCCGTATCGATGTGACCATGCGCATTAGCGGCATGTTCCGCGACAGTTTCCCCGTCGTCGTAAACCTGCTTGACCAAGCTATCGAGCTGGTCGCGAGTTTAGATGAGCCCCACAGCCAAAACTTTGTGAAGAAACACGTGGACGCTGCAGTCGCCGAGGAAACCGCCAAAGGCACAGACGCCAAAAAAGCCCGCCAAGAAGCCTGCTACCGCATCTTCGGTGACCGCCCGGGTGCATACGGTTGCGGCGTCAGCGAAGCAATTGACTCTAAAAACTGGAAAACCCAGCAAGACCTCTCGGATATCTACATCAATTGGGGCAGCTTTGCTTATACCCGTACAACCTACGGTGTGCAGGTTCCAGAGCAGTTTAAGCGGTGCCTCAGCAAAATCAACGTGACAGTAAAGAATCAAGATTCACGTGAATACGATATCCTTGACGGCGACGACTGGTACGATTCCCACGGCGGTATGATAAACGCTGTAAAAATCGTCGGCGGCACAAAACCCCGTTCCTACTGTGGCGACAGTTCTGACCCCAAACGTGTTAAAGTCCGAAGCACCGCCGAGGAAACCTGTCATGTTTTCCGTAGCCGACTTCTCAACCCCAAGTACATAGAGGGCATGAAACGGCACGGCTACCAGGGCGCCGCAGACCTGTCCCGAACCATGGATACTGTGCTTGGCTGGGACGCTACCGTCGAAGTAGTTGAAGACTGGATGTGGGAGGGTTTAGCGCAGAAGTACGTTTTGGATAAAGCCATGCAGGAGTGGCTCAAAGATGTCAACCCATATGCATTGCAGAATATGGTTGAGCGGCTTTTGGAGGCTATTAACCGAGATATTTGGCAGGCTCCTGAAGACATGAAAAAAGAGCTTGAGAAACTCTACCTAAGCATTGAAGGCTTACTTGAAGACACAAACGAAAAACAAAATGGAGGAAAATAAAATGATCGATCCTATAACAAAATATAAAGAGAAAAGTTTGAACCTGCAACTCGAAGGCGTTGAAGCAAACGTAGTCTACCATAGATTTGACGGAGTTGAACTAAACACAACCCTTGTATCTTTCAAAGAAAAACGGAGTGTCCTCTCAACATTAGACGGCTTTAGGCACGTAAACAACGTTGCCAACGTGTATGTCCCCGACCCCTTATCCGCCAACAATATGACGTTGAAAAAATACGCCAAGTTTGTGCGACGTTTGCCCGCTACTTTAGGTCTGCGTAGCAGCCAGTTAACCTTCATTAGTACAGGTGTCGATATGGAGAAGGTGGCTTTCTGTGAAAAATCGTTTGAAGATTTCCAAGTTTGTTGTATCGCAACAGGCGGCGCACGAAATAACGCGCTCCGTGCAGGCGTAGATGAGGGTCAATGGACAGAAAAAGAAAAAGCATTTCACGCTAAACCCGGCACCATAAACATTATCCTGTTGACGAATGTGTCTTTGACTTGGGGCGCCATGGCTCGTGCTGTTATGACTGCTACCGAAGCCAAGTCCGCTGCATTACAAGACTTAGACTATAGAAGTACGCCTTCTCCGCAGATTCAAGCCACAGGCACCGGAACGGACAACATGATTGTTGTTTCAGGTGTTCACCCAGATCTCCTTATTCGGCATACAGGCGGGCACACGAAGATGGGTGAGTTGATAGGTTACACCGCCAAAACCGCCGTTGAAGAGGCGCTAAGAAAACATGACAACTAATTCTTGGAGGCAAAATGTCTGATAGACTTTATTTACACCGAGAACCTATGCAAAAACTATGGAACAATAAAAGCGATAAACAACTTGAATTTGCGTGTTCACAGCGGAGAAATCTTTGGCTTTTTGGGACCCAACGGCGCTGGAAAAACCACCACAATCCGTGTCTTGACGACTCTCACCCGTCCTACTTCAGGTTTTGTTTCCGTTGGCGGTTACGACCTTAAGGAAGAACCGGATAAAGCAAAAAAAATGATTGGTGTTGTACAGCAGCATCTAAGTTTAGACCGAGACCTCACAATCCGCGAAAACATGGAGTTCCATGCCCGCATTCATGGCTTAGATTCTTTTAGGCGCAAACACCGTATAGCTGAATTGCTCCAATACGTCGAACTCAAAGAATATGCGGACAAAATGGTTGACACACTCTCGGGCGGAATGAAAAAGAAAGCGGCAATTGTCTGCAGTCTCATACATGAACCTAAACTACTGTTTTTGGATGAGCCAACAGTGGGCTTGGACGCTCAGGCACGGCGTCGCCTGTGGGATTTAATGCGCCGCCTAAACAGTGACGGCACAACGATTTTCCTCACAACCCACTATATAGAGGAAGCAGAAGTTTTATGCAACCGCGTCGGCATCATGCACCACGGGCGACTCATTGCGGTAGATAAGCCTATGGCACTCCGTAATAAAGTCGGTTCAGTCGTTGTTGAGACGCTCATTGACAATAAAGAGACACATTATCAGTTTTTTGGTGACCGCGAAACCGCTAACAGTTATGTCAAGGAATTACCTTCTGAAGCGAGGACAGTGATTATCCGGGAATCCAACTTGGAGGATGTGTTTATTGAACAAACGGGCGAAAAGGTCGGTGACTAATGATGAAACTATTAAGTGACATCTATGCGGTTCTTTGGGTTGACCTGCGTAACATGCGGCGCCACTGGAAATCCACGGTCGCCACCAGTCTTGTGTTGCCTTTGCTGTATTTGGTTGCTTTTGGGTACGGTTTAGGCCGCGACATAAGTGTCGACGGCGTCAATTACCTTGCCTTTGTTGTTCCCGGTATCGTGGCGTTGACTGCTTTTTCCATCAGCTTTAATGGTGCCGCTTCAAAACTTCAGGTGGACAAGTTCTTTTACAAAAGCTTCGATGAACTCTTGATGTCCCCTGTTAGTTCATACTCGATTATCATTGGTAAAGCTTTGATAGGTGTAATACGGGGCTTGATTAGCGCTGTCGCCATATATGCTGTAGGGTTGTACCTCGCACCGACAATACTAGTCAGTCCTTTGTTCTTTTTGATGTTGGTGCTGTCCTGTTTCGTGTTTGCCCTATTTGGGGTGCTTATAGCGTTAGTTATCCCTTCTCACCAAGGCATGAGCACCTTCACTACACTGGTGATTTTGCCAATGACTTTTCTATGCGGCACCTTCTTCTCTTTAAGCCAACTGCCCAACGTCGCTAAAGCTGCACTGTACTTCTTGCCGTTAACTCACTCCTCTGAACTCTTACGCGCAACCGTGTTGGGTCAACCGTTTCCCTGGCTGCCTTTTGTTGGTCTCTTGGCTTTTGGGGCTGCCTTCTTTGCAGGTTGCATGGTTGCTTTAAAGAAATCAAGCGTATAGGCGGCCGATAAAATGAAAAATCTTACATATGACGATAGAAGGGGGTGACAAGGTGGCTTGAACTGCGTAGAATTTAAGTGCTATTTTAATGGCTTGGCTGAAATCAAAGCTGCAGGCAGATACTTGTCATTTTCTGCCTTCCAACTATATTATGCCCTGCAACTGATGTCTAAAGCGACAATCTCCCGCTCTAAAATTGCTAAACTGTTAAATGTTGGAGAAGGCACCGCTCGAACCATACTTAGCCGATTGGTTGACGCTGGATTAGTAAAAATCTCTAAGTCGGGCTGTAAGCTTACAGGCGAAGGCTTACGTGTTTGCCGTGAATTCGACAAGTTTTTCCCCCAACGAGGCAAGTTTTTCTGGACAGAGTTAACTCCTTTCGACTATAACTACGGTTTTGTCATTCGAGAAGGCGCAGATAAAGTGGGCTCCGGTATCGAACAGAGGGATAAGGCGATTGTGGTTGGTGCTACACGTGCTTTGGTAGCTGTTTTCCGAAACGGTCGACTGCGTATTAATGCTGTTAGCGATGATATTGAACAAGCGTTTCCCATAGCGGCTCAGAAAATACTTCAAGACCTAAAACCGCAAGAAAACGACGCAATAGTGATTGCCAGTGGAGAAACACCGATAAAGGCTATGCATGGTGCTTTTGCAGCCAGTTGGTCATTAATGGATGCACAAGCAATTAGGCAGTAGGCTTAAACCTAAAACTGCTCTTTTCCCTTAGATTGCTTAGATTAGCGACTGCAAACGGTACTACCATTTCTTGCTTACTAAGCCCTCCATGTTGGCCTAAATAGCTGATTTTTCTATCTTCCGGATTCTCAAACCACACCGTTTCGTTGCCATAAGGCAGGATCAGCAGATTCCCTGTTCTTTCAAAAAATCCTTCACTAACCGAGTTTAACCCAAACAAACCGTTTTTTGCCGCTTCTTGTGTTTCTATTATTTGGGCTTTTCCGCCGATTTTCTGGTTCAGCCATTCCTTGGTTTCAGCGAGTTTTTCCTTTTTGATATGTAAAAAAATGTCTCGGGGGCTGCCTGTTGGCCAAATTGGTTTACGGTTTTTTGCGGTTTGCAGGGGTAGCGCTGTTTTTTGTAGGTAGATTGTTTCTTTTGGGTTAACGGTTACTCCGCCGTGGTCCGCAGTCAACAGGAGGACGGTTTCTTTGGCTGTTTTGGGGTCTATTTTCTGCACTAACTCACGGTTTAGCAGGTAAGTTATGAGTGATAACTCGGCGCTGTATTCACAGCTGTCAGGTCCATATTCATGCGATATAGTGTCTAAGGTGTCTAGGTGCACAAAAAAGTAGGCGCTGTTATCGCTGTTTTCTTCGAGTTTCTTGCGCAATTGCACAATAGTGTCCGATGTCTTTGCTGCTGGGATAACGGTGCTGCCTTGGAAGATCAGTTTGGAGCAGCCGTTAAATGCATTTGCCGCGTTGATGTGTGTGAAGGTGGGGATTCCTTGTTCTCTTAGGCGGTTATGAATGGTTGGTTTTCCTTTTAAGAGCATTATGCTTGGGTCAATTTCTTTGTTCTGCTTCCTTTTTGGGTCTAGACGTTCGAATCGCAGAGAATTAACTATCCCCATGTTCTTGAGGTAAATGAAATATTCGAATATGCCGTGTTCTTGTGGGGTTAAACCCGTGTTTAGTGTTGTTAGAGCGTTTGTTGTTTGGGAAGGAAAAACGCTTGTTAATGGCTCAACTTCGCCTTTGGTGGCTAGTTTGTTTAAGAATTGGTTTTCTTTGTAGTGTTTTAGGTATTGGTTGAACCCAAATCCGTCAATGACTAGAAGTATGACTTTTAAGTTATGTTCAGGGCAGATGTTTTCTGCTATTTCTTCCTTCGGGGGTTGGGCGGTTTTTTGAACGTTAAAGATTTCTAGCAGCAGGTCGGGTATGTTTGAGATGCAGTTGTCTCTATACTGGGGGTAATGCAGGTTTCCGTTTTCTCCTTTGATGCGAATCTGGGTTTGCTCTATTAACATTTGGGGTGTCCTAGCGACTGTTTTACGGGTTGATGCTGGAAGGCAGTGGTTATTCTGCTGTTATAAACTTTTGCTTAATTTGCGTTAATTGTTGGTTGATTGTTTTCCTGGTGATTAACGGGTGATCCTTGAGTTATTCAACATGTGTTTAACTTAAGTTAAGCAAAGTTTTAAATCCATGGATGGATAATCCAACCAGATGTAGCAAGCTTTCGATAAAACGCTAACAAAAGGAGGTGAAAAACTGAACAAAAAAACAATCACAATCATAGCCATCGCTCTTGCCGCCCTAATAATCTCTGCCTCCGCTTACGTTGCCTACAACGAATTCTACCTATCCCAATCCTCCCCGCCATCCGTAACCCCCACACCCTCCCCATCGTCCACCCAAAACCCCACTAAGTCACCAACAAGTTCTCCCACTTCAACACCTCACGTCACAGCGAACCCTACAGCTACCATAGCGCCCGTCCAAGTAACACAACCCACTTCTTCCCCGACCCCTCCACCGACCAGCGTTACCCTTCTCGACGGCAGCGGCCAGAACGTTACCATACCCCTTCCAGTGAAGCGAATTGTTAGTCTCAATTCAGGTCTCACAGATATTTTGTGCGCCATGGGTGCACAGAACTTGATCGTGGGACGAACTAGCGACGCTACCTCTCCCCCCTCCATACTCAATGTGACCCTCGTAGGCGACAACGCGTACTACCCCAATGTGGAAGCTATACTCGAGCTAAACCCTGATCTCATAGTTTCCGATTCAGCCTTAACTTACAATCCGGGCCCATATCAGCAACTCCAAAACGCAGGCATACCTATCTACATTGCAGATTCAACTGACCCTCAACCCGCTAACCCAACCAAGATGACTCCCGAAGAATTATACAATACACCGACAGTGATAGACTACACTTGTTCGTTGATGCAGAATTTCACCTCTATAGTTGAACATCAGGATAAAGTAACTGCTTACACAAATTGGGCACAAAACTACAACCAACTCGTCAAAGACCGCATAGCAGCATTGACCCCTGACCAACAAGTCAAAGTTTTCCTTGACTGGTACTCCTACCCCTACTACACATTCGTCAACATAGGTATCTACCAAGCCGGCGGAATAAACATCGCAGAAAACCAAACCATCTACTCACCTCAGTTAAGCCCCGAATTCGTGGTCGAACAAAACCCCCACACTATAATCGAGTTGATTCTTAGCCCCACGCATAACATCAACGATTTCATAGCCGCCAAGAACAACATACTTAGTAGAGCTGAACTTCAGGATGTCGATGCAGTCAAGAACGGGCGGGTCTATATTTCTGACTTTAACGCCCGAGGTGGTGTCCGCTCGGTAGTCGGGTACCTTTACTGGGCAAAATGGCTCCAGCCAAGCCTCTTCCCAGACATAGACCCAGCATCCGTTAATCAGCAGCTAAACCAGCAGTTCTTCGGTACGCCTATGGCGGGAACATTCTGTTATCCGTAACCGTGGAGGCGGTTTCTTTTCCCTCTTTTTTTAACGGTATACTGATTATCTTTCTAACTGCTTGTGGCTCGTTCCACAATCCGCCTGCAACTTAATCCCGATGCAGAAATAAAAAAGCAATCGTCCACGCAGCGCGTTAGAAGATGATGAGTAAGGGGCTATCTGCCTTCATCTAAGACTAGAAAACTTGAACTAACCAAGCCATTTTCTTCTCCAATAATTATCAACTTCACATTAATTTGAGTTGAACCAAGGTTTATATGTTGCTCTATACATCAATAAACCAACAGACCAGCCCCTGAGTCTCGCCTGCCCCGAAACTCGGCGCCATCTGTCATAGATTGCCGCGAAAGAAACCGAGGGTCTATCGTGGGGTGCCGGCCTATCCCAACCGGCAAAACCCCCATAGACTAAACAAAACGCTTATGCGTTTGCGTGTTGTGGAGGCTATTATATACTAGTATACAACTCATCAGATGCGATGTCGATAGAGAAAAAAAGGCTGACCGCACAAGTGCTCTCACTGCATGATGGACGGCAACTCGGGTACTCCATAATAGGCAAGGGAACCCCTGTTGTGTACTTCCATGGCACTGCCAGCAGCCGTCTCGAAGTCCTTCTCCTAAAAGACCTTGCTACTGCTGGAAACCTGCAGATAATAGGCATCGACAGGCCCGGCTACGGCTTGTCAACTTTCCATGAAAGAAAAAATTTCCAAGACTTTGCCGATGATGTTGATTACTTGGCTAAATATTTAGGCTTTGACCAGTTCGGAATTTTGGGCTGGTCCGGCGGAGGAACATTTGCCCTTGCCTACCTTGCCCTGTTTCCCGAGCGAGTCAATAGAGCCGTTGTTGTGGGTGCGCCCTTTTTGCCTTTTGATGTGTCAACCGCGCACAACATGCCCCTCGCAAGGTTCATTATGAAAATCCCGTCCCTCGGCTATTTAGCTATGAAAAATATGCACTCAGACGTGCTTAAAACAAACGGCGACATCGAAGCTTTTCTGCGTTCACGGACAGGAAAACATATGCTTAATGGCTGCTCCGAGGATGACTTGAATTTCTTCGGTGATCCTGCTTGGATGGGGCTTATGTATCAATCGGTGGCTGAAGCATTCCGTCAGGGCAATCTTGCAGTCAAGACGGTGGTGCAGGAGCATCAGATGTTTATGAAGCAGTGGGGCTTCTCGTTTTCGAAGGTTCCGGGAGATAGGTTGTTTATCTGGCATGGGGCTGAAGATAAAACATGCCGAGTTGAGAACGCGTATTTGCTTTCCAAAGTCGCCAGTTGCCCACATGTTATGGTATTTGAAGGGAAAGGTCACTGTGTCATGTTTGGAAATACGGCTGAGTTGGCTTCACTTCTAAAGGGTTAAGATTATTCAAGCAGTTTCCATGGGTCTTCGGGGCCCAGCGATGTGTCATTTCTTGTGGTGGAAGCGGTTTTGATTTTCTGAACCGTAATCTTCACAGTTGCGTCAGCGCCGATTTGTTCTACTGCCAGTAGTTCCTTAGGCAATACGATGACGATTTGGTCGCCGACTTTTTTGGTTTTTACAAGATACTCTCGCATCCAATCCCTCCTATTTCTGCTTGAGTAGGTCTTCGATTAAGTTATCCAAAAAGCTCTGTATCTGCATCGTGTTTTCTTTTCCGCAGTAGCCAACCGAAAGCGTCAACTTGTCGTTAAAGGTTGAGGCGCCCAGCATGAACCCTGGAGTATACATAATCGGCGGCGTAATGTACACTTCTTTTGCGTCTAATCCTCCGAAACTGTAGTTTGCTAGAACGCCGAAGTTGGAGAGAAGCGGATAAGTCAAACTGTATTTTTTGCTCAACTCAGATGTTTGCCCCATATACTTCTCTAGCCAAGCAAAGCCGTGGCTAAACAGGTACTCGAGCTTCACGGCAGTTTCGATACCTGGGCAATTCTCTTTGAATTTACTCAAAGACGCTGTTGTCCCTTCAAGGGTTTGCTCAAAGGATTCGCCTATTTTACGGTCTAATTCAACATGCAATCCGCTTGAAAGGTTACAGATTGCTTCGGCCTTGCGGTTGGGGCAGTACCTTCTGAGGTCGATGGACACTTGGATAACCATAGGTTTACCCTGAGGTGTGTTGTTTGCCTCAAAAAATCGGCGGTACATGGCAGCTAAGAGGGCGTCGTTGACTGTGGAGTTTTTGGTTTTTGCGAACTGTTTGATTGCTTCCAGTTGTCCAGCGGATAGCGTGCGGTAAACATGCAGCCTTTCTGTGCCTTGCTTTTGGGGGAGCGCCCAGGTGGGTTTGGGGAAGTCTTTGAGGGGTACGTTTTTGGGGTCTTTGGTGTACTGGAAAACTTGGCTTTGGTCTCTTCTGCCTGTTAAATTGGGCTCAAATGAGCACTTGCTCTCGGATGTTAGGCTGTTGTAGATGCTGCTTAGGAGTGAAACGTATTCTTTGAGGCCCCCAGCGTCGCAGGCTGAATGGTTAACTTTAATGCAGACTGTATCGCCGCCGTTTTCCCTCAGGATTCTTGTGGCAACAAGCGGGTCAACATCGGCACAGGTGGACGTGTTTATGAAATTTTGCAGCTCCTGCTGGGAGGTGATTACTTGGCAGGTTTGCAGTTCGTCTAGATCGCTTCTGCGCTGCCAAAACAAGTTGCCGCCGTCGGTGATTAATCGGCAGCCTAAAACAGGTTCTAAATCAAAAGTTAGGCGAACCGCTCTTGCAAGTGTTGCTTCATCGATTTTTCCGTCGAATTTCAACACCATGCAGAGTTGCTGGTCTGCGAAGTGTTTACTTGCAATATAGTTGTAGGCATCCTGTGCGGTGACGTTGAAGCTGTCTGGAATAACCATTTTGCCTCTTTTCCCTACTAAGCGGTCATTAGCCTTTTTACTGTTTCTCAAACTAACAAAATCAACGTAGCCGCAGTTCTTCTGCTCTACTGTTAACCTTCCTGCTATACCCGTAGGTCAGAATTTGGGCTTTTTTGTTTTTCTAGTGTTAGAAGAAGGAAAGAGTTGCCCTTGCACAACAACTTCTTAGGGACTTGGCAGAAGTTTGTGTTTTGAGTTCTGCAAAGGCGTTGGGTTGCTGGCTGGTTGAGGCGACTTCCTCAAGCAGTTCCAACGAGGCAGCGAACGGATAGTCGCCGTTACTCTGTCTACCTACTCCCATCCCCCTATTAGGGAAAAATGTTTTTTCTTTTTGTTGGGTGTGGTGGTTTGCGGGGTGCCCAAGACTGGCTGAGAACGCGGTTGCTTTTTTCTAGTTGCATTGTTTTTCTGCGCGCCTGTTTCGGTGTGGGATATGCGTTTTTCTCTACACGCAATACATGGCTCCATGAAGCTGTCGGGATGTGGAAGCATGTATCGATTGCTTTTGCTTGTGCAGCTATTTTAGGATGATGTCTAGTTACTGGGTTTCTACAAGCAATCCACAAAATTTTTGAACTGCTACGGCTAACCAAGTTTTATTTTGCTTTTACCAAGAATGTTTTATGGGTGTGGCTCTTTTTCGGAATCGAATTCTCTGCTGTGCCCCATTAAACCGGTTTTTCTTATCCAAAGCCACATCAGCAAACTGCCGCCGACTGTGGAACTAACCATGAGCAACAGGTATGCAGGCAGGAAGTCGGGTCCTAAAACCCACACCGAGTTACCTAGAACCGTGGCGATGGTGTTGGGGATGAGTATGGCTGTGCCGATTATGGTTAGGTACGCTACGATTTTGGATAGGCGGTTGTTGAGCAGGGTTAGTTTGTTGTTGGATATGGTGAGTCGGTTGTTGGCGATTGTTAGTTGGTTGTTGTAGATTGCCTGTGTGGCTTCTATGCCTGAAGCAAGCACTTCTGACATGTGTTCGGACAACCCGATTTGGCTCTTGACCTGATCCACCATGGCCGAAAACAAATTCACCAGTTTAGGGTCATCTGTCAAAAGCTCGGCGTCGCCGTAGCGAATGGTTTGCAGAACATCCACGCTTTCCCAAAGAGCGTTAAGGTATATTATTAGGGCGTGTTTCATCTCATAGATTTTTGGACCCAAACTAGCTTTGTCAACATCTCTGTCCATTAGGTCTCGGTTGAGGTCATCTCCGAATTCCTCTATAACCCTGAGATGCCTAAAATTGCTGTCGTTGTTAGCTTCCAAGATGCGTAAAAGCAGAATTGTCAGCCTATCCTCAGGTCTCATGTCCATGGGGATTTTTCTTAGAAACGTCTCGGAGTACCTGCGGAGTCTAAGAAACCTTTTGTCTATTAGGCGAGGATGGAAAGTGAAAATCAAATTTTTCCTAATCAAAACCACAAGAGAGTGGGGTTTAACGTCGGTTCCTCGGATTTGGACGGCTGGAAAAGTCAGCCACATTTCAGTGTCAAAGTCTGAGTAGTTAAGTTGGTCGCAGCCTGATAGGCTGTTGATGAAGGCTTCGCTAAAACCCATCTGACCAGCCACCACCGGCAAATCCTTGACCGGATCGTCGGTGATGTAGTCAACCCATGTGATGCTTGAACGGTTAATTATTTCCAAGAAATTGTTGGGTGCTTCATCTTCCTGCTTGAAAGTTCGCCCTGACGCTTCAACGCCCGCGCAGAACCACCGTTTAGGCAACAACTCCAACGGAGCTGTTGTTGAAGCCGTAAACCTTGTCTGTGCAGTCGGTACCTGCTCTTGCACCGCCATTTCTATCGCCGCTCCATTGTGCCCTGAGGCTATTAGCTCATTCCGCTTTGTTAAGGATAAATAGCTTTTGCTTCAGTACTTGTTTTGTTCCATTTTTTTACTAGATAAAGTGATATATTTCCCAAAACAGATAATCAAGCATCCGAGGCAATTGGCATGGGCAGCGTAAAAGACCTACACGTAATTCAGCAACCCACTCAGACAACCATGGGCACGGGGCGTTTCCTTTTCAGCGACCGATACAGCGTTTTTGACTGGGGGGAAATGCCCGACCACATCGATGGCAAAGGCGCCGCCCTCTGCTTGATGGGTGCATACTGCTTTGAACAACTTGAGAAGCAGGGCGTGAAAACCCATTACCGTGGCTTAGTGAACAAGGCGGGAAAAGCAGTTAAGGTTGATGAACTCAGCGAACCGTCAGCCACCATGGAAGTTGCTTTGGTTAACGTTTACAGACCCCAAACCCTCGTCATAGGCGGCAAAGTAGTCCACGACTACAGCGTCTACACGCCAAGCCTTAGAAACTGCCTCATCCCACTCGAAATCATATACCGCAATGGTCTCCCTGAAGGCAGTTCAGTCTTTAAGCGGCTGGCTCAGGGAAAAGTCACCCTCCAAGACCTCGGCTTAGACCACCAACCTCAGCCCGGAGAAACCCTCAAAAAACCTATCTTCGACGTCAGCACCAAACTCGAAGAAACCGACCGCTACATCACATGGATTGAGGCACAGAAAATCGCAGGCTTAACAAACACCGAACTCTCTGAAGTCAAAGCTGTCCTGCTCAAAGCCGACGAAACCATAACCACCGCCGCCTCAAACGCCAGCCTCAAAAACGAGGACGGCAAAATCGAGTTAGCCTTCGACGACCAACGCAAACTCATGCTCGTCGACGTATTGGGTACCCTCGACGAATGCCGCTTCACTTTTGAGGGCGTGCATGTCAGCAAGGAGGTTGCTCGCCAATTCTACAAGAAAACCCAGTGGTACATTGATGTGGAGGAGGCTAAGAAGGATGCGGAGGCTAAGGGTGTGCAGAATTGGAAGTCGCTGTGCAAGTCGCAGCCGCCTCTGCTTGACCCCAAACTTAAAGCGGTTATCAGCCAGATGTACATGGCGGTGGCAAACGAGATGACAGGCAAAACCCTGTTTAGCTCGCCTAAACTTGCCGGTGTCATAGGCGACTACAAAGCTTACATGGAGGAAAAAGCATGAACATGCAAGACAAAATCAAACAGGTCCTAATGGACTACGACCCCAAAGAAATCCGCATAGGTGTATTGGGCAGCCACTCCGCGTTGGAAATCGCTTCAGGCGCTAAACAGGAGGGCTTCGAAACAGTCGTCGTATGCCAGAACGGCAGAGAAAAAACCTACGCCCGATACTACCGCAATATTTTTGACAAATTCATTTTCCTCGATAAATTCTCAGACATAACCAACCCAGAAACCGTCAAGGCACTCCAAGACCTCAACACCATTTTCGTGCCTAATCGTAGTTTCAGCGTCTACGCAGGCTACGAACCCATCGAAAACAAATTCGATGTCCCTCTAATGGGTAACCGGTGGCTACTTAAAACTGAGGAACGCAACGCACCTAAAAACCAGTTGTGGCTGCTAAAAGAAGCAGGCATACAACTCCCAAGGGCGTTTAGGTCACCCAAAGAAATCGACCGCCCAGCCATCGTTAAAGTCGCAGAGAAAGGCAGAACAATCGAACGCGCCTTCTTCTACGCTTCAAGCCCCGAGGAGTATGAACGGGAAGCAGAGAAACGCATCAAAGCAGGCATCATCACCCGCGAAGCCCTCGAAGAATCAGTCATCGAAGAGTACGTTTTGGGCGCCAAATTCAACGCCAACTACTTCTACTCGCCCCTAACGGATGACATCGACCTCTTGGGTTTTGACCGCCGCATCCAAACCGACCTCGACGGCGTCTTAGACCTTCCCGCCCGCGAACAACTCGACCTCAACGTTGCCACTCAGAACATCGAAATCGGACACATGGGCGCCACAATGCGGGAGAGCCAGCTTGAAAAAGTCTTCGACGCTGGCGAACGCTGGGTGCAGGTCTGCCGCAAAGAATTCCCTCCAGGAATGATTGGGCTATTCGCTTTGCAGGGTGCAGTCACCAAGGACTTGCAGTTCAAAATCTTCGATGTCAGCCCCCGCGTACCCGGGTGCCCCTGTGTTGAACCAACCTCGCCCTACATGAAGTACAAGTATGGCGTAGAAGTCGGTCCTGGCAAACGGGTTGCCATGGAAATCAAACGCGCCGTACGCAAACGCAGATTAGCAGAAGTGGTAACATAAGATGATTGATGCACAAGCCGTTGGAAAAATAATCGAAAAATACGACCAAACCAAACTCGCAATCGGCACCTTGGGCTCCCACAGCTCGCTCAACATTTTCAAGGGCGCCAAAGAAGAAGGTTTTCGAACGGTTTGCATCTGCAAAGAAAAAGACGCCATCATGTACCAGAAGTACCCGTTGGTCGACGAATTAATCATCGTTAAGGACTTCACTGAACTTCTCAGTCCAGCGCTGCAGGAGAGGCTGCGCAACCTCAACGTGGTCCTGATTCCACACGGCTCATTTACCGCATACCTTAGCACCGAACAGCTTACCGACAACCTCCACGTGCCCATGATGGGCAACCGCCAACTGCTCCACTGGGAAGCCAACCGCACATCCCAAGAGGAATGGCTACGCCAAGCAGGCTTACGTTTACCCGCTGTTTTCAAATCACCCGACGACATAGACCGCCTCGTCATCGCCAAACTCCAAGGCGCAAAAGGCGGCAGAGGCTACTTCCTAGCCAACTCCCCCACTGGCTACTACAAAAAAGCCGACGAAATGCTCAAACGCGGCATGCTAACCAAACAAGACCTAGAAACCGTGCACCTCCAAGAATACGCCCTAGGCGTAAACGTTTACCCCAGCTACTTTAGCAGCATCATAAATGACGACGTAGAGCTTTTGGCGATGGACCGCCGCTACGAATCAGCCGTCGACAGCATAGGCAAAATCCCCGCCAGCCAACAACTCGAAATCGACATCAACCCCACCTACACGGTCGTAGGTAACTTCCCCATAGTCCTCCGCGAGTCACTACTGCCCGAAGTCATGCGTATGGGCGACAATGTCCACAAAAAAGCCGCCGAACTTGCGCCACCCGGCATCATCGGACCTTTCTGCCTCGAAACAGTCATCACTGACGAAGCCAAAATATACACCTTTGAAATCTCTGCACGTATTGTGGCAGGCACAAACGTGGGCATCGGCACCTCGCCTTACGCGTACCTGCGCTATGGCGAAAACATGTACATGGGCAGACGTATCGCGTTGGAACTCAAAGAAGCAGTAAAACAGAAACGGCTACAAGACGTAGTCGCTTAAACGCCATCGTTGCTCTACTTGAGGATTGCTCCTCAACCAACCTGCAAGCCACCCCACAACCCAACAGCAAAACAGACGTCTCCCTTGAGCCCACAGGAAGAAGATGAGTAAGGGCGGCATTCTCTTCTTCTAATACTAAAGATTGCCCTTTTAGTTGGTCAATCTGGTTAGTCAAGGCACAGCTTTAATATCTCCTCAAAACTTGTGCGGTCCCTGTTTTTCCTGTAACTCCTCAAAGCAGTCACAAGCTTCACCCTGTCACTCTCCCCAAGCACATGAGCTACAGCTTTGCATACTTCGCTGTTGCCCTGAAACAGAAACTGGCAGACCGACGTCACGTTGGAGGCGTTGCGTGTGGTGCTGGCGGTTTCGAAGTCGACGATGTAGGGTTTGTCGGTTTTGTCCACAAGGAGATGCTTGGGTGCTTTGCTGAGTTCACCGTGGTCTAAGCTGATTTCGTCTAGTCGCCAGCACTGCTCCAAAATGTCAGCTAAAATCCTCCGTACATCAGGCGCTTCTCTGGGGGTTTTTAGCCAATCCACCAAAAGGTCACCGTCGATAAGTTGCATCAGCAGGAAACGCTGGGTAACCCCCACAAATTTAGGACCCACCCCAACAGCGTTGGCTTTCTGCAGCAGTTCCGCCTCATGTTCCAAGCTCGGGCGGTCCGAGTCAACCCGCTGCATCTTTAGCGCCAGCCGTTCGCCGCCCACATATGCCGCCACAACTATGCCGACATAGCCTTTGCCTAAAACCTGCAGTGTGTGGGCTGAGGATTTGCCGCTGAACTCCAAGGTTTCTACCCTGAGTTCTTGAAGTTCCAAGATGCGGCTCTGCATTTCAGCGTCGCTGGCTCGGGGGTAACATACCGCTGAAGCGTAAGGTTCCTGTCGCAGTTCGGTTATGGATACAGTTGCTTTTTTTGGCATAGCATCTCTGGAAACATTAGCGTAACGGCAAAAAAGCCTTTTTCCCTGTCTAGGCGTTGTATCCAAAAGTTACGTACCCACCTAATTATAGCCCTGATGCCTTCGGATTGAGTTATGCCTGTTAGTGCAAACGTAAAACATTACTTCAAAGGTATCACCGTTGCCTTTTTAGGTGTCGTAGCAGCAGTGCTGGGTATAACTGCTGTGGGGTTGTTTGGCGACTACTTTGATGCAAACCCGTTGCATGCGACAGTTATGTTTTCGGGTTCGCTGGGAATAGACGTTTTTGGCGCTGTTGTGCCCCTAATTGTTGCTTTCGTCGCTGCAGGGTTATTCATCAAATCCGTAAATGCGCCAATTAAAAAGTTGTCATTAGCCGTCCTCGCCAGCGTTTTTTTGGCGTTTTTGCTCTTTCACTTAACTGATGAGGGCATTGCAGGTTCGCCGTTGCTTTTTGCACTCGCAATTAGCACGGTTAGTGGAGCAGTCACCGTTTTTCCCAAACCACACATTGGCTTAAGAAACAATTTTGCCGCCTCTCTCATGTTGGCATTGGTTTGTGTTCCCCTGTCTGTTTTCCTAGTTGACTTGTATTATTCACGGTATTTTGCTTGTGCAGCTATAGGCGGCAGCGGATTAAACGATGGCATGTTGCTTTCCACGTTGTATGTGCCTTTGGCTGTGACTGTGGTGTTTTCTGCGCTTGTTTATGCTTCTCAAACAGTCTGGCTAATAGGGAAACTTCGAACTACTTCCCCTAAGCCTCCTACAACGACGTTTAACCCAACCATCTCTGAGCCTTCAAAATCGCAAGGTTGAAGCGAAGATAAAAAAGATAATAGGCACTTCCCTTCCAATTTTAGCCTATCCTAAGGGTTATGTGATGCCGCGGTTCAAGCAACTTCCACAGATTCAGCAATTAATGAGCCAAAAAGAGTGCATTAGAAATATTGGCATAATAGCCCACATTGACCATGGCAAAACCACCTTGGCGGATTCGCTTTTGGCGGGGTCTGGGTTGCTGTCGCCGCAGATGGCTGGCATGGCACGCGTGCTTGATTACCTTGAGGAAGAGCAGAAACGCAAAATAACCATAAAAACCGCCAACATAACCCTCCTATACAACCACCAATCCAAACCCTACATCATCAACTTGGTCGACACGCCTGGGCACGTGGATTTCACTGGCAAAGTTACACGGGCACTGCGTGTTATCGACGGTGCCGTCGTGGTTGTGGATGCGGTGGAGGAGATTATGGCACAAACCGAAATCCTGGCCCGCCAAGCGCTCGAAGAACGGGTTTGCCCAGTGCTTTTCATAAACAAAATCGACCGCTTAATCACCGAGTTACAGCTCAGCGAAGAGCAAATACAGAAAAAACTCAACCACATAATCGGCAGCTTCAACGACATAATCGAACTCTACGCTGACCCGCCCTTTAAGAGCCAATGGAAAATCAGCGTTGCACAGGGAAACGTGGCTTTTGGTGCTGCACTCTATGGCTGGGGCTTCACCGTTGACATGGCAAAAGAGAAATCGATGAAGTTCACCGATGTTATAGCTGCCTGCAAAAAGGCTGAATCAGCTAAACTCAAGAGTGTGCTGCCTGTTTATGGGGCAATCTTTGAAATGGCGGTCAAAAACGTGCCCAACCCCCAGTCTGCCCAAAGCTACCGCATCGAGAAGATTTGGGAAGGACATATCACCTCTTCCGTTGGAGCCGCCTTGGTGGAATGCCGTGACGAGGCACCCTCAGTCATGTTTGTTACGAATGTGCATGGTGACGGCAACGGCGATGTCTTAGCCACTGGTCGAGTGTTCTCTGGTATAGTGAAGAAGCTGGATAGGCTGCATCTGGTGGATACCCTCAGAGAAACCCAAGTGAAAGCTGTATACGTTGATATGGGTGCGATGCGGGAGGAAGTCGATGGGGTTTCCGCAGGTAATTTAGCCACTGTAGCTCTCATTGGTAAAGCACAGTCAGGCGAAACATTGGTGGATTTAGCGCACAAAGAGGATATGGTGCCCTTTGAATGTATCCACTACGTCTCGGAACCCGTGGTAACGTTGGCTGTGGAACCCAAAAACCCCCAAGATATCGAACTCCTCAAACGTGGGCTCGAAAAACTTGCCGCCGAAGACCCCAACCTCAAAGTCGCCACCGACAAGGAAACTGGCGAGTACCTGCTAAGCGGCATGGGCGAATTGCACCTTGAAGTAGCAATTAATCAGTTTAAACGCGACTGCGGTATTGACGTGGCAACTTCGTCGCCTCGAGTTGTCTACGTGGAATGCGTGCAGAAGAGTGGTGTGGTGGCGCTGGCCAAGAGCCCCGACAAGCGAAGCAGTTTCTGGGTGCAGGTGGAACCTGTAATCGAACAAGGAGTCGCAAAGAAGGGTGAAGACCGTGGAGTTGTGCTCTTTAGGGATGAAAACGGCAATGTGCTCTTGGAATGCAACGGCAAAACAAGTGGGTTGCCCCAAGAAACATTGGACGCCCTAACCGCAGGGTTCGGATACGCTTGCAGGGCGGGGCCGCTTTGCGGTGAACCAATAAGGCACCTAAAAGCCAACCTCGTTGACCTTGTACTCGCAGAGGGCTTGGCAGGCAACTCAGAAGTCATGCGTGGCGTCGGAAAAGCAGTCTTCGCAAGCTTCTTAACCGCCAATCCCACGCTCCAAGAGCCCATCTACAAAATCAGCCTATCCGTCGCCTCAGAACTCGCCCGCGAATCCAGTCGCATACTCCAAACCAAACGGGGCAAAGTCACCTCTTTTGAACAGAAAGGCTTCCTAACCCAAATCACCGGCTACATCCCCGTCGCAGAAACGTTTGGCTTTTCCAAAGAACTCCGTAGCGCAACCTCTGGCCGGGCAGTGTGGCAATCCTTCTTTGACCACTGGGAAAAAATGCCCCCGAAACTCGCCGCAGAAACCATTGCTGCTCTTAGAAGTCGCAAAGGCTTAGCCGCTGAAGTGCCTAAACCAGAGAAATTCATGGAGACTTAGCTATGCTTATGCGTTTGGATGTTGTTTTTGACCTTGACTTTTCGCTTTGCTGCGGACAAGTGTTTCGCTGGAAAAAAATCGGCGATTGGTGGTATGGCGTCGTCGGCGAAAACATCCTCAAAATCCGCCAGTGCGGCAAACAATTGGAGTTCAAAGGCGCCAGCGAAGAGTTTGTGAGGCACTACTTTGGCTTAAACGACGATTTAGGGCAAATCAGTCGATGCATCAACAAAGACCCCACCATCCAACAGGCACTACAGCAGTTTGGCGGGTTGCGGCTGGTACGGCAGGAACCCTGGACATGCCTCGTTGGGTTCATGTGTTCCATACAGAAAAATATCCCTGCAATCGAGCAAATGCTCCAAAACATCGCTGTAAAATATGGGGAAAAAAAGGTTTTTGATGGCAAAGACTTCTACCTTTTTCCGTCTGCAGAGCGGTTGGCGGTTGCAAGCGAGAAGGGTCTGCGGGAATGCAGCTTGGGCTTCCGAGCTAAATATGTGCATGCGACTGCGCAAAAAATCTGCAGGGAAAACATCAATCTTGAAGCGTTCAAATCTTTGCCGTATTTGGAGGCAAGAGAGAAACTGCTGGAGTTTCAGGGCGTCGGGTTGAAGGTGGCGGATTGTGTGCTACTGTTCGCGTTGGAGAAAATAGAGGCGTTCCCAGTGGATGTCTGGGTGAAGCGTGTTATTCTAAATCACTATACCGATCAGTTCCCGCCTGAGTTGGTTAAGAAAATGCAGAGCCGCAACTCGTTGACCAACCGTGAATACCTGAAAATCGGTGACTTTGCAAGGGGCTACTTTGGCGAATATGCGGGGTATGCGCAGGAGTACCTCTACCATTACGAGCGAACGCAACGTTAAAATGCTATTGCCAAGCAATACCTGACAGGGTGCAGTGGATGAGTGAAGGCAGAATAAGCCAGTTAATCAAGCAGAAACGTGCGTTTTTGAAGCAAGCCACAAAAGACTATGCAGCGGGCGGCGGCGACATGCTCGACGATGTTGAAGCCTTGATGCGAGAGGCTATGGCGGAGCTTGCGCATAATTTGGAGCTTGCCAGCGTGCTCAAAGAAGAGGATGAAGCGGAGTGGCAGAAAGAGTGCCTATCCATGTATAGTGCATGGTGCCAGAAATGGTTCGGCAACCCTTAACCAAGTTTTTCAATTGTTAGTTGTTGTGGAAAATCGCTTATACACAACAACAACCCGCGGGCTTTAACGGCGATTGCTTTTAGCTTTTTGCGGTTATTGCATACTGTGGGCTGGTTGTGGAGACTTCTGCAAGCAAAACAGTGGTATATTGGGGGCGCTGTTTTTCCATGTGTTCCGCCGTGGAACAGCCATGTTCCATCAGCAGAGCTAATAGCCACATCAACCCATAGCAAAGTCGGTGAAAACATGAAAATCGCAATAAATTTCCTCGCAGCAGCAATACTCTCGCTATGCATAGGCGTAGCAGTCGCAACCCCACTATTAGCAACCGAAATCATACCATTCCCCAGAACACCACAGGGACCAACAGCAGACTTCGGCGTTGACGTAGCTTACGCAGACTTCAAAGTAGTAGGTCAACCTGACGAATACGGTATACAACAAATGGAGTACCAGGTAGTTCTTAACGTGACAAACCTCGCAGGTATCGAAGCAAAACTCGGCTCGGTGAACTTCGCTGCAGCCCAAAACATAACGCTACTCAAAGGCGCAATGGAAGGTGGCAGCGCGAGTGGATCAGGCGGAGGAAGCGGAGGCGGATCTTTTGGAACTCGAGCTGAAGGACTTTGGCTTGACGACAAATGGCTAAACGTTACCTGGATACCTGGAACTCATCCTGATGGCTTACGCGCAGTAATGACATCTAGTGGTGGAAGGGCTGATGTAATCAGATATGTAGGCAACTTACCAACAGAGATTCCTGACTTACCCGACAATGCTTCCGAAACCGGCTACTTAATTGAAGGCATACCCATCATACACTACTACTTCTTCAACAGTACCGAAAACAAGCTATCGCTCTACGACGTCGTCTACGCAAATGGCACATGGGTAAACGTTACCGGCAGAATACGCATCGAAAACCCCGTATCCAGCGTATTATCCTACGGCACAGTACTTCAAGCTGTAACCAGTTTCGGGCCACAAAACAGCATCAACAGCACACTACCATCCAACCAATCAATCAGCCAAACCTTTTTCGTATGGAGTGGAAACGGAGACTTCAACAACATCTGGGCACCACACCAATCACGACTAATACAAATAGCAGGCACCACAACAGTCAACAATAATGAAGCCATTACAGCATTCATTTCTGGGAATATCAACTTTTACGCAGCAGCCTACAGCTATGTCTACGACTACGACAAACCAGTAAATGGAACATTCTATGACACCTCCAAAATGTCAACCAGCCTCATCGCAGTCGCTTTGACAGAAACAGCAGGAGGCAATTACATATACAACCACCTCTTAAGCGGCAACCAGACACTACAGCTTGATCAGTATGGCATAGAAGCCATAATCGTACCACGGAGCTAAAGAGACATGGCGAACTTGGATGCTGGAGAACTAGAAGGCAACACACTTAGCGTCTACGCCTTCGTAGTAAAAGAAGCAAAACCTGTTGGTCCACGGGAAGTTATGCGTGGTGCCAACCTCTCCAGTCCAAGCACGGCGTATCGGCAACTGCAGAAGCTAGAATCCCTCGGCTTAATCGAGAAGAACGTGTATGGCGCATACGTTGCAAAGGAGAAAGCCAGTGTTAGCGGGCATGTGTGGGTCGGCAAAAACCTCGTGCCCCGTCTAATCTGTTACTCCCTCTTTTTCTTTGGCATCCTCAGCGTAGAAGTTGCGATTTTGATGGTTCAGTTTTTCTTTCAGGGGCAGACACCGAGTTTAGCAGTTCTCTATCTGGTTCCAGTTACGGCTGGCTCAGCGGGGCTTTTTTTGGCAGAGGGGTTGACGCTTTGGAAACGCAACAAGCCAGATAACACCCAAAAAAATGAAGGGTTACAGGCGCATCAATTCGATTGATAACCAGTATGAGTAAACTTCTTAAAACACGGTAAAGCTTGAAATCCGAAAGGTTGGGCTGATGAGACGATCACTTGCATATGTCCTTATTGTTATCGTTATTTTTTCATCGTTGGCAGCAGTATCCATCATGGTATACTCAAACAGTAACAAGGAGTTCTACGTTGGAGTAACCTACTGTGGCGATAGTGTCGATGAAGCCAAACAGCTAATTGATAAAGTGAAGGACTACACGAATCTATTCATTTTAGACTCTGGAAGCCTGCAAACCAGCGGTGCCGCGATCAATGAAACTGGGGACTACGCTGTTGCAGCAGGCCTAAACTTTATGGTTTACCAAGGCATAAACAGTGGCGCATTCGGCTACTGGCTACCAACCTACGACGGACGATGGGGCAACCACTTCTTAGGAGTGTACGCCATAGATGAGCCTGGCGGAAAAATGTTAGATGGACAAATAAACCTCTCTACCCCTGAATCTCCGATTTTTATAATTAAACAGTCGGATGGAAGCCTCTCTGGCTACAAGATAGATGATCACAATTCTGTGACTTATATGCGGAACGGAAGTGTACAAGTGCAACCAGGTATATCTGAACCTTACTATTCCATTACTTACAACCCCAATGGTACCTTAATCGGGACAAAGTATGAATTCAAAGAAGACGGAATCAAGTTCACAGATACTCCACTCCCAAAAACGTACACCCTAGAGTATACGTACGATGAATTATGGGCTGCCTACCCGATAAAAAATGCCGGAATCGCCAAACAATATTACCTATCCCCATTAAGCGATCAAATAAATTCTTCACGGCAACAGTACAATTCAACCCTAAATATAATAACCGCTGATTATGGACTTTACTGGTACGATTATCTATCTGGCTACGACTGTGTGCTCGCGCAACTCGGCTGGAACCAAACAACTAACCAAGACATCGCGCTTGTTAGGGGTGCCGCAAACGCTCAAGGTAAAGACTGGGGCACAATTATAACTTGGAAGTACAATCACGCACCCTACTTAGATAGTGGAGACGAAATCTACGATCAAATGCGCCTATCGTATGAAGGTGGTGCAAAATATGTGGCTATCTTTAACTATGCGCCAGACATGACGGGGCCGTATGGGACATTGCAGGACGAGCATTTTGACGCTCTTCAACGCTTTTGGAACGATGTAAAAGACGGCAACATAAAGCAGGGCGAAGTTAAAGCCGACACAGCATTCGTGTTGCCCCCTAACTATGGTTCAGGCTTAAGAAACCCAGAGGACATCATCTGGGGACTGTGGACGGCAAACGAGACTGACAGCCAAATTTGGCAACACATGCAAGATGCGCTGTCGGTTTACGGAGAAAAACTTGACATAGTCTACGAAGATTCAGCGTATCCAGTGGCAGGCAAATATTCGCAGGTTATTTACTGGAACCAAACAGGCAGCTAACTCCGCTAAAGATTTAAGAAAACAACCGTCTGTAACCAAACGTCGACTTGGAACCCCAAAAACGTTTAAATCTATTCACAAACAGCAATATTAAAACAGTGCTGCGTGGGCCCGTAGCTCAGCTAGGTAGAGCGCCAGACTCATAATCTGTTGGTCATTGGTTCAAATCCGATCGGGCCCACCACTCAACTCCAATAACTGGGCGTTTTGGTTTTTTGGTGTCTAGCAAAAAGCAGCAACCCAACCGCTAAAACACAAACCGCCGCAACCGCCCACACCCAAAGCATATCAGGTTCAGCCATAGCCGCCTCTGGAGAAGCAACCGCGAAGTCTACTGTCTGCGAGGTACAGTTATACTCCATCCAGTTTAAAGCTCCGCCTGCCATCCAAGTCATGCCCTCGACGCCTTTGCATTCAAGGTAAATCTGCAGGGTGTGGTTTCCTTCCGTTAAACCCTCAAGGGGTACTGAACAGTTGAATGGTTCCTGAAGGTGGCTGTTTACTTCTATCGTAACGTTAGATGGTTGCTCGTCAATGTAGTATGTGGCGTTGGCTACTTTGTTTCCGAAGTCCGGTCCATCGTTGGAGGCTGGTATGGGGTCGTACCATAGGTTGCTATAGGGGTACCCGTCTAAGTCTTCAGTTGGTTTAGACAATTCAAAAGTTAATATGACGCCGTCGGGGGTGACTGTTGTGTTGTTTTCAGGCGAATGCACCGTTATTACTGGTAACGCGTTAAAACTTCGGTAAATCATGGGGTTTGCTGTTGCAGTCTGAGCATCTGGGCTTCCAAGTGTGAAAGAGAATATTGCGAAAAAGAGGATGACTGTGAGGAATACGGTGCTTTTCTTCATTACAAGTCATTTAGCTTTAGAGTTTTTGTTCGTAATAAAAGCCTTCTTGTTTAGCTTTCTGAACTAAGGATACTCAAAGTTTATTGACTACGCAACGGAGATAAACAGGAAGCTTTTTTTGTTGAAATATACTGCGGCTGTCGGTTGGCGTGTTTTCCGGTAGAGCGTTAGACTCGTAATCTGTTGGTCATTAGTTCAAATCCGATCGGGTCAACCATCTTTTGCTTTTATCACAACGTTGAAATGTGCTGTTGCTGTGACGGCCACCGGTCGGGAATTTTTCTAGTGCTGGCTTCAAACTTTGTCACCCCGTGTATTTTGGCGATTCGGTCTTGCAATGCGAATAACTCCGGTATGTCCCTGACCAATGCGGTTCCCTGAAGGTCGTAATCGCCGCTTGCCGTCGCAATACTTGTTATATTCGGTATCTTTGAGATTGACTCAATAATATTGCTGGACACACTTTCAGGGGCTGCAAACGCAAGGTTGAAGTCTAATATCGAGGAGTACCCGATCACATTTGGGTTTATTTGAATAGTGACCTTAATCGACCCTCTCTCCCTAAGCATATTGTACCTTTTTATGACCGTTTCTACGGATACCCCTACCTGCTTAGCAACTTGATTAAAAGAGACACGTCCATCCAGCACAAGCTTTGCCGCAATTTGTTTATCAAGTTCATCAACACGAGCTTCATGTTTGCAAGTACTCAAATTGTTTTTTGACTCTTTTCGGCTTTCCTGTTCAACATTTGTCGAGGTGCCATTAAGATCGATATTTTCAGGTATGTTTTTGACGCCTGTCCACAGATAAGTCTTCAACCCTGTAGTCGGTAACCTTTGTTTTATTGTCTGCTTTATCAGGTCTAACTCGTTTAGGTCCCTTAGGGATGCAACCGCTCTTATATTGTAGACGCTATTGTATTGTCGGCTGGCTCGGATTTCTGATATTTTCTCTAAAAACTCCATAACTTGTTCAATTTGCTCCATATTGACGCTAATTAGGATTGTGGTGATTGCAACTGCCCCAAAATGGCTGTAATTAATTTGAGCTGTAGCACCTTTGATTATGCCTTTTTTCTCCATTGACCTGTAATGTTTCCATGCAGCGTTTTCTGTGATTTTGCATGTTTTTGCGAGTTCTCCAAAGCTAGTTCGACCGTTTTTTAGAAGTGTTTTTATTATTTGTGAGTCGATGTCGCTGAGTTTGCCGACCGGTTTTACTCGCTTGGGCATGCTGATAGGTATCGTAGCATTTAATTATTTAACCTTCCTCCGCATATTGTGGAAATTTCCGCCAATATTGACTGCTTTTTGGCGACTGCTTTGACTTTTTTTCTCTTTTTTGCAAAGTTTTATAAATACAATCAGCAGATAGCTATTTTTACGCAATAAAGGAGAAAAAATATGTCAAAATGCATTATTAAACCAAAGAAAGCGTTAGCTATATTGCTAATACTATCTTTCGTAGCTTCAATGGTAATGACAATACCAGCAATACCGACAACTACAGCACAGGAAAACAACACTCAAGCAACCTATCCTTTTATCGAAGCAATCCCTAATCCCGCCGGCGTAGGACAACGCGTTATCGTCCGATTCGGCATATTACAGGCTCTAGCAAACACTTTCCTCGGCTGGAAAAACATAACCGTCACAGTCGTAAAACCAGATAACCACACAGAAACCCTAGGACCATTCACGACAGACTCAACAGGCGGAAGCACCACCATCTACATCCCTGACCAAATCGGAACCTACAAATTGACTACAAACTTCCCAGAACAACCGATGCCATCAGACATTTTCGACTCAGAGCGCGGCGCATTCATACCTGAAGGCACAATCATGAAAGCAAGCACCAGCGAAACAATCAACCTTGTAGTAAATGAAAACGCAGGCCCAGCATATCCAGAGCAGCCTCTTCCAGCAGAGTATTGGACTCGACCAATCGACGCCCAACTTATAAACTGGGCTACAGTTTCAGGAAATTGGGTAGCCAGACCCGCTAATAACGTAGCACTCTACAACGAATATGCCCCTCAAACACCCCACGTACTATGGACAACACCACTGGTATACGGAGGCTTAGCAGGAGGATTATACGGTGACAACCTATTGCCCGCTGGCTCTCCAACAGGTGATGCATACGAAGGCAAATTCCCCAATTCAGTAGTTATACACGGCGTACTCTACTACAACGTAGCCGGAGCTCCTATGGGTGGCTCAACCGAAACAAACGGAATCAAAGCAGTTGACCTGCACACAGGAAAAGAACTATGGTTCAGAAACAATACCTTCCTCTCATTCGGTCAAACATTCTCTTTCCACGGCTTCAACTACGACGGTACATTTGCTTACCTATGGGACACTTCAAGCACACCCGGCACATGGACCGCATACGACCCATTCTCAGGTGAATGGTCATACTCAATGACAAACGTACCTTCCGGCACACAAGTCTATGGACCAAACGGTGAAATCCTAATCTACGTCATCGACTACGCTCACGGCTGGATGGCGCTTTGGAACTCAACAGCTTGCGGACAACAGGCAGCACAAGGCGGCTACGCTGTTGGCGCGGACTTAGGCAGTTGGGGCAGAATTGTTCATAAACACACATGGAACGCATCGGACCCACATAGCTATTCATGGAACGTAACTATTCCTATGGGACTAACAGCCAGTAGTTCATTTGGTGCATCAACACTCAAAGTACAATCAGACAGAATCGTTGGCATATTCTATAATCAAACACTCGTCAGAACCTGGGGCATAAGCTTAGACCCATCAAGCAGAGGACAACTCTTATTTGACAAATCATGGACGCCACCAGCTGAATGGCTAAGCGGCTTTAACACTCTACACTATGCAGGCGCAACCGACCAAGCAGAAAACGGAGTCATAGCAGTCTGGGATAAAGAACTAACCCGATTCTACGGCTTTAGCACAATGGACGGCAGCTACCTATGGACAACCGGCGGCGAATACTGGTCAGATGCTTACGGCTGGGGCAACGTAGAACACACCTGGTACTTTGCATACGACCACCTCTACTCAGTAGGTGTAGGCGGCATAGTATACGCATACAACCTCCACACAGGAGCCACTGACTGGACATACAACATGACTGATCCATACGGTGAACCCGTAACTGGCAACAACTGGTGGGGCTGGATAGAGCTCATCGCTAACGGCATGATCTACGTAGGAACTACTGAGCACTCTGCTAATCAGCCACTACCACGCGGCGGACCATTCATTTGTCTCAACGCTACAGACGGCACAGAAATCTTTAGAGTAAACGGCATGATGCGCGCGACCCGTTGGGGCGGAAACGCAGTAATGGGCGACAGCATAATCGCAGGCATGGACACATACGACCAGCAAGTCTGGGCTATAGGCAAAGGACCCTCAATGACTACAGTGACGGCAGGACCCAAATCCACCATGATGGGCAGCAGCATAGTCATCGAAGGCACAGTATTGGACATGTCCCCTGGCACATCAAGTGATAACTTGGCACTCCGCTTCCCCAGTGGTGTTCCAGCAGTCTCTGATGCAAGCATGGGCGATTGGATGCTCTATGTATACAAGCAATTCGCGCGTCCATCAAACGCTACAGGCGTCGATGTAACTTTCAGTGTAATCGATGGAAACGGGAACTTCCGTGAGATCGGCCACACCACAAGCGATGCAAACGGCTACTACAGTTTCAGCTGGGTTCCAGACATATCAGGCAACTACATTGTCTACGCTAACTTCGCTGGCTCTAACAGTTACTGGCCATCATACGCAGAAACAAGCTTCGCAGTCGACGAACCAGCATCAACACCACTACCAACTGTCAACGCAGTAAACTACGCGACAACTTCAGACCTCATGATGTACATTGTCGGTGCAACAATTGCCATAATAGTCGCAATCGCAGTCGTTGGGCTACTCATACTCAGAAAGCGACCATAAAAACAAGCAAAAATCAATTTCCCTTTTCCCTTTTTTTGGGAAACAGAAAAGCGTAAAATATGGGCTGAGAGGGCCCTGGATGAAACTAACGCAGTTCGGTTGAGAATGGTTTAGTTGCATTTTCCATTCTTCTCTTCCTTAAACGGGTTCCAGAGCCCCAGCAAACCATACAAATCGTCTGTCAGTGGGTCTAATAACTCTCTTCTCTTGCGTTAACTAAAATTGGGAAGAAAAAAGCAGAATTAACGCATTATAGTGGGCGAAAATCGATTGATTAAAACTCCAAAGTTATCTAAGCTTGCTTTAAGTTGATTTCTCTGCTATTTCCCCAGAGGTTGTCAAAATACTTCTGGATGATTCCAACTAACCGCATATTGCTGACGAAAAGTGAAGCGGCCCTAGTATAACTCATGTTGTCAGATGTAAAAATCCAAGCTTCAGTTCCGTCGTGAATGGCTATCGGTGCTTCAATTTCACTATTCGTTACCCTAGTACTCAGTAGTGGATATTTAGTCAATTTTTGGTACTCGGCAGAATCTGAGGCTGTTTTTTCGAACAATACTCTAATTTTAACTCTATTCTTTAATGCCTTTTCCAAGGCAGGTGAAAAGGGGCAAGGACCTGATGTTCGTCTAGCTAATGGACTTGCTATATCAAGAGTTGTTTGAGTATTAATCATTTTATCGATCATTTTGGATAAAAAAGGCTCGGAAGAAGACATATAGGAAATATTTTCTTGTTGACTTTGGATTTTACCCTCTGGATGAAATGTTTGGGCTAACTTAAGTGCATTCTTCTCAATTAGAGATAATTCATTTTTCCTCTCTTGGAGTAATAAGTCGATTCCTATTTTGAAAGAAACTGCTCTATACTCTATGGGTGAAGTAATTATTTTTTCGATAAGTCCCTTTTCTTGTAGCTTACCTACAAGGCGGTAAACTTCCCCTCTATCAATGTTCGCTAGTTTCGACAATTCTTTAACAGTTGCCCGTCCTAATTGGCTGATTACCACATACAATTTAGCCTGTTGACTAGTCAAACCTAACTCACAAAGCGTCTTGCAGCTTCCCTCTTGTGAAATGTATTATACCCCCAAATGCCCTTGAAGCCACAGTTACTATCAACCTTCATTGAACTTGTTTAATAATTTTTGTGGAGTGCGTCTTGCACTCGCTGTTTTCCACCTAATACCGACTTCTAGAGAGTGCAGGTTTCACTCGCCACTCGTTATATCATATTCCTGTAAACGTAATTAGCATAAAAAATAGGGGAAAAAAGACTTGAAAATTAATAACAAGAAGGCGACAATTTCGATCTTGCTTTGCTTAATGATTTCCTTTGCTGCTACAGCAACACTTTATCCGACGACCAGCGCTCATACACCAGCTTGGCAAATACCCACATACGCTTACGTATTAGTAGAACCAAACCCAATCGGCGTAGGTCAAACCGCACTAGTAGTGATGTTTCTAGATAAGATACCCGATGGAGCTGGCCCAACTAATGACATTCGTTTCCATGATTACAAGCTTACAATTACTGCACCTGACGGCTCAGTAGAAACAAAGACTTGGGACATTGTATATGACACAACATCATCACAAGGCTATTCTTTCACTCCAAACCAAGTCGGCACATATACTCTTAACTTTACATACCCTGGACAAACCTATACATGGACTGAAACAATTCAACCCCCAATGGGGGCACCTAGACCAAGCCAATTCGTAAACGACACTTATCTACCCAGCACAGCAACAACAACGCTCACCGTACAACAGGAACCTCTAACCAACTACCCTGATAGCTATCCTCTTCCAACAGAGTATTGGGCTCGACCGATATACGGAGAGAACCCCGGTTGGTACTCAATTTCTTCAAACTGGTTAGGCAGTGGCGCTCTAGACGGCTATTTCCCAGGTGATGCGGTGGGATCTCAAACCGGTCACATAATGTGGACTAAGTCACTTCAGAGCGGAGGAATTGTGGGAGGAAACAAGTTTGCGATTCAGGGCGACTCATATTTTGAAGGGTCTGCATACAACATTAGATTCGCCAATCCAATAATTCTCAACGGAAAACTCTACTACCAAGAACCAATATCCTTCTCTAATGGAGTTGGCGTTGCACCAACTGATTGCGTTGACCTTCGAACAGGACAATTACTTTGGTCTCGAACAGATGTGCCGACGTTAGCATTTGGCTACTTATATGCTGCTCACGATATGGGTCAGCATGGCGTTCTTCCAGCGATGCTTTTCACAAGTAACTTTGCTAGAGCTTTTGATGCAGATACAGGCACTCCGCTATTCAATGTAACTAACGTACCTTCTGGGACTACCGCCCTTGGAACAAATGGCGAACAGTTAAAATATGTCTTGGCGAATGCTGGGACTCCAACAAATCCGCAGTACTATTTAGCTCAATGGAACTCTTCTAGAATGTGGGTTTTTGAAAAAGAATGGTTAACTTCTCCACAGATGCTTAACATGAGTGGTGCCTACTTCCAACTAGGCGGAGGATTGCGCGCGCTACCCGCCTCAGTCGGCGTCATAGGAATAGCGGGTCAACCAGGTCTCAATCTAATGGTTGATGCAGGCATTTCAACAGGCATTAACTCCCGCTATGACTGGAACCTTTCACTACCAGCGCTAAATGCTCAGACCTCAACACCGGCAGTGCTAGCAGCTTTTCCAGGCAATATGTTACTTTGCAGAAATGGCTCTTATCCCCTCGCTCCCAGCGGTGCATCAGCCACCGGCACACCAAGCAGTGCACCATACACATACTTCGCTGTTAACCTCAATGCAACAAAGGGCGCAGTTGGTTCTATACTTTGGTGGAATACGGTAAATGCTCCAGCAGGCAACTTAACTGTCGAACTCGGCGGTGTAGACCCATCGATCGGCGTCTTCGTCGAAACCAGAAAAGAAACAATGCAATACGTAGGCTACAGCTTGAGCACAGGTCAGCAACTTTGGGGTCCAGTTGGGAACCACACAGCCTTTGCCTATTACGGTTTAGGAACTACCACTGCTTACGGTAAACTTTACAGTTGCGGCTTCGAAGGACTACTCTACTGCTATGACATGACAAACGGCGACCTCTTATGGACTTACGGAAATGGCGGAGAAGGAAACAGTACAAACAGTGGCTTCCAAGTGCCTGGGTTTTATCCAATGGCTATAATCGGTATTGGAAATGGGGTAGTGTATACTACTACAAGTGAGCACACAATCTTAACGCCAATTTACAAGGGTGCTTTGACGCGAGCCATTAATGCGACAACTGGTCAAGAAATCTATACCCTTTCAGCTGTTACTAACGGAATTGCAGCATACGGCGCTGCAGTAGTCCGCGGTGCATCAGCAGCGATCGCAGATGGCTTTACCACATTCTTCAATGGCTATAGCAACCAAATCTATGTCTTAGGCAGAGGACCAAGCAAAACCACAGTGGACGCACCAAAAGCATCTATTGAACTAGGGAGGTCATTAGTTATCACTGGCTCAGTCACTGATATATCAAGCGGAACTACAAAAAATGAGCAGTCAGCAAGGTTCCCCAACGGCGTTCCAGTATCATCTGATAATAGCATGAAGGACTGGATGGGCTATGTCTACCAGCAGAAACCACTGCCAACAAACGCAACAGGAGTTACCGTAACTCTTAGTGTAGTGGATGCCAACAACAACTACCGAATAATAGGTACTACAACAACTGACATGACAGGCGTTTTCAGCTATCAATGGAAACCTGATATCTCTGGAAAATACACTGTCTACGCTTCGTTTGCTGGAACAAACGGGTATTGGCCATCATCAGCAGAAACTAGCTTCGCAGTCGATGAAATAGCAACACAGCAACCTACAACAACACCAGAAACTGGCTTGGCAACTACAAGTGACCTGATGATGTACATGGCTATCGGTGTTATCGCTATTATCATCGCCATAGCAATAGCTACAGTATTACTACTCAGAAAACGACCATAAACCCAAACAACAAATTTTTCCTTTCCTTTTTTTGGACTAAAATGGTAAGCGCTGAAGTATGGGCTGAGTGGGCTCTGGATGAAGTTTACCAGTCGCGTTGAAGGATGGTTTAGTTGCATTTTCCATTCTTTTCTCCTTTAGTTGCGGGTCCAGAGCCCCAGCAACCCATTTCTTTTCAGTTGTTGTTAGATTTTTTACCGCACTTCGTCACCTTTGGAGCGGGGAGTGTTTTTTCTGTAAAGCGCAACCCCCTCAAATAGGAACAAGACCATGGCTACAGCGGTCATGCCTGTTAAGAAGAGAAAACTGCTTTGAATCACTAAATCCTTAATAACCAAACTAAGTAGTAGTATACTTACTTCTGCGGCGAATGCGCCCATAAAAAAGAAGGAGTAAAACATCAATCTGGGTACGAGGTTTTTGCCGACCCACACGTGCCCATTGATGTTTGCTTTCTCCCGAAGGATAAAGTCGCCGTACTGGTTTTTCTCGATTAATCCCATGCTTTCAAGCTTCTGCAGATGGCGATGTGCTACGCTTGTGCTGCTGAGTTCTGCGCCTCTGGTGACGTCTCTTGTTCCCACTGGTTTGGCTGCGCGGACGATGAATGCGTAGACGGTTAATGTGTTGCCTTCGAGTTCGTCGTTAGCCACGCTTTTGCACCTAATAATTGGGTGTTGGGAATGGGTATGCTCCAGGATATAGCCTATCAGCGGTTGGCACTTCGCCACATGTGAAAGCATCGCCTTTTCTAGTCATTTCGAAATGCTGGATTAGTTGGTTGTCTGCTAATGTGACCGTTGTGTTGTTGCCGTAGAATGTTACGTAGCCGATTCTGAGAACGTCAAGATAGATTGTGTTGCTGCCTTCTATCTGGTCGATTAGGTCACCGAAACGTGCGTTAAAGCTGGCGCTGTCGCCAAGGGAGCAAACTTCTGCCGTGCCAACTCTTTCTAGTGGTCGAGTTGCTGTTAGGTTGGTTACGCATACGCCGCTTCCGCCTGCTGTGCTGTTAAACCAGTTTTCGCGGCTGAATTCGAATGCCATAAGGGGGTCTGAAACGGCTGAGCTATTTACCGAGAGAGCATATGAGTCGTTGGTTATTGATAGTCCTTGGTCAGTGTAGAATCGGAATTCAAAGTATTCTACTCGGGCGTCTGTGCTTTGGCTTATGACATCAGCGTTGACTGTGGATTCTATAGCTACCGTATCTGTCGTGCAATAGGTGGTGCTTGTTGAATTCTGTTTGAAATATGCGTAGGGTACGTTAATGTTGAACCATGGCTTGTCTAGGGTTTCAGCTTTTGCATAGATAGTTCCGTCTTCACTGTTCATAAAATACGCTAGAGGCACAATCGTTGCTATTCCGATTGATATGGCTAAGATGCTGCAAAGGATTAGTTTTTTCTCTATGTTCATTTTGGTTTTTCACCGCTCACCAATCAGTCAAGGCGACATATAATGCTCCCCACAGAACAAAACCGTTCTCACAGAGAACACATCAACCGCTAACCTCCAAGTACCTTTAAACGGCAGCGCAACGTCTTTGTTTTGGTGCTTTCTTTGGGTAATCGTTGGGTTGTAGTGTTAATCGCAGTTTTCTTTTTTGCGTTGGCGTTTTTGATTCTGTTTGAGCAGAAGGTGACGTTTGGGCTTTGGTTTCAAATC
>JBNIDO010000009.1:0-56265 GCA_050108095.1 Bathyarchaeia archaeon
TGTGACTGCGCAAATCCTACAACAAGAAGCATTAAGCAAGAACACCCTAAATATGACAAGTGAATTTTATGCCACGATATTTAGTCGATTCAGCCATCCTTAAATCGGGAAAAGACCCCCAAGCATGCGCCGAAGGAGCAGCAAAGATGCTTGCTAGGGGCAAATTCAAAGACATCGAAGCCAAATCCTGCTACTGCTGTGGAGGAGAAGGACGCGTCGCATTCATCATCGAGGGACCAAGTCAAGATGCAGTGCTTGAAGTGTTACAGGAGCAACTCGACGTACCTATTGCTTCAATCACCGAAGTCGAAGACGTTACAGCCATGCCATAAAGCAGAGCAGAGAATGGGATAAAAAATGGTGGAGATTAGGCTTTGCCTATAGTCACCGAAACGTTCTGTTGCTGTCCGTCGCGAACCACAGTAAAAGACAACGTTTGTCCCGGAAGCGCATGCTGCTCAAGATAAGACAACAAGGCGTCAGTGTTGGTAATACGTTGATTATTCACCCCAATGATGATGTCACCGCCTAAGATGACCGTTGAACTCCCAACCACTTTCTGAACGTTACCGCCCTGCAAGCCGTTCTGCACTGAAACACTCTCCACTAGGAAACCGTAGGTGACACTTGTGCCCATGGCTTGAGCGATGGAGTAGGTCATGTCAGTGCCAACTGAGTTTATGGATGGGTGCTGGTCATAGGAGCCAGTTGAGACGAGCGAAGGCAACTCGCGGATTATTGTTGCGGAGGGTATGGCGAAGCCCAAGCTTTCAGAGTCGCTGATGCCAGCGGTTGTTATGCCTACCACTTCGCCTGCATAGTTAAGCAGGGGACCCCCTGAATTCCCAGGATTGATGGCGGTGCTTGTTTGAATCATATCCGCAATGGTTTGACCACTCCGGCTGGAACTGGAATCCTCAATGATGGTTCTGCCCAATGAACTGATTACACCAGTGGTTAATGTTCCTGAGAGGCCGTAGGGTGATCCTAAAGCTACGACGGGGTCTCCGACGCTAAGTGTTGTTGAACTCACCAAGCTAAGAGCAGAAGCATCGCTGGGCATTGAGGTGGTTAGTACTGCGAGGTCAGCTTTTGCATCTTGGCCCAGAACTTCTGCGGGGTAACTGTCGCCGTCAGCAAAGGTTACGGTAATGTTGATTGCGTTTTCGACGACGTGGTTGTTGGTTACTATGACTTTTTGGTTGTTGACAAGGGCTATGAATCCTGAACCCTGCTGGCTACTGTAGGCGCGTGCACCAAAAAAGGTGGTTACTGGCACAAAGTCTTGAACTACAACCACAGATGACTTAACATGTTGGTAGAGGCTTGCAAGCGAAACATTATCGTTGAGCACATAAGTCTGGATATCACCTGATATGCCGCTGGATAATCCTATTTGGGATTGCAGATCGAGCAGTTTAGAATTAAACTCAGAATATGTAACTGCGTACCCGATGAAGCCTCCTGCGAGCAAAGCAATCAACACTAACCCAACGATGGTCAGCATTGAAAAACGTCGGTGTTTTTTCGGTGGAGGCGGCGGTACGGGGGAATATGTTTGGGGTTTTGGTTGGGGTTCTTGGGGTTGTGGAGTTTGCTGGGCAGTTTCGGGTTGTTTGACTTCAGTTTCCTGTTGTGGTTGCTCCATTCAATTTGCCTCTAAGCGCTTAAGAAGTCGTCTGTTTCAAACAATGGCTTCTTGCATTGTGAACAGACGTCATCAGTGGCTTTTATTTGTGCTCCGCAATGGGGGCATTTGCTTTGTTTTTTGGCTAAGTGCGTTCCCTGTTTCTCCTTTAGTATTTTTCCGTCTTTGAGCAGCAGCATACGTTCACTTTGGTTAGCCGCCTGACTATCATGGGTAACCATGATTATTGTTGTGCCTTGTGTCACGTTAAGGTTTGCCAGCAGCTTTATGATCTCCGCTTTGTTCTTGCTATCCAAGTTCCCGGTAGGCTCATCAGCTAAGATGATGGCAGGGTCGTTGGCTAAGGCACGGGCGATGGCAACGCGTTGCTGTTCCCCTTGACTGAGCCGTTGGGGACGGTGGTTTTCTCTGCCCGATAGGCCAACAAGTTTGAGCAGCTCGCTCGCCCTGTTCTTTCGTTCGGCTTTACTGCCGATTTTACCTTCCATGGGTAGCTCGACGTTTTCTCTGGCGTTGAGGTATGGTAGGAGATTGAAGGATTGGAATATGAAGCCCATTTTGTCGCGTCGTATCTTGTAAAGTTTGTTTTCCGGCGTCTTGGTCACATCAACGCCGTCTAGAGTGAGTGTTCCATCGGTTGGTTTGTCGATACAGCCTATGACGTTTAGCAATGTTGTTTTGCCTGACCCCGAAGGACCCATAATAGCAATGAATTCTCCTTTGTTCACGGTCAAGTTTAGGTTTACGAGCGCATTGACTGGGCGTTTACCCAGCGTATAGGTTTTGTTTAGGTTCTCGATTTGCAGTACTGGCTTACTCATATCTCATCGCCTCTGCTGGTCTGATTTTTGCCGCTCTCCAAGCGGGGTAGAGCGTTCCCACTACGCCAAGTAACATGGCTGCACCTAGGGCTTCTAAAATAAGGGTTGTATCCAACGTGATTGTACTTGCAGTTGCGTTTGCTACATTGACAAAGCCCATTTGGGTTCCAACAGTTGGAAGCAGTAAAGAGGACAGGGTGGGCGCTGCAAGGCTAGCTATACCGATACCAACAATACCCGCAATTGTACTCAGTAGCAAGCCTTCGATTAAGAATTGTCCCATCACGACTTTGTTACTGAAACCAATTGCTTTGAGTGTTCCAATCTCTTTGGTTCGCTCCCTAACAGTGTATAACATCACGAATAACACGATGAGGCTCGTCGCTGCAACCACCACAATTATCTCCTGTATTGCCGTCGCCTGTGTCGAGGCAAGAGACGATTGAGCACTATCTAATGCCTGCTCATACATCGATTGCTGCTGTTCAAGTTGGTTTAGCCGTTCTTGCTGGGTAGTAACGGTTAATTCCGAATGCAACGATGAGATGTCCTCTGCAACGTTATCTACGATGTCTTTGCATGTAGTGAAAACTGTCATGCTTGTTATGTATCCGGTGTTGTTGGTGATTCTTTGAGCATCAGAGAGGTTCATGTAGAGTGTCATTATATTTTCTGCCGCTGATGGAGAGTAAATACCAACAACAGTAAAGGTCTCATTTACGATATCAATGTGGTCACCGACTCCTGCATCAAAGAATTTTGAGTTATTCTCACTCAACAGGACAACACCGCTTTCACCAGTTTGAAGGTTTCGTCCTGAAGTAATATTAGTTGGTAATACGGTGTAACCGTCGATTAATTCATGAGTCAAGGGGATTCCTTGAATCGTATAATCAGTTATCAGAGTAGTGAATGTTCGGTCCATAAAAGTGGTTGTTCTGTTGCTGCTACCTTCAGAAGCTGTTAGGATCTCTTCAACTGCTGCTACACCGCTTATGTCCGCGATGTCAGAGTATAAGCTTTGATTCATAGGCGAAGCTTCACCTGAAGGCCCACCAAATTGGGCGCCTCCAGCGCCACCGAATCCGCCAAAATTCTGTGGTCCGCGATCACTTGAACCAGAACTTGAGCTTCCACCAGGCACAAATCCGGAATCCCCTGATGAAGTGATATCTGGTCTGAAGCCAAAGCCAGCAAAATTAGCTGCCATCGAAACATCTATTTGACTTAGTGTTTCGTTGATGGATTGACTTGTTGACGTGATTGTGTTTCCTAGATTGTTAGCCATTGCACTGGTTGATTCCTGATTAGCCATTAAACCTGCAGGAATCGAAACCATGATTGATAAAGAAATGCTTAATGCAATGATAACTAGTAAAGCTCTAACTTTTCGTCTTGAAATGTTTCTTAATGCGCGGCTGATTACTCCCATTTAAACACCTGATTTTTTGTTAATTTCAAGGGCAACCAAGAAGGGAAATGAAGGGGTATTTGGGCAGTTTGGGCTTATGGCACCTTTGAGATTTTTCCAAATCCCTTCTTGGCTGTCTATTGGGGGCTTAGGCTGAGCGATTATTAAATTATTTTTCAGAATTTTACCCAAATCTCTCCCCAATCGGCAACCGCTAACTCCCAGAAACCCACCGTAGGTTATCGTTGGTTTACAATCCGAAGTAGAGCCTATTACCGAAAGATTTTTTTCTTCACCAGCAAAAGCGCACATTTATAACGTTAACCCAACAAACACTCCAGAAGAGATTGTTGCACGGAGCGGTAACAAAGTGTCTGCAAATGCACGTTCACTAAAATACCTCTTAGGCTGGTTAATCGCTGGCACAAGAGGCGGCCCCACCCGTGCAAAAATCATCGAATCACTCAAAGAGACTCCGCAAAACGCTAACCAACTCGCGACACTGCTGCAGATGGATTACAAAACGATGCGTCATCACCTTGAGGTTTTGGAGAAGAACAAAATCATCACTTCAGTCGGAGACAGGTATGGTGCAACATACTTTCTATCGCAGGTCATGGAGGACAATTACGGCATGTTTGAGGAGATTGCGAAGAAAATCGGGAAAAAGTAGAAAAAGGAGAAGAGGCAAGAGGGAGAACTAAATGAATAAGAAACAAACTATCTTCGTATTGCTTATAGTCTTAATAGCTTTATCTGCTGTTGCAGCAGTACTACTCGCAATGTATCAAGCGGAGGCTAGAAGAATCGTGTTCCCCTTTCAGCCCAGACAATACATATTTAACCCCGCTGATTTAGAACTGTATTATTGGGCAAGAACCATATTCTCCACCGTGAACATCGTGTTAATCTGCGTGTTAATCTGCAGCTACATAAGCATCTACCTCAAAACCAAATCAGAATTCACCGTTGGACTTTTGCTCTTTGCTTCTTTCCTACTCATAAAAGACGTGACGTGGAGTCCGTTTGTAATCGGAATCGCGGGCTTCAACCTCTTCGGTTTAGGGCCCTTCGCTTTTCTACCGGACATGTTCGAAATGGCAGCGCTACTGGTGCTATTCTACTTAAGCGTGAAGTACTAGTTCTTTCTTTTAAGAGCTAATAGGCAGAATATGCATCTTTTTATTGGAGACTCTCTTATGCATAACCCCAAAAATTCGGAACCTAACAGGTTAATCCATGAAAAAAGCCCCTACCTGCTCCAGCACGCCTACAACCCCGTAGATTGGTATCCGTGGGGTGACGAAGCCTTTCAGTTGGCGCAGGCTAAAGATAAACCTGTTTTTGTCTCCATAGGTTACTCGACTTGTCACTGGTGCCACGTCATGGAAAGGGAATGCTTCGAAGACCCCGACGTTGCACGGCTTATGAACGAAGCTTTTGTCTGCATTAAAGTTGACCGAGAGGAACGGCCAGATTTAGACGCCGCATACATGGCTGTTTGCCAAGCTATGGGAAGAAGTTGCGGTTGGCCCCTCAACGTGATAATGACCCCGCAGAAACACCCGTTTTTCGTCGCCAGCTACATACCCAAAGACGACCGATATGGCACATTCGGAATGCTAAACCTTGTACCGCAAATCGAGCAAATCTGGAAGAGTCACCGAACCGAATTGGAAGCAACAGGCAAAGAGGTAACTGAACAAATCACCGCTCAACGGACCCATGAGCTACAAAATTTGGACAAAGACGTGCTAGACGAAGCCTTTGACCAACTCTATTTAGCGTTTGACCACGAAAACGGGGGGTTTGGGTCGTCACCGAAATTTCCCTCACCTCACAACCTACTGTTTCTGATGCGGTACTACAACCGCACAAAAGAGCCCACGGCGTGGACAATGGTTGAACGAACCCTGCGCAACATGCGTTTAGGCGGCATTTTTGACCAAGTCGGCTTAGGATTCCACAGGTACAGCACAGACGCAAGGTGGCTGGTTCCACACTTCGAAAAAATGCTCTACGACCAAGCCCTCCTTGCGTTGGCGTATCTTGAAGCCTACCAGCAGTCAAAAGCACCGAAATTCAGAGTCTCCGCCAAAGAAACACTGGATTATGTGCTAAGGGACATGATTGCAGACCAGGGCGGCTTCTACTCCGCCGAAGACGCTGACAGCGAAGGAGAAGAAGGCAAATTCTACCTTTGGACACAAGAAGAAATCAAACAAGCCCTGCCAGAGGACCTAAGCGATTTCGCCATTAAAATCTACGGTGTTAGAGCAGAAGGCAACTACTATGAACCGGGCAAGGTTCGAGACGGGAAAAACATATTGCATTTAGCTGTGCCGCTGGAGCAGATGGCTGCTGATTCAAATTTAACCGTCGACCAGGTCATTGCTAAACTGGGAAAGGTCACGCACCTGCTCTTTGCAGCAAGAGAAAAAAGGGTTCGTCCCTCCAAAGATGACAAGGTGTTGGTCGACTGGAACGGCTTAATGATTGGGGCGTTGGCTAGGGCAGGTCAGGTTTTGGGGGAACAAAAGTATCTTGTTGCGGCACAGAAAGCGGCAGATTTCATTTTAGGCAATATGTGCACCGAAGAGGGTAAGCTTTATCATCGTTTTGTTAAGGGTGAGCGGGCTGTTTTGGGTTTTTTGGATGATTACGCCTGCTTTGTTTTCGGTCTGCTGGAGCTCTATGAAGCAGATTTTGGCGAGAAATACTTAGAGGCAAGTGTTGAATTGGCTAAAACCATGATTGCAGAGTTCTGGGACAACGCAAACGGCGGCTTCTACTTCACTGCTCACGCCAGCGATGAAGCAGTTCCACGCATAAAACAAGCCTATGACGGCGCAACACCTTCGGGCAATTCGATGGCGCTCCATGACCTGCTGTGGCAGGCACGGTTGACGGGCGATGTATCCTTTGAAGAGTATGCCCATAAACTGATGGCAGCGTTCTCCGAGGAAATCAAGGGTTACCCGATGGGGCACACCTTCATGTTAACGGGGCTCGACTTTGTTTTAGGGTCGTCCTTTAGCGTGGTTTTGGTCGGCAGCAAAGCAGACAAGGATTCTCAAGAATTGCTGGCGGCTTTGCGGAGGAATTATTTGCCGAGCTTAACGGTGAAATTAGTCTCTGAATCGCCTAAAGGGGTGCCTGGCGGGTATGAGAAAATCGATGGAAAAGCCACAGCGTATGTATGCAGAAACCAAACTTGCATGCCGCCTACTAATGAACGTGAAAGAATGCTGGAAAATCTCAAAGATTAAGACTAAGTGATGTTGGGTCTCTGAAATCGCTCAGCCCATACATATTTCGCTTAATGGTAATGGTCTCCAAAGGAAATATTTATTGAGTTTTTAATTAGCAAAAATCAAAAAAATGCTTGCTGAATTCATTAAATCACAGAGCATGCCACCATAATATTTGCAAAAAAATATTCGGAATTCGAATATAGTTACACCTATTGTTAACTGTATTTGAACGCAAAATTAACTTTTTCACCCGAAACTTGTTGAACACGATAATCTTAAATGTCGGTTAAGCTCATAGCTACAGAAGGTTTCAGGTGACTACCGATGAGCGAGACAACAGATAACGCAAAATCACCAAGATACCTCTGCGGGTACTCCCCCAAGGACATCGAAACACGGGTAATCAAAAACTTCCTTGACATACTTATCCTAATCGAAATGAAGAAACAAGGTAACCTAAGCGGATATGACATTACAGCATTTGTCAACAACAAGTTTGGAGGAGTACTCAGTCCCGGAACAGTCTATGCAACGCTATACACAATAGAACGCAAGGGACTCATAGAGGGGGATAACGATGGAAGAAAAACAGTGTACAAGCTAACACCGATAGGACAAGAAGTTGTTGCTGACACGATGAAGGAATTCAATAAGCAAATGACTGATTTCGTAAGAAAATTCCTAATGCTCTAAAAAAAGAGACCCCTTTTAGGGGGATTCTTGAGCTTTATTTTGAACTTTAGCGATTGTCTTTGCAACATCCAAAATAATAGTTAAACGATTGTTCTGCTTTCCTACACCAATTATGGATTCATCCAGTGAAGAGGTGACCTCAGAATTTTTCTCTATATCATGCTCGCGTATGGTTGAAACTTCGGTAACCGAATCAACTACCACGCCTATGGCATGTTTGCCCAAGTCAATGATGATAATCTTTTCGCCGGCACTGTCTCTGTCTGGTAATCCTAAGCGTTTGCGGAGGTCCATAACCGTGATAATTTGCCCTCTAAGGTTGGTGACGCCTTCAACAAAAGTAGGGGAGCCCGGGACAGGCGTAACCGCCTGCATATCACGGACTTCACGCACCTGTTCAACCGGCACACCATAGTTGACTTCACCGATAGTGAAATTAACAATTTGCATGTCGCCGGTCTGCATTACAGTCTGCATATTATTCGCTCCTTATTCTACTTTGTATTTTGATTTTATTTCGTTTAGAAGGTTGGTGCGGTAGTCAATTAGTTTTTGCAGGTTGACGTTCGTCTTCTCTGCGGCGGCTATTGCAGCTAAAGCTTGATCTTTGACAGTTTGCGAAAGGTCGTTGACTTTCGAAATTTGTACTTCAATCTCTTTTGCCGATTTCTCAACGTTTGCTGAGTCACCACTGACAGCCACTGCTAGTTTTTCTACTTCTTGTGCACTGGAAACTACGTTTTTAGATATGGCTTCTAAGCTTTCTGCTGTTTCAGAGACTTCTTTTGCGATTCCAGCCATCTGCTGTGCTGCTGCGGTTTGTTCTTCCACTGCTGAGGATGCTTCCTCGGATGCTGAAGAGCTCTCCTCGGCAATGCTGGCAACTTCCTCGATTGTCTTTGTTACAGATGTGATTGCTTCTAAGCCACGTTCGACGCCGTTTGTTAAATTACTGACTTTAACGGTCATGTCACCCATGATTTTGGCGATTCCTTCGGATTCTTTGATAGCACCTAAGACAATGGTAGCTCCTTGTTCTGCACCGACTTGGGACTGCTTTGAAATGTCCGTGGTTTGGGCACCAGCTTCTTTGATTGCCTTTACTAAGTTAATAGATGATCCTGCAGCTTCTTTAGATTGTCCAGCTAAGCCTTTAACGGCGTCAGCGACAACTGCAAATCCTCTGCCTGCCTCGCCTGCGCGTGCTGCTTCGATGGCAGCGTTGAGTGCAAGCATGTTGGTTTGGCCAGCAATATCTGAAACTGAATTTGCCATCTGACCCACTTGTTCAACAGAGCTAACCATAGAGGTCACGGCTGCTCCGACTTTGCTGATATCGGTCTTGATGTTTTCGATGGCTTTTAGTCCTTGCTGACTCTTTTCGTTGGCTTCTTTTGAACGTCTCAAGGCTTCATCAGTTACGGTGGTTGCTTCTCTTGCGATTAAACCGGCTTCATCCATGACTTTCTTTAGTGATTCAGTGCTTCGGGCAGCGGCTTGTGAAAGGTCAGCTAATTTCTGTGCACCAGTTGAAACTTGCTGCGAGGCAGTGCTTACCTGTTGCATTCCTATCGCCATCTGGTTTGAAACATTAGCGGCTTGTCGCCCCATTTCGAGGACACGGTCGCTGGCTTTGGTGGCGTTTTCTGCTACAGCAAACACTTTTTCTGCAACGGCTTCTACGTTTTTGGCTGCGACTGTAACTTTATCTATTGATACAGTTGAGTCGCTTGCTAGTTTTGCGACTTGGCTTGCGGATAACTGCGTTGTTGATGCCATTTCCGCGATTTGGCGGCTGGTTTTTATTGTCTCTTCATTGCTTTTTACAATGTCGATGGCGCCTTGAATTGCATCTTCAAGGACTTTTGCTTGAGATTTTATTAATTCGGTGTTTATGGCTTTTTGTTTTGTTATCTCTTTGACTAATAAGTCCATTTTTCTTTCGTATTCTTCGATTTTCTTTTGGTTATTTTCATCTGGCATGGTTTGGTCTGCACCCTTTGATTTACGTTAGGTTGAATTTTTTGTGATAAATAACTTATGAATTCAGTATCTGAATCGGGAGCAGACCTTTTAAAAGCAAAAACTGATTGGATATAGGCGCCGGGAATGGGATTCGAACCCATGCGGACCGGAAGGTCCACGGGCTCTCAAGGCCCGCGCGTTAACCACTCTGCCATCCCGGCACCGACAAATCAACATCTTAATCCATTGTATCTTAAATGTCTACCTAATTCAAGCAGAACAACTCCAAGTAGCCAAGAGATTAGGCAAAGTACTTAACCCACATCCCCAACCGTTGTGTATATGACTTCCACCATAACCGTGCAGATCCCAAGCAACATATTAGACGCCATCTACGCAGGCGCCAAAGAACTCTACCCGCGCGAAAGCTTCCTACTCTTAAGAGGCAAAAAAAGAAAAAACATCATCACAGTAACCGACCTAGTCTTAGCACCCTTTGCGGTTCACGGAGAAGGCGAAGTCCACTTCAACCCCTATATGTTCGCAGGCGACTTCTCATTGGTAGGCACGGTTCATTCACATCCTTCGGGCAACAACAGACCAAGCCACGTGGATTTGAACTATTTTTTTGGGCGGGTTCTGTTAATCGTCGGTTACCCCTATGAGGGAAAAAATTGCATAGCCGCCTACGATTCAAACGGCGACACGCTACCCATCGAAATCACCGAGCCCATTGAATGCAACGATGAAGACTATTATTGACCACCCAACTGAGCCCTCAACACAGCAATTTGATATTGCTGCAGAAAATCCATGGCGAATTTGTCAGCGTTACCCTCAGTGCCCCTATGTATACGGTCCACCGCCTTACTGCGCAGATGATGATAAAACTCGTGGAGGATAACAAAGGGGTTGACCAATATGTCGCTGTTTTGGACACTGATGGTTTGGTTTTTGGCGGTGTAGCAGCCGTACGCTTTGATCTTGTGCTTTTTAGGCAACCCAACCTTCAAAGCTGGCACGGTCACGTTGTACTCTTTTGCAAGCAAATCCAGTGCCGCCTCTATTTTACCAGATAAAATCAAAGCAACAACAAGGGGCTTAAAGTTGTCCTCAACCATTGAAGTCCACAACTAAGACATTAAGGAGCCTAATTAAGGAATGGTTTATTGCCCGTATGTGCCTCGACGGATTTTTTCAGCCAGCAAATGAATGAACTCAATCGGCCATACATCGTCACATACGTCGTCGGTTAAGATTTTGCGTTGGTGATAAAGCGGTATTAGGTCGTTTTTTAGGAGCAGTATGAGCAGGAATTGATGGCCGTAGGTTCGTTTGAACAATGCGTATTTGCGGGCTTGCCGCTTAGTCATTTCAAAGTGTGGTTCAAGGATTATTTTTCTGCCAGCAACCTTCTTCTCCAAAATAAAGTCAGGGGTATAGACTTCGCTTGGCAACGGAAAACTGATAGTTTCATAGCCATAGGGAATATGCATCCTAAGCAAGGTCAAAGCTGTTTTCTTTTCCCAGCCGCTCTTGTAACGGCTCATCTTTTGATAATAAGCCTGCGACTGTCCGGTGATCTTCTGCATCCGCTCCAAAAAGTCCAAGGCGGTTTTGAGTGTGTAGCGGTTGAGGCTTTTCTGTTTAAGCCATCTACCTAAAAGAAAGAAGGGATAGTCGATTTTCGCTGGGTCTTGGGGAAAAAGCCGCTTGGCATAATCGGTTAACCTTAGTCTGGCTTGTGCAGCGGTTTGTTCGTCACGCCAAAGGGAAGGCGATGCAGTGTGGATTATGCCTAGACTTGCAGCTACGTTAGCGTTCTCTTTGGTCAAGGGTACATAGAGATCCTCGGGCAGTAGGTGATCATAGATTTGTAGGTCAGGCAGTGGACGCACCATCCACCGCATGTAAATCCAAGCCCTGTCCCTGTGCGGCCCAGCTAACACAGGGATGTTTTGAGCTAAATCTTCAATGAAGTCTTTGGGAGAAGTGAACTTCTGCGCATACTTCAGCAGGTTACGTTCTGCTTTATCACGTACAAAGAGGTTTACGGCGGCCAGATTCTCCGAAGCAGCTTTCTTGTTGGACCCCAAGTCGTGATAGAAGTCTGCTTTAACAATTTCTTCTTCGAAGAGATGGGCTTTTTTTATGTCAAACAAGACGTTACCGAACGCCGTGTGCAGATAAACCATAAGCATACGGGCGTTTTCTGGGTAACCAACCACTGTGTCGTCGAGGATAGATGCCGTGAGGAGGAAGTAGTGGGCGGCTATGCGGCGTTCTTCATATTTTTCGGAGTAAGGGTTGAAGAGTAGACGTGGGCTCATGCGTCTGTCCCATTGGACGTCTGCGACGTTTGAGTTTTTGTTTATGAACTCAACCAGTAGCGAGGTGATTTCGTCGGTTGCTGCCATAGCCCTGTAACCTGGGGGTAGGTACTGTTATGTCGGAAGATGCTTAAAACTGCTATCATAATAAACAAAAACGTAATGGTTTAATAGTCGCTGTAAAATGAATATTTGCAACGCATAAGAGGCGAAGCGCCTAAATAGGGTGGCGCAGTAGACGACTATGCGAAAAAATGTGGGCCGGTCGTCTAGCCTGGTTAGGACATCTGCTTGACGTGCAGAAGGTCGCCGGTCCGAATCCGGTTCGGCCCACCAATCACATTAACCATATCCATCGACTTACTTCTGAGGGGCGAGTTGATTCGGGGGGAATTTCCAGAACAAAACATACCCCGATGCCCGCTATGCCGTGTTCCTGAATTTTCCAACCGTAAACACTGCATATACGTTGGATAAGGTATAAGCCTAAGCCAGAGCCTATGCCAGCACCTTTCTCGAATAATCGAGGCTTGATTAGTTCGTCGATTCCTCCTCCATCGTCTTCATAAAAAATTTTAAGGCTAGAGTTTTCTTCTTTTTCAGCGTGGATTTTGATGAATGAGAGGTTTTGGCCGCCGTACTTTAGGGAGTTTTCGATTAGGTTATGGAAGATTTCGACGAGTGCTGAATCGGCAAGAACTTCAAAGCCTATGCCGTCAACATTGACTTTAACGTTTTTCTGGTCAGAGAGAAGACGTATAGCTTCATCAATAGCCTTGAATAAGGGAATCCAGGATAACCCTTGGTCACCGACGGCTTGGTATGTCTGTGCGAGATCCAAAATACGTGTTATGTTACTGGTTGCATTGTTGACCGCTTCGATTTGTTGAAGCACCTGTGGATTATTGCTTGCATATTTTTTGGCTGAGTACAGAGAGCAGGTTACGGCTGAGAGTTTATTTTTGATATCATGACGCACAAGTCCACCCACTACCGTTAATTTCTCAAGAAGCAACTGTGCTTGCGCAAGTGCAAGGTCGCGTTCCTCATGATCTTTTTTCCGTTGCGTTATATCTCGACCAACACTGATAAAACGAATTTCTCCCGAATCATCATTCACAACGCCGATTTTAACTTCCAACCAAACGTCGGCACCTAGACTGTTTTTGAGGCAGAATTCTAAGGGTTCTGATCCGCCGTTTTTTATCAAAGACTCCATTTTGGGATTCAACCTAGCGAAATCTTCTTGGCTGATGAACTGGAGTATGCTTTTTTTGCCGATTAATTCCTCAGGTGATAAACCTAAAAGTCGTTTAACTGATGGAGAAATGTAGAGGAAAGTGCCATTTGCATCGGTAACTGCCAGTATATCCTCGGCATGTTCAGCTAGGAAACGATAGCGTTCCTCACTTGCGCAGAGTTTGCGAAGAGTTTCTTTATGTTCAAGCAGCAGGCGACGAAGGTTCATCTCTCGTTTTCGGGATTTCTCAAGCAGTTGGACGATTCTTTGTTCTTTTTTAATTTTATCAGTGATATCCCGGGTTATTGCAAGAAACGCAGCGGGTTTTCCTGAGTGATCCCGAATCGCTTTAACCGAGCCTTCCAGAATAACTTTCTCTCCTTTGGTCGTTTGGCAACAAAAACGCTGGATTCTACGTCGCCTTTTTGAGGTCGTCTGAAGGCTCTTCTCAAGGCGCCCACGGTTGTTTTCTGAAACAAAGTCTGCGCCGAATCTGCCGACTACTTCCTCTCGTTGATACCCAAACATTTTACAGGCAATTTTGTTGCAATCGATAATTCGTCCTCTCGCATCGATTAGAGTTACTGCATCAGGTGCCATGTCAATAAAATTTTCCAGTTCTTTTTGACGTAAAAATAGTGCTTGCTCTGTTTGTTTTAACCCCGATATGTCGACGAGGGTTGAAAGCAGGTGCGGCTGATTTTTTATGCTTATAATTTTAGATGAAACTAGAACCGTGACTTCTGCGCCGTTCTTTCTTCTGGTTTTGACCTCTTTATTGGTGACGATCTTGGTTTTCTTGAGTGAAGCGATAATTCTCTCTCTTTGGTTAATGTCAACATACAGGTTGAGTTCTGTGGAGGTTTTACCGATTACTTCTTCACGGGTGTATCCGTAAGTTTTTAGAAAGCAATCGTTTACTTCCACTAAAGAGCCATCGGATAGCATTGAAATAATTAAAGCAGCGCCACTGGAGTTAAAGGCGGCCGAGAATTTTTTTTCCGATTCCAAGAGGGCTTCTTCGGCTTTTTTACGTTCGGTAATGTCATAAGCAACGAAATGTACACCAGTGATTTCTTTCTCAGTGTTGCGAGAAGGTTCAAAGTAACAGTCAAGGATAAAAGTAAAATCTTCAATGTGAATTGTTACTTCGTGTCTTAGGGGTTGACCCGTTTTGAGGAGTTCCCTTAGTAATTTACTTAGTGACTTGCGTTTTTCAATGAATACTGTTTCCCCGAATTTTTTGCCAATCACACCACCCTCAGGCAATTTTATTCTCAAATTGTGCTGCCAGATATACCGTAAGTTCTTGTCAAGGGTAGCCATCACTATAGGGGAGTTTTTAGTGGCAAGCCGAAAATGCTCTTCGCTTTCTCTTATTTTTTCCTCGTATTTTTTTCTTTCAGTAACATCTCTAACGATGCTTACTACCTGTTTGATTTTATTATTTTCTATAATCTGTGAATAAGAATGTGTAACCCATCGTGTTTCTTCCTGCTTGGTCACTATTCGATACTCCGCTGTGCCACTTACTTTCTCTGTTATAGCTTTGTGGAAGATTTTTTGCACTCGCTCTAAATCGTCTGTGTGGATGACCCAAGGCATTTTTCCAACCAATTCGGCTGGGTCATAGCCGAGGACTTGTTTGCATGAGGGACTCAGATAGAGTATCCTACCATCGCTTTCAGTAAGCATGATTAAGTCATTACTGTTGGTAACCATCTTTTCGAAGCGTTCTTCGCTTTCCCAGAGCTTCTTTTTCGCTAGGGCTTTTTCGTGGAGTTGACAGATACTTACTGCCAATTCAGTGTAAACTACTTCGGGCTCCCCAAGTTTGTCGACATAGCGGTCTGCACCCAAGTTTAGGGCTTGAACTATTATTTCTTCTCGACCTTTTCCTGTAAAGAGAATAAAGGGGATGTCAGAGTTTTTTTCACGCAGGGCTTTTAAGAAGTCTAATCCTGTTTTGACGGGCATGTAATAGTCTGAGAGGACCACATCGAAGGCGTCGTTTTCTATTTTTGTGAGAGCTTCATCCACGGAATGCGCTACTTCAACTTTGAATGGGCCTTCTACCTCAAGGATTTTCTTTGAAACATTCGTGAATGATGGGTCATCGTCAACATGTAGGATATGGATTGGGGTTTGCATTAAGGTCGTGATAGATTCAGGTGATTTATTAACAAAAGGATGTGTACATTAAGAATAAGACAAACACAACTACAGTCATTTTTTTAGGGGCTCCTGATTCTTGTCTATTGTAGTGAGGGGATCAGTGGTTTTGAGGCTGAAATCCCTCAATTTGTTCCAGAAATATTTATTAGTTATTTGCGATGTGTGTTACTAAAATATAAAAAAGTGCTACGAATATAGTGGAAGTGTACAAATGGGAAAAAACAGATTATTCGCCATCGTGGCAATACTAATAATCGTAGTCGCCGCCGTCGGCGCCCTTTATGTTCTCACCCAAAACCCAGTAAACTCTGAACACGCAGCAACCACAGTCACCGACGCATTGGGCAGAACAGTCAACATACCCGAGGAGATAGACTCCATATACTGCATAGGCGCATGCTCACTGCGGCTAGTATCCTACTTTGATGTAGTCGACAAAGTTCAAGCGGTCGAACCCGCAGGCACCTTCAACACCCTAGACGACCAAACATACTACCTCATAGACAGAGCCAAATTCTCCACACTACCCGAAGTCGCCACCACCCCTGAAGCCATATTAAACCTCAACCCAAGCCTCATCATCACCTCCACAGCCGAAGACACAGCAACCGCAGACACCCTCCAAACCCAAACCGGCATCTCCGTCTACGTCATAAACGCCAACGTAGAATTCGGACAAGGCTTCTACGACCAAATCACTTCACTGGGCACTTTGTTTGGTGAAACTGTAAGAGCCACAGAACTAAACGAAGGCGTTGCCAACATGATTAACGATATCACATCCACAGCAACAGCTCAAAACACTAAAAGTGCATATGCATGTGGCATGTTCTATTATGGGGGAGCATCTTTCCTCAAAGGTTCCGGTAACTACCTGCCCTTTGACTACTCCAATGTTCCAAACGCTATTGAACCAGCCGCCAACGGTCAACCATACACCATCACACTGGAGACACTAATCGCCGTAAACCCCGACTACATGTTTATAGACAGCATAGGCTTAAGCAGTTGCGTTGACTCCATTAACGGCTACATACATGACAACACCGGATTAGATGATGTTTCAGCAGTTAAACATGGCAACATTTACTCGACCATGGTCTACAAGTGCTATGGAACTAACTGGGACAACCAGCTAATCAACGTCTACTACGTCGCCTCCATAATGAACGCCGACCACTACTCTTGGACCTTCGAAGACAAAGCCAACCAAATCCTACAACTATTCTACCCCGATTCCACCATGACCTACCAAGACATAGCAGCAGCACAAACAGGCAGCGGATGCAGCAAATTGACGCTGTAACTGTGATTTGTTAATAAACCTCTTCTTCCAATCTTTTTTCTTTATTGGCGGTGTAAAAGGACGGCAAAGCAGAAGATCACTCATCATCATCCAGACGAAAAAGAAGCCTTCGACATATACGAAGACGACGAAGAAGACAGCAACCAAATCGCACAGGTCTACAAGGGCTTTGTGAAACGAAAACGCCTGTTCCTCATCGTCGGAGTCCTAATACTGGTTGTTTGTGTGATCGTAGCGGCGCAGAACGGCCCCATAAAAATTCCGTTTGGCGACGTTGTTCGGTACCTTTTCACATTTGATACTTCAGGAATGGGTGGCACCATCTGGAACATCCGCATGGTCCGAATCGTCGGAGCCTTAGCCGCAGGCGCAGGTTTAGCCGTCGCAGGAGTGGTAATGCAGTGTATACTGCGCAATCCCCTTGCGTCCCCGTTTACCTTGGGCATCTCCAGTGCAGCTGCATTCGGAGCCTCGTTTGCCATAATCTTTTTGGGTGCAGGCAGCAGTTTAACCAACATAGTCTCCATCAACAATCCCTATATCACGACGTTATGTGCGTTTTTGTTTTCTTTATTGGCAACTGGCTCAATACTGCTTCTCACTAAAGTCACCCGTGTCAGTTCTGAAACAATGATTCTTGCGGGGGTTGCTATCAGCGTCATGTTTTCCGCTGGCTTATCATTTATGCAGTATATTGCCACTGACTCGCAGTTGGGCAACATTATATCTTGGACGTTTGGCGACTTAGGCAAAGGCACATGGTCCTGGAACACTCTAATCCTCTTAGTGTTTCTCCCAGTGGTAATGTATTTTTTCTACAGAAGATGGGACTACAACGCGCTTGACGCCGGCGAAGACACAGCTAAAGGCTTAGGCGTAAACACGGAGCGGGAAAGAATCATAGGCATGATCTTAACCTCCGTACTATCCGCCGTAATTGTATCCTTCTTCGGCATAATCGCCTTCATCGGATTACTTGGACCCCACATTGCACGGATGATAATTGGCAGCGACCACCGCTACCTCATCCCCCTCTCCGTTTTCCTCGGTGCCATCATCCTTCTCATAGCCGACGGAGTCGGCCAAATTATCCTCTACCCATCCGTCATACCTGTGGGCATAATAACCTCAATGCTGGGAGGACCCCTATTCATTTACCTACTCATTAGGAGATACCGGAAATGACGTTCTTAACCGTAGACAACCTAAGCTTCTCCTACCGCAGCAAACAAGTCTTAAACGGCATCTCCTTTAACGTAGAAAAAGACGACGTACTCACCATCCTAGGACCCAACGGTGTCGGAAAAACCACTCTAATCAAGTGCATAAGCAAAGTGCTCACTCCAAACACAGGTGAAGTATGTATGGAGGGCGTTAACCTTCACCAGATGAGCAAAAGAGACATCGCCAAAAACATCGGGTACGTAGCGCAAAAAAGCGAAACCTCCAAGACCACGGTTTTTGATTCTGTGCTGTTGGGTCGGCGACCGCATTTTGAATGGGATATTACCCCAAAGGACGTGCGGTTAGCTGGAAGAGTCCTTCACTTGTTGGGTTTGGATGGGTTGGCACTGAAATATGTGGATGAGATCAGCGGGGGTGAATACCAATTGGTGCAAATAGCTAGGGTGCTGGTTCAGCAGCCCCGGGTGGTCTTGCTTGACGAACCCACAAGCAGTTTGGACCTCTCCAATCAACACATGATCATGCACCTCATCCGAAACATCGTCAAAAAGAATCACATGGCAGCGATAATGATTATCCATGACCTCAACTTGGCTATCCGCCACTCAGACAAATTCATCCTCATGAAAGAAGGGAAAGTTTACGCCGCCGGAGACCACGAGGTCATCACCCCCGAGAACATAAAAGTAGTCTACAACATAGACGCTTACGTGGAACACATACGTGGCATACCAGTAGTCATCCCCCACTAACACACAGAGGCAAAAAAATGAATCCAACATCGATAAACCCCAAACAAAAAGACTTCTTCAACGAAAAAGCAAAGGTCTGGGACCAAATCACCATACACAACCCCAAAAAAGTGCAGTACATCGCCGAATTATTAGAAATCCAAGGCAGCAACAAGATACTAGATGTTGGCACTGGTACAGGAGTCATGATACCCTTCTACGAGAAGTACTTAGCGGATGGCTACGTCGTTGCGGTGGATTATTCAGAGAAGATGATTGAGGTAGCCCAATCGAAGTATCCATTGAAGGATCATCCGAGGGTCAAGTTTTTGGTCGCTGACGTTACCGACCTAAAGTACGATGGCGAATTTGATTTGGTTGTGTGCTATTCCTGTTTTCCCCATTTCATCGACAAATCCGCTGCCCTCAAAATCTTGGCTAGAGCGCTCAAAAAAGGCGGACGCTTGGCAGTGGCGCATTCGGATTCGGCCAAGAAAATCAACGGCGTCCATATGAGTGGCGGTGTTGAAATCTGCAACGACTTCTTGCCCAGTATGGAAAACCTCAAACAACTAATGAAAGAAAACGGCTTAACAGTTACCTTCGAACGAGATGACCAAAACTATTTCATTTGTATAGCGAAAAAAGCATAGCTGTAGGCGGCTCGGTTGAAGTCGGATTTACCGCGTGGCTGCGTTGATTTTGAGTTGTTCTAGTTGCTTATCGATTTCTTCTATCCGCTCCTGGGCGTAGTTGCTGATGTTTTCCCAGTGCATTTGGGTTTCGGGGTGGTTTTCACTGTTTTTGCTGCTAACTGATGTTTCAAGGACTTTTTCCCATTCTCTGCGCTGATACTCAAAGAAAGAGATCTTGATTTTATCTGGAACGGAATTTGGAAAACTGTTCATTAACCTTCGCCCTTGAGCAAAAACGTCGGATAGCTACGCTAAGAAGCGGTAATTGAACTATAACTTACTTTGTGGTTGTACACACGCACTAACAAATGTGAGCCACTCTAAGGCCGCTTAAGTATTCGAGGATGATGTCGCCGTCCCAGCCCTTAAGGCAAAGTAATTTTATGGATCTCTAAATGCTGTTTTCCATTGTTGCTGGCTAGTTATAAGCTTTTAGATTTTCAAGTAACACAAAATACATCATTTCTCTAATTGTCTAACTAAATTAATTTCTACTGCTTGGAGAGTCTCCGATGCCTTCTGTAAAACAGTAAACCGAACACAACTATTACTGCTATAATTGCAACGCCTAATGGTGCTATAAGAATATCAGTAGGGTTGGGATTTCGCTGTGCAACAATGAAACTGATTGTTTGAGGAACAGCCACGTTTCCAAAAGTATCGTTGGCATAGACCGTTACGTTATGTAAGCCAGTGGGTATTTGAGTTAATGTTGTGTTTCCAGATACAGTAACGTTTTCTCTACCATCAAGACTATAACTCGACCATCCAATCTGCCTATTTGATGAAAAATCAAGCGGAACAATATTTGAATAGGTTTCATTTTGAGGTGACAAAATAGAAACGTTTAGAGGTTCAAAAACTGTAAAATAGAAAGTTTTAAGGTTGTTGTAAAGATTCCATTCATGATTGTAACTATTTCCATGATATATTGTAACGTTATGCAACCCATAAGTGAGTGGTGGCAGTGTTGCTGTACATTCAGTTGTAATCTCTACATATGGGTTATAGGGTTTATCTGGGGCTAACGAATCGTTAGAGATTACAGTTTTACTGACAACCTTTTCATTAACCTTAGGGAAACTACTCCATATAGCGCCCATAAGCCTTTCTCCGCTTCCATCGAAAGTATAACAATAAGCCATCCTTTGAAGGTCGTTATTTGATTGACCAATGAATTTTAGCACAACACTTTCGTTGTCCCTAACAAAGATTTGTTTGTCGGGAGACGCTATTGTAACATTGTAGTAGAGAGGTTTCTCTCCCCACCATACAGATGGGTCTGGATTCCCTGATACCGTACTATCAAATAGACTTGCAGATAAAGACACAATTAACAGCAGGAGAATTACCACTAACACTGATGCTTTTGACTTCAATATTTTATTCCCATGCTTCTCTCAAATGTTATGAAAACTCAGCATTTAAAAGGTTATTCGTAAAGAATTATTGACTAAAAGTTAGTCAAACTTTTTCGACTACCTGACACAACCTGTTTACTGAAAAGGCTCTTATATTTATCGAGTATTTCTTGTCTTTCAGTGTCCAGATATCACTTATACCTTTATAACTAGCCTATTTTTTGTTCCCTTTATTGGGATGTCATACCGCAAGCCAATAAATGAGGGGATTCCTTACTTGTAAGGGGTGTACTCATTTTTGGCTATGATATGACAGGGCATGGTCTCTTCCTTAACCGCTAACTTGTTTTAGTAATCGGCGGCAACCCTTGTGGTTGCTCACTTCCAACATCTCTCTCTAAACGAAACGCCTATGGATTTTATGCTAACTCAACATGCTTACACACCCACGTGGCGGTGCTTTCAACATTAAGGCATGTTGGGCGTGTGATGGAAATCGGTTTTACCACACCGAAACAGACAAGACCCATGCAAACCCAAAAAACAACCGCCCCTCAACCAATCTTGTGGCATGCCGCAAACTGCCACACCCACATAAAGAGACAGAACCTTTTGCCTATGTATAAGGGGGGATAGATTTGGCAGAGTAACAGGTTCTGTTTTGAACTGGAAATTTGCATGCCCATCCATCAAGTGGATACTCAGACATGCAGAGTTGTCGCCAAAACCAATAATTACCCCGTCCCATCCAAGCATTATTCATGAAACAGGTAATCCTAATCACTGGCACACCCTGCGTTGGCAAAACCACAACCGCCAAAGCCTTAGCCGAAAAACTCAACGCCAAATACATCAACCTCACCGACTACGCCAAGGCAAATGCGTTGACGTTGGGCGAAGACAAAGAACGCCACACCACCATAATCGACGAAGATGCCATGCACAAAAAAATCGCCCAAACAATAACCGCCAGCGCCAAAAGCACAATCATAATCGACGGGCACTACGCAGCAGCCGTAACACCAACCGAACAAGTCACCCAAGTATTCGTGCTACGCAGAAACCCCATTGAACTTAAGCAGCAGATGATAAACTGCGGTTTCAGCCCCCAAAAAATCGACGAGAACATCTCCGCCGAAATCCTCGACATCTGCCTCATCGAAGCCATCGAAAACCAAGAAGGAAAAGTCTGCGAACTCGACGTTTCAGGGCAAACAACCGAAAACATTGTCGAGGTGCTGCTAGATGTGCTCAGAAACGGGCGCAAATGCTACAGCGGTTTTGTAGATTGGCTGGGCATGCTCGAACGTGAAGGGTTAACTGACCAGTACCTCAAAGTTTAACGGAAGCTGCCGATTTTCTGTTTTGTTAACAGGTTGATTTTTCGGCGGTTGCTGTAGCTTTTGGCGTGGTCGCTGAATTTTTCGCCAATCATAATCGGGCTGGACAGGTCTACGTCATCAGATGTGGTGTCGAGGTTTATGATGACGTTGACGCCGATTGTTCGGTTCCAATCACGGATCCATACACCTTGCTCGTATCTGCCTTTCTGCACGATTAAGTCGAAGTGGCGAATCACGCCGCTGTGTCCCTCCATCATAACATTTTCAGCGTTTATTTTGTAGCCTTCTTTTTTGAAGTACCCAATAGCCAAATCAACTAGACGAGACCTCGGCTTAGACTCCTCTGCACTCATACCGCCACCCTGTTACCTCTCTACCAACAATGTTATCTATTTGAGTGTGGAAAAGCCTTTCGGTACACTTTTTCATGGACATTTTTTCTTACTACTGCACTTTTAGACATAACTGCTAAATCTCTTAGGCTTCTTGAAGCAGTGATATTCAACAGTACTCACTTTGACAACTGAATATTCTATCCAGCCTTCTTTTCCTAGTCGTAATATGTCTTCAACGGTTGTTGCGCTTGTAGTATCGAAGTCATCGTTTCTAAACTCTATATTTCCAATGTATTTCATGGTGTTTTTTACTTGCTTGTGACCTAACAGTTTCTTGACTGTTAACACGTTTCCATTTGTATGGTATGCTATCATAGTTCCTGCCCATGTTCTAAATGCTGTAAAGTCAACGGCTAAAAGTCGGGGGTTTTGTTGTATTTCTGCTGTTCTTTTACGCATTACTACGAAGCGTCTAAGCATGTTTGAGTAGTTTGTCGGGAATATTCTATCATCGTTTAATTTTTTTGGTAAGGCATCAATCATTGCTAGCAGTCGATTAGATACTGTTAAGGTTCTTGGTAAATGATTTTTAACGGGGTATCTTATGCTAATCGTTTTATTATTGAGGTCAACATCGAGCTTTTTAATTCTTAGAACTTCGCCTGGGTCGCCAAATGTCTCTTTGAGGCATTGCAGGAAAGTAGCCAGTATATTAGATTTTGCAGAGTTTATCAGTGCATCTAATTCGGTTTCGTCAGGCACAAACGGAACGAAATCTTCTTGTGAATATTTAGGTATATTCCAAGATATTTTAAGCATCTTTGCAAAAGCATCATAAGCATAGCAGTAAAGCATTTTTGTTCCATTTTTAGTCTTTTGACCATCCTTTCGTTTCATCTGTCCGATTGTTGTTTTAACGCTCTCAGGGTCACGTAGGTTTGCGCCTAATACTGCAAGATGTTTAACTTTGTCAACATAGTCAGATTCAGTCGAGTATGCTTCTTTTTCTAGAAAAGCGTAGAACTGTATCAGTAAACCTTTGGTTTCTGCATCTACCTTTTTTATATCCCCCACACAAAACTTGTTTTTCTGTGTGGTTTCCAATTTTTTCGCCTCTAATTCAGCGCATAATTGGCTGAACCCATTAGTAGTAAATTCTAGATTTAAAGTTTTTGAAGGAATACTAAACCTAAAACCGCACTCTCGACAGAGAAAACGCTGAACATAACCAGTACTTATCTCCCTTAAGCCATCTTTCCAAATTTTCTTACTATGACAATTAGGACACTCTCTACTTGCCATTTCACCTCCCTTGCCTTCATTGATTAGCGTGTAAGTCACCGATTGAAATTTGGGAGGATGGGATATTAATACGCAAGGAAAATATCTAGGTAAAATTTGGGCAGGTAATTTAGCTCATGGTTACTGAAGAGAAGAAAGAAGAGCTTTTTGCCAAGCATGACGCACTTGATAACAACTGCAGAGAAATATTTTTCACACTTCTAGTTTATGGCGGTCTAAGGCACAATAGGCTAATGTATTCACTCAAACAACTCGGCATAAAGATGTCCAGACCAACCTTAGACACCCACCTAAAACACTTGCTTGATTCGGGTTTAGTTGAATGCAAAACAGCTTTTCAATCTTCAGAGTATGCGTTAACTAAAGATATCTATGAACTTTTGCGCCCTCTGAATGAGGAAGAAATCCAACAACACCTTGAATTTGAGAAAAAGAATGAGAAGAACTTGCCTAAAGGTTTGCGAAGTCTGAATATTACTGGTGAAGAGTTTTATGCCAGTTTTTCAGATAAGCAAATCAATGATTTAGTAGAAAAGGATATAGCGTATCTTTTAGTCTCGAACATTCTTGAATTAAAGGAAAATGTTACCTTTGATTTAAATCACAAATTTGTTAGCGATGAAGCTTTCTGGAAGTTTGTTGGAAATCCAATGTATCGTATGCTTGAGAAATCTATTGCCGATAAATGCAGGGACTGCCCACGCTACAAAGAGAGATTATTTAATAAAATTGAGAAAATGCAGAGGCAATTTGAAGAGAAATACAATAAAAGTGCCTAAAGGTGCCATTTCTTAGTCGTTCCCTTTCTCGGCGGGCTTTGCCCGCCTCGCACGTTCCAGACGATGACGGTACGCGTCTAAGTTCTTGTTTGACAAACTTTGACGAAAGGTAATTCTAAATTCGCCTTAATCATTTGAAAAGTAGGAAATTTTCCAAAAAAATAGACGCTTAGCCTTTCGCTATTCTTGTTTTTAACTTGACCCTTAATCAAAAGTGAATTATACCCGCGGCAAGAAGAGCCGCTATTATAGTCGAAGATGCAGCTACAAGTGCGAGCACAACCTCTAACGCTGCTCTTTTAGAGCTTACTTTGATTTCTTTTAATGAATCAATTCTCTGATCAAGCCTTTTAATCTCACTCTCGAAAAGGTCTTTTTTAATAGGTTGGCATCGTTTGAACTCAGCAACATCCTCTACCAATAAGCGCCAATCTTGATACTCCTTACTTTCTCCAATAAGTTTACGTACTCCCGTAATTTCTCCTTCTATAGCGCTAATTCGTTGGTCTTGTTTCTCTAAATTTTTAAGCTTTCCTAAGGATTCCTTTATTTCTTCAGCAGCTCGGATTAATCTTGACCTCTGATCAACATCAACTACTTTTTCTGCTTCGTTTTTGATATCTTCAGTTTTTCTGTCAATTAGTTGTCTTTGTTCAAACCTAATAATCCAACTCATCATTGTTTTAAACTGATAGGCTAAGACCTTTGCTACATCGTCACTAAGATAATTATCTTCACTAATTATGTACGTGAAGTCTTTACCGTAAGACCAAGAAGAGGTATAAGCTCCATCGTCCCCTTCATAATCTCTTATTATTTTATTAAAACGTCTATACCAAACGGGATTGTCTATTTTCTGTTTTTCAAAAAAACTTGTAATATTAGGCTGTTCTTCGACGATAGTTATTTCAGCATCTTGCCTACCAGAATCATGTGTTACAATCCAGAGCAATTTATGTTTGGCTTTAAAAGTTACTACTTCAATTTGACAGGGAGAGCAATAAGAAGAAAAATCAGAATGCCCTGAGTTTAAGTAATTTCTTATAATGGTACTTTTTTTATGGGATAAAGTATCTAACGCTTCACGCCACAGACTAATGTATTTACTAATGAAGTCATATGATTGTGACGTAGGCAAGTTATCTCCTGTGTGTATTGTTAAAATTGCCTAATTAAACTTTGCAGGTCCTACCTTCAATCAAGGTAAAGCTAAAAGGTGTTAAAACGCCTCGGTCGTCGTAGCGGATGACCCCACCCTAAAGGGTACCCCCCCGCACTCCTCCCTCAGCGCCGATATAGAAGAGCGATTTTAAATGAAAAAGATTTGAGGAATTACCTATTATGAGGGAGTTCAACACCCATTTGAACGTTGAAGGGTCTCATGAAGAAGTCATCAGTAGCTGGAATTTGAACCCCAACATTTGTGCACATAGCTTTAAAGAGTTTCAGGAGTTTTTGATTAGCTACATTTGTGGTTCTATTCGTTTCCATAGTATATTCGTGGAACTCGTTCAGAGCTTTAAGAACATCGGGGGCATCAAAATATACTACAAATATTTGGTTTAAAGCTTCAACAAAACCTTCTCGGTTAATATTAAAGCGATTAGCCATCAATTGTTGGAGCACTTTACGTTTAGCTCTTTTATTTTCTGCTTCTTTGAAGTCGCTGTTTGAGACATAAACTCCAACCAACCCAGAGATTAGAGCAGCGATAATGACTATAAGTGCATTAAGAAGTATATCGTTTGTTTCAACAGCTGACATAGTTAGGATTATTGTTTAATATCCGCTTTTAAGTGTTTGTACTTTACCTTAGAAGTAAGATTTTGCATTTAAAAAGTCATTCAACAAAGATACTTGCTCGGAATCTAGCTTCACAAACCACTGGTTTTTCTCTAACTTTATTTTATTTCCGTTGATGAAGCCTAGTAAAATGAATTTTTCTTCAGGAATTATTTCCCACAGAAGTGTTAATTGTACTAAGGGTTTGTTTGAATTATGCAAATCGGTAATCAAGTCGGCAAGCGCCTTACGGAAAGTTCCACTTACGGCGAACGCTCTTTTACGGTAAACCCAACAGAGGGCGAGTGTTTTTAGTCCTTTAGAGTCTGCATTTTCAAAGTCTATGCCTTTTAGAAGGTACTTTTTGAGATATGAGAAACCGCCAGCTAAGGAGTTCATGGCTTTAACGTCAACGTTGCTATGCCAGCCTTGGGCGATTATGTCTTTTTCTCGGACTCTGAATTGACCTTTGGCATCTCTGAAAACTTTGAAAGAATATTCTTGGAATAGTAAAATACAATGAATATGTGGATAACCGTTCTCAAAAGACTCAAACACTCGGCAGGTAGACACCTTTCCAAAGTTACGTCTAACGTATGCCATGAAAGCGTTAAATTCAATGCCGATTTGTTCCCATGCTTCTTTGTATGAACATAGTTTAGTGTCATAGGTAAGTGTAGTCCAAAGAGCACAGGTTGTCTTATCATTGACCCTATCTTTAGGGTTGAAGAAAACCATTTGTTCTGATTTATGGCTAAGTCCTACAAACCGATTCTTAACTCTAAGGCGGTAAATGTCATTTCCTCGTTTTGAACACTTAATTGCAAAGACATCATTTTTCCACTTCTCATCATTCCATCTACTCAATATCATGTAAGTGCTCTCAGAAACCCATTCCTTATACTTGTCAACAATTTCCTCAACAGAGAAATTTTCTTTGAGATAATCTTTAAGGAACCCTCGAAGAGACGGCAAAACTCAGGCATAGTAGAAGCCCTAATTTGCAATAGCACGAAAAAAGGGAAGAGATGCGGGAGATACAAATAGGAGATTTGACGTAAAGCCTTTCGGAAGCAAAACCAAAAATGACTGCTACACTCATCGTGAAATGCACTAAATGTGGCGGATACCTGTTATGCGGTAAAACCCAGAAAACAAAACTTTGTCCCTACTGCGGCGCAAACGTCAACCTGCAACGGGCACAACGGGTGGCAGCGGCAAACACAGCGTTTGAAGCCTCAGAAATACTGAAAAAACTCAAAAACGAACGGGGCTTTGACCGCAAACTCTAACGGATTTGCCGCAGCATCTCACAAGTTTTGCATAACTCCCCCGAGGAGGGCTCGCCGCATTCAATGCATGCTTTGAAGTTTTCCTTCTTTGCGGTTTCCTCGATGGCCGGACGCAGTTTCTCGATAGCGCGGGAGACGGTGAATTTGGTCCCCACATGTTTCTCCTCCATGTGGTTGAGCATTCCGCGGATGTCATTGCGCAATGCTTCGCCGGCGTATGGGCATGGGGTGTCTTGGAGAGCGATTTTTTTGATGTATGCGTAGAGTGCACTTTCACGTTCGGGGATTTCACAGAGAGGCTTGATTTTCTGCACAAACAATGGATGGACTTCGCTGGTGACTGGTTTCTCTTTGGCTAATCGAGCGACGTCACCGCGGAGAATATTCATCAGAACAGTTTGCGCTTCATCATCGAGCGTGTGGCCAGTGGCGATTTTGGTGGCTTTGACCTGTCGTGCGCCGACGTTTATGGCTCTACGCCGCAGAACCCCACAGTAAGCGCACGGGGTCAGTTCCGATAAGCCTTTTTCCTTTGCTTTTGCCACTATTTCGTCAAGTGAGTAACCGTACAATTCCTTGAAAGAAACAATGTGATGGGGCACCTCAAGGTTTTTGCATAAATCCGATGCTATGGCGAGGGCTTCGTCACGGTAGCCCCTGATGCCTTCGTCAACGGTTACGGCTGTTAGGGTGGTTTTGGGGCGGTATTTGCGGAGTTTTGAGAGTATGTAGAGTATGGTTAGGCTGTCTTTGCCGCCGCTGACTGCAACTGCTAGGTGGTCGTTGAATTTTAGCATGTGGTAGCGGGTGATGGTTGAGCGGACTTTTGCTTCGATGGACTCCGTGAAGCATTTTTTGCATAATCGCTCGCCTGAGTACTGCCTAAAGAAAAAGGCTTCGTTGCGTTTGCAGACCGAGCAGACATGCGTATCCAACGTTTTTCACAGCGTATTGTTTGGTGTGTTAAAGTAAATAAACGATGTCACATAAACTGTTGATTTGGCTGGCAAAAGATGGCGACTAAACCCGCGGCACGCAGTGAATACAGAGAAGTCACCTACACCCCTGCACGGTGGACACGCATAGACCAGTTAAGAAACAAAGCGTTACCAGTCATGACGGCGCTGGAAGCGTTTCATCTGCAATCAACCGTACATGGCAGCCTCGCTCGCGGCGACGTAAATGAGGGCAGCGATGTGGACATTTTCGTTTCCGGAGTGCAGAATAGTTTCCTGGTTGAAACAGCGATGGACAAAGCCCAAATACCCATCAATTCACGTTTTATCGTGCAGGCAACACCCAACTACGCTATGAAGGCACATATCCAAATCGACGAAACCACAACAGTAACGTTTCCCCTAATGTCTATGCGGCGTGTTGAACGCGAGTTTTATCGGTTCGGCGGCGAAGCAGATTTGGCACAGTTAAAAGCGGAAGTACGGGTTTTGGGAGTGGATAAGCGGTTGATGCTTATTGAACCCACTAAAAAAGGGCATATCGAAAGCACTATCGTCGGAAAAGAAGAAGCAACTTCAAAACTGCTTGGTATTTCAGCAGAAACAGTGTTTGATAGGGTTCATGCCCTGCGGAGGCGTGATGCCGTTGGGCGAACAGGGGTTTTTGTCAAAAAAGAATTAGCGCCTGATGAAACATTTGAGTTTGTATTAAAAAAGTTGTCTGAGGCAAACCCTGCGGTTCGCCGCAGAATTAAGGGTTAAGTTTAGGATACGTAGTAGATTAGTTCTTTTTCTTCGAGTAACTGCTGGATTTTGTCGACTGCTTCGTAAACCTGCTCTTCTTTCTTTGCGCCGACACAGACAAGTTTGCCTGCGCTAAAGATGAGAAAGACGACTTTGGGTTCATCCATGCGGTAGACTGCGCCGGGGAACTGCTCGGGTTCATACATGACGCGGCTTAGCTTGTAGACTAAACTTTCAAGGTCTATTTCGCCGCCGAGTTCTGATGAGGCAACGATGTTTTGGATGTTTACGATGGGTTTCTCGGTGATTTGGATGCCTTCACCGCGGAGTTCTTTGACAACTTTCTCGACGGCGCTGCGTGATTCTTTCTCAGATTTTGCGCCTGTACAGACCATTTTGCCGGTACCGAAAATCAATGTAGCTGTTTTAGGTTTTTTTAAGCGGAAGACTAAACCTGGGAAAACTGAGGGGTTGTATTCGGTTTGCGGGAATTTCTCCACGATTTTTTGTAAGTCAATTTTTTGGTTAAGTGAAACTGAAGCGACAATATTTTGTATGCTTATGATGGGTTTTCGTTTACTCATGTCCACTCACGTGCTTCCCTATTTAAATAGCATAAGCAGTATATAAAGCATTTATAAGGGAACATTTTAGCGTTAAATATCTTTTAACCAAGACTTTAAAGCGCCGATGCATCAGTGGTATGGATGGACATGCCTGATGCCATAATAAACTGTGACAATGAACAGCAAAACAAAAATCACTTCAACGACTAGGACGAGAAACAAATTGTTTCTGCTGTTTTCCTGCTCGTTTTGTGGGGTAAAGTCGGTGATGTTGCCGTTTGTTTGCATACCAGTCGGATTTTGGACAACAATCAAGTCGTTGAAGCCGCTGCCTAAAACAAAATACACTATTGGCACAACAATAGCTACTATCAAAAAAACGGCTGCCAAAGCAAAAATACCTTTATTATGCATAAAAAATCCCCAACAATATACTTCTGCTTTGAGAGTTATAAGCGTTAAACTTCGGTGACTTGGTGGGCCGTACCGGATTTGAACCGGTGATCTTCGCCGCGTGAGGGCGACGTCCTAGCCAGCTAGACTAACGGCCCAATGCTGTAGATTGTGAATACATAGTTTGCCTTCATAAAACCTTTCCCTATCTAACACGTAAATTAGAGTGTAAGTTGAGTAAAAAATGCCCCTGTACGATGGATTTGAAGAGCATAAACATGATGGATTGTTGATTTTTGTTTGTTTTTTTGGCAGCGCCATAGCAGGATACATTTTAATGAATCATCATGCGTTACTGGGAATATAGGTTGGCCTAGTTAAAACTCGCTTTTACGGGTATGAAAGAATTTTTTGTTAAGTATTGCAAAAAAGAAAGAAGGAATAGTTTTTAGCTCTTTTTGTTTCGCTTAGTGTTTTCTCATCAACATAACGACAGCGATTGCTATCGCAATGATGATGGCTATTGTTGAAGCTGCGAAGTAGAGTTCAACTGGTGCTTGTGCAACATCGGTTGTTGTCGGTGCTGGTGTTGATGCTGCTTCTGAAACGCCGAAGGCTGTCTGTGCTACTGAACTGTAGTATGATTGTGAGCCGCAGTATGATGCCATGAGTGTATATTTGCCTTCGATGTCAGGTTCCCACATGTAGCTGTAGGTGCCTGTCAATGGGTCAGTGGTTGCTTCGCCTATGTGTCTGTAGTTGCCGTTACCGTCTACGACGTCTAAGCTAACTACTACACCTGTTGCGTCAGCTGGGTATGGCTGTTGCTGGTAGAGGTAATCCATCCATGCGCTCATGCATTCGTCTGCAACTGCTGGGGTTCCAGCGGCTGGGACGCCGAGACATGTTTCGCCTGGGGATTGGTCTGTGACTGCGCCGGTGATCATTATGCTTTGGCCTAGTTGTACTACTGTTTGAGGTGCTGAGACTGTTACTGCTGTGCGGCCTTTGCCGTATGCGTAGATTTGGTTGTCGTAGGAGTTGCAGCCGACCATAACGCCGTCAGCGATTGCTAATGGGTTACCGCAGAAGAAGCCTGTGGACTTGTATACAAGCGTGCCGTCTGTAAGGTTCACAGCATAAATCTCTGAACCCTTAAACATTGGCGGGTTGTATGTGTGGCCACCTTCAACGTAAACTACGCCGTCAGCAACTGCTGCTTCATAGTTGTTGATAATCCATAAAGGCCAGTTGCCATAGACAGTTTCAGTTCCGCTGCTTCCAGTGCTGAATTGCCATAGCTTCTCGCCAGTCTTCATGTTGTAGCAGTAGACACTACCGCCTAAAGACCAAGCGATAAGTTTGCCGTCTGCGACGGTTGCGCTTCTCTGGTTGTAGTAGCCGTAGGAGTCGTTGTATGATTGAGTTGGACCCCATGCTTTGTCGCCTGTGAGGATGTTGTAGCCTGTCCATTGTCTTAGTTCTTTGTTGAATATTGCGTAGATGCCGTCAGAGGCTGGGCCGATCATTGGTGAAGTGTATGCTGGGATTGTACGGTTGATTGGTCCCCAGAGTACGCTTCCGTCTTTCATGCTGTAGCCTGTGTCGCTTGTCCATGTTTGCCATGAACCAGTCATTGCGTTGGTTGCAACGATTGCTTGGCTACCCCAGTCTGCACCGAGGATGTTAAGTCCTGCTGTTCCGCCTGCGCGAGAAATGGATAGTTCTGATGCGTTAGTTGCTAGGGGTACGGTCCACACTATGCCTTTATTGAAGTCAATTTTTGCGCCTGCTGAGGGTCTAAAGCTCCAGCTTGTAGAGCTTTGGGTGATGCATTTTGTTGAGTTCCAACAGTTCAAAGTGTAGTCGGTTGAGTTGAGGTAGTAAGCGATTATGTTGCCGTTATCGTCTGCGAAAGGCTCAAAGTATGATACACCGTTAGTGCAGTTTTCGACAGTTAGAACGTTGTTGCCACTGAATGCGTCACACATGACTAGTGAGCTACCATCGGCGCCCCATAGGTATGCTTGAGCGCCGTATTGGTTGGGTGTAGTGAATTCAAGTAATTGACCCATTCTTAGTTGCATTGTTGTAGCTTTGTTCCATATGACTTCGCCTGTCTTTAAGTCAAGTGCAGTCCATCCTTGAATGTTCGAAGCAGTTGGCAGATTAGCGTAGTAGAGAACACCTGCAATGATTACTGGTGAGAATTTGCCTTCATATTGCAAACCTGCATAGAAGACGCTGTCTTCAGTACCGCTCATTGCACCTGTACCATTGGAGCTTCCGCCGACTTGGCCACCGAATGCTATTTGTTTTGTCCATAGAATGTGTCCGGTTTTCGGTCCGTCGCTGTAGGGGTTGTAGCCACCGTTGTTGTCGTAGAGACCTGTTCCACCGAAGTCTAGCTTCATACCAAGACCAAGCCAGTTACCGCCTATAGAATACCATTCGGTGTTCTGGGCGTTAATTGGACGTTGCCAGTATTCGGTTGGAAGTGGAGTGTTTGGGTATGTTGGGATGGCGTCTTCTTGAATTTGGAATTCCATTGTTGCATTGCTTGGTTTGTAGTAGTCGCCGATGTATACTGCGTATCTCGCATAGCTACCGGTCCATCCTCCTGGAGGTGGATTTTCGCCTGTCATGTTATATCCAGCGAATATGACGTCGACGGTGTAGTTACCTGCGTGGGTTGGTGTCCACGAAGTGTAGGCTGCGCCTGCAACGTCTGATTTGAGGTTAAAGGTTTCAACGACTGTTCCGTCTTCATCTTTGATGGCCATGGTGAATGGCCAGCGGTCACCGTAAATGTTGTTTGCGGTTTGTGGAACCCAGTTCAGCCAACAGTTGAGGTAAAGTGGTTGGCCTACTGCGCTTGGGTTTGGTGCAGCGTTAACGAAGCAGTAAGTGTCGATTGTCCAGCCTGGAGTGCGTGCATCGGCAATGGGTGTTGCATAAGAGAATGCTGTTGCCACGATTGACAATAGCAGAATAGTCGCGATTGCTACTTTTAGTCTGTTTTCTAATTTGTGCATTTTTTTCTTTATCTCCCTGAAAACAACCACTTGTGTGCCCCCTATATAATTCTTGTTGTTTTTTTCTTGTCAAAAACTTTTTTATTATCCAACTCTGCCGTCTGGATTAAGGAAGTAGCTGTTGAAACATGCCTGCATCAACTTTAGTTAGCTGAGACATTTAGGCAAAATTTATTAACCCAAAAGGATAATCTCGCTAAATAAAATACAGTTGATCAATCCACATGGATGAAATCGATACAAAGATTTTGAAAATGCTAATTTTAGATGCACGGACAAGTCTGAGTGACATAGCAAAAATATGCGATATTTCATCTGTCTCCGTTTTAAACCGCATTAAGCGTTTAAAAAAGCTAGGAGTCATAACTGGAGCAACTCTTTTTCCCGCCCTTGAAGAACTAGGATTCCAAATAACCGCACTCATTGGTGTACAAACAAATTCCAACACTGAGGAGCTCAAAGAGTTCTTAAAAACCAACACTTGCCTAATCGAGCCCTCCAGCAGCATAGGTGAATACGATTTTTGCGCCCTAGTCTACGCTGAGAATATAGCGAGCTTAAACGAGAAGATAGATCTTGTTCGACGACGCTTTGGCGTGCGAAAGGTAATCGTGAATGTGTATTCTAAAATTCCGACTTTATCCTTTGAAAATATTGATCTTAATCCGTTAAAAAGAGTAGAAGAATGATGGATAGGCTTGACTATCTCATATTAAGCGAGTTGTTAAAGGATGCCTCATTACCGTTTGTGACTATTGCCCAGCGAGTAGGCGCTTCACCCTATACGGTTAGAAGGCGGTTTGAAAAGTTAAAGAAAGGGCTCGTAGTCAACAACTGCATAGCATCCATAGATATGTCCAAATTGGGATATCAAGGAAAACTGTTCTTGTTCATCACCATTGCGTCGGAGGGGGATAAAGCGGTGATTATTTCGCAACTTGCAAGAATCCGCAACATCTTCATAACTACCGAGTTGATGGCGCCATTCGATATTTTGTCTATAGCATTTATAACCGATCTCAAAAGCATTCAGGACATCGTGGAGCAAGTTAAAAAAATAATGTTTGTACAGCACGTGAAAATTTCCTGTATCGACAACGCCGAATTCCCGCTATCGCCAAATTTCGGATCAATCCTAAGTGAAAAAAGCCGAAGTCTATCCATCCCCTAAAGACAAGGACATGTTAGCGACAAATAGAGTACATGGAAAAAGCTTTTATTATAATAAATAATAATTATTAAAAAAATCTGACCGTGAATATGAAACCTAAAACTGTGGCAGTAATTATTGCATTTACTGCTCTGACAACTGCACTAAATTTTTTCAGATTTCCAGCCCCTTTCTTGCCTGCCTTTAGCTATCAAATGGGCGACATCGTTTTGGTTGTGGCTTTTTTACTCTTCAGCCCCTTAATCGGTTTATCAATCGCTTTCCTCAATATGATCATTAATATAGCAATACCCACGACACCAGCAGGAGTTTATGGTCCACCATATTACTTTCTGGCGGTCACAACTATGTTGCTTGGAGTGTTTATTTCCGATAGATTAATCACTCAACGCAAGCTTAAGGCTCAGAACTCCGGCAACGTTTTAGGCAGACCTGTTGTTGCTTACACGGGGTTTAGCGTTTTCACTCGAGTACTATTGATGCTCCCCTGCGACTACTTTATCTATGGTTTTTTGGTGTCGTTGGTTTCTGGCTTAAGCATGTCAGCGTCGTATGCGCTTGTTCTCTCAACGATGCCGCTAATAATCGTGTATAACGTTACAGTGCCACTCATCGTTATTCCCATAAGCTACTACATAACCCAAAGAGTCGCTAAAACCCAAATTGCCCAAAGCCTCGTCAGTTAGGCTGCTAAATTTTTAATCAAAGAAAACGTAAATAAGCATCCTTGCCACAACCTAAGTAGTTTCTCTTAAATGAGGAACTATCCCAGGAAATGTGCCGAGGTAGCTCAGCCTGGGAGAGCGCTCGGCTGAAGACCGAGTTGTCGCATGTTCAAACCCTGCCCTCGGCACCACCCTAATAACAAACAAAAGTCTTTACACGAGTATTCCTGTTTTTGCAGCAATTGCCCCAGTGTTTTATGAAAAAAGATAGTTCTGATTTGATAACAAATCATTAAAGAGAATCAGATAATCACGGACATGGCTGACTATCAAAAAACGCTCTCGCACCCGCTCTTTCCCGTTTACACCTAACTGTTTGGCTTTTTCTCTGTTCTTCAACAAGAACAGCACACGTTCAGCTGCCTGCTCCACCGAATTGACCAAAAAACCGTTTTGACCATCCACCACCTGAAGCGGAATCCCGCCGACACTCCTCCCCACAACTGGAACACCCTTCCACAGAGACTCAGCGACCGTTAAGCCGAAGCCTTCACGCGTTGACATCTGCAAAACGACTTGCGAGGCACGTTGGAAAGCGTTAACCTCCACATCCTTCATGCCTTTTGCATCTGTTAACAGGAGGTGGATGTCGGGGTCTTCCTCGGCATGCCGCGCGGTTTTTTCGAAGTAGTGCCAGCCTTCAGGGTCGTCAGTTGCCATTCCCCCGATGAGTAAGAGTTGGACAGTTGGGAACTGCTTTTTGATTAGCCTGTAAACGTCTATTGCGCCTGAAGGGTCTTTCCAGGGGTCAAATCGTCCTACCTGTGTGATGATCGGCTGGTCAGGCTTGACTTCATAATGGGTTAAAACGGATAGCACCTCTGAATCTGTGAGGTCTCGGTTCTTTTCGCTAAGGGGGTTAATGGAGGGTGGTCTTATTGATAGCGCTGGAACAATTAGGCTGGGCACGACGTATTCTTTTGCTGTAAAGACTGCATCGGTATAGCGTGCGATGTAGGGCTCTAGAAAGCCCCAGACAGCTACGTTAGGTGTGGAGAGGTCTATGTGGCATCGCCATATCCAACAGTTCCTGTTAGAGGAGTATTGTATAAGCGCGGCTGGTTGGGCATCGTGGACCATAACGATGTCGGCATCGAGGTTTGCTGCTTCGCTGTTCGTCTTGTTGTTTTCCAAATAGGCTTGCTCTTCTTCTTTACTGAGAACAAGGTTGGCTCCTTGCAATGCGTTGTGCATTTTCTTGGTGATGTTGAAGAAGGCGAGGTCTCCTTTGATGACCTCCCACTGTACGTCTAAACCTGCATCACGCATTAGGGGGACCATGTTATGGAGAATTTCGGCTACTCCACCGCCAAACGAGGTTGAGTTTATATGCGTGACCGATTTGCCCTTTAGCTTGTCACCCAGCGAACGCACTGTTTGGATTTGCTTTTCACCCACGATGTCTACAAAATTCGATAGCTCAATTTTACCAGTCAATCCTACATTTAACATTGACAAACCCCAGAAGTGAATCCTAAAAAATCAGTGACAAATACTATGTTGTTGGGGCTTCAATAATAACGTGTTGCTCAACAAATCAACTCCTATTCCTACCCCTCGAGGGCACACCAATCGCTTTATTACTCACCTGGTTCTGACTATGAAATGAGGTTTTAATATGGAATTAGATGACGCGATAAGAGGCAGAAGAAGTGTTAGGGCTTACACTGATGAGCCAGTTTCTAAAGAGCATTTAGACGCAGTTTTAGAGGCGGGTGTTTGGGCGCCTACTGGAATGGGTCGCCAACCATGGCGTTTCGTCATTATCGAGGATAAGAACCTGATAAAGATGGTTTCCGATGAAACCAAGGAACTCGTAAAAAGGAACATGCCGCCGCTTACAGAGCAGTTTTCAACTGACAAAGACATAATCTGCTACAACGCCCCCATGCTGGTTCTCATATGCACCGAAAAAGACCCCCAGTGGAGTAATGTGAATTTGCTGGACAGTGTCTTAGCAGCACAGAACATGTTCCTCAAAGCCTATGAACTAGGTCTTGGAACATGCTACATGGGCTTTGTCCAGTTTCTGAACAGTAAGCCAGAAGTGCTTCGCAAACTTGGTGTGCCAGAAAACTTTGAGATGACCGTTCCCCTCATAATCGGCCACCCCAAGTCAGCGCAGGGAAAAGCCAAAAGAGAGAAACCCAACATAGCAAAATGGATAAAATAAGACCGTTTTTCCGTTTCCTATTTTTTTCCTTTGGGCATAACAATACCTTCCTCGGGGTCACCGTAAACCACGGCGTTTCCCTCAAGGAATAGTTTTCCCACATAAGCACATGTCACAGCATCAAGTTCATGATCGCTCATGCCGCAGTGCAACCCCTCGATGCCCAAGTTTTCCAAGCCATGCCTAAGTTTCTCAATGCCCCTCTGTTTGCGCGGTATACCCAGTACATCTTGTGCGCCGCCTGGGTAAGCCTCAACGACTCTAAAGCCGTTTGCTTGAAAAATGGCTTTCAAGTTTATGCCCCGCACTGTCAATTTACGCATGGGTCCCAAGGTGATGGGGAAGAGTTTGATGCCCATTTTGAGTAGTATGCGGTCGCTTTCTCTTAGGTGGTTTGCTGTACGTTCTTCGATGGATTTTCTTCCGGGCGGAAGGCAGAGGGGGGCGTCGATGGCGATGAGGACTGGGCTGGACGCAAAGGTTTTTTGGATGATTTCTTCAGTGCTGTATAACAGTGATGTCTCTACTTTCATACCTATGAGTGTGCAGAAGCCTGTTGGTCGGGTCTCGACACCCGCCAAATCTAATCCAACAACGGACATACGCATGCACAGTAACCATCCATTTTCACCTTAATATTTGATTACGCCCGCGCATTGGATTGCCTCAAGCGCTTGCTTACTTACAATAAAACCCATGTTTCTTCCATGTTGCCACATAAAAGAAGCTCATTTTAGCCATATTATAAGCAACATATAGAAAGTATTTTAAACAAATACATGCGATAACGTTGAATCAGAGGAATACCCATGGCAAAATGTCCTACTTGTGGAAAGGAAGTAAAGAACGCTAAAAAAACTTGGAAGATGGCCGGGAAGCCTGACAAAAAAGGCAAACGGACCCAGCTTACAATTGCACTCTACGACTGCTGCGGTAAGACCTTCCGTGAAGTTTTAGACAAGAAAAAGATCTAAGCCAGTACTTTCCCTTTTCTATTTTTTTTATTTATTCCTTACTCAGTGGCTGATATGGGTGTAGACAGTTTTTTGTCCCTCTAAAACTGCTTCTACGCGGTCAGGGTAAGCGCCGTTGAGCACGAAGCAATCCATCCTCCACTTCAACAGCAACCCCGCCAACGCTGAATCCACACTGGTGCGCTTTAGGGTAGACAATTTATGCGATGATATTTCTTCTATGAGAGTCGCCTTGGGGTTTGTCTTAGGGTCAGCATAGTAGACGCCGTCGACATCCGTGACCAGCATAAGTCGCTTTGCATACAACCTGTGGGCGATGTAGAGTGCTATCGAGTCAGAGGTAACTGACCAAGAGTTCTCCAAGGGATCTCCTTTTAGCATAAACTTGGCAGGCAAGAAAACAGCCAATTTGCCTTCAGCCAACGCCTTTCGCGCTTCTTGAAGACCAGTTGAAGCGACCGCAGCAGGTATCAAATCCAGCAGTAACCAGCCATACTGGTCCATGCCCAGAATCGCCATCTTATGCGACGCCTGATTTGAAAGACTGAAGCGTTTATCGAATTGCCGCACCGTGTCCGCGAATTCGCCACCGCCGGGCACCATAACCAACGCGTGCTTAAGAGAGAGCTCACATAGTTTGTTGCATAATGCCCGCAGTTTTTGGGGTTGATTAGCCAAGCTGCCGCCAACTTTCACAACGGTTACATCCAAGCGTTCGCTTCTCCCGTGAAGTGGTTTGCAGCCATCAGAGCAATACCAGCGGCAGGAGTGGCAATAACCGCCTGCTTGGGCAGCAATTGGTCCAACTCAATGATTTTGTCGGCACCTATTTGCTGGGCGGCTTTGCGTGCAAGAAAAATCCTCCCGAGTCCCGTCACCACGACTGGAACCTCTTTAGCCAGCGCCTTGGTATATGCATATACCTTGCTTAAGCCCGCCGCGACCTGCTTGAGTTGCTGTGCATAAGTGTATCGTGCCATGTCAAAGAGTTCTTGCTGTGTAAGCATCTCGGTGTCGGCGCACACTACCCTTGCAAGCCTCGCGTATGCTTCTGCAAGGGTTTTTCCCCTTCCATCCGCTGTCTCAGAGGTGTAATCCTCTATGCCCATGTTGCCTAAGATTAGGTGTACGTCGCCTGATTGGGCAAAAAGCTCCGAAGACACCCCCGCAACACCGCCTCGCAGAGGAATGGAGTGCACAATAGCCGCTACATTGGTCCGCAGGCTGCCTGTGTAGACGAGTTCGCCACAGACGAGTTTGTCGAGGTCTGTTTTGCCCTTTGCAGCTAATTTGCCGCTTGCAATGGGAACTATGCTTGTGCTGGTGCTCCCGATATCCACAACGACCGCGTTTGGGAGGTGCTGGGCTACTAGCCAGCCGGTTGCTGCCCAATTCGCTGCTGAGACACTGAGGGGGTTAGCTTTGGCTATTTCCACTGTGACCATTTGGGCGTCGGTGTTTAGAACAGAAATCGCCGTGTGAGGGAAAGCAGTTTTGACGCAGGATAGAATTCGGTTTACGCCCTCCCGTTTGGTCTGGTAGGCATCAGAGAGTTCAGCGGTCATGGTGACGCCCACCACGTCAGGCGCTGCAGAAAGCGTCTCTTTAAGCGCCAAAAGCGCATTGCTGAGTCTGTCGGGGTCCTCCCAGACGGGAAAATACTCAACCGCCACCCCCACACTGAGTACCTTGCCGTTTTCTACCTGCAGGCACACGGCTTTGGTGTTGGCGCCTCCGATGTCAAACCCTAAAGCGGTAAACAAACTCTCAGCCTCAAACAATAATGCGACTAAGCATCTTTTTAGCTTCTTCTAAACGAGCCTGAGCTTCCAGCATGGTTTCTCCATAGCCCATGGTCATGGCAACACCGTCGGTGCAATCAGGCAGTGGAAAGGGCGGCGCTATTATTCCGGGAATTTTGGCGGCTCTGCGGTAAGCTGCGAGGTTAGGTTGGGAGATTTGGGTTTTTGAGAAGCAAGCAACACCTAACGGCCTCGGTTTTTGGGGCAATTCCCTGGTGGTAACCGCTTTGATGAGTGCTTGGGCAATGTTGAAGCCAACGACTTGGCGCAACCCAACATATGAGGTTGTTAAACGTGCGTTGATGTCGAGGATAAAGATTTTTTCTTGCCCCAAAACCAAGTCCACCCCAACATAGCCTCGAAGGCCAAAAGAGCCAACAACCCGCTCAGCCAAAGCCATGGCTTCCTCTTTTTTGGGGTGCTTAAACGGGACGCAACCGCCAACATAACTTGACTCTGCCCCAGCTACCAAGGTTATTTGCTGCCTGTTCAAAGTCATTGCCTCTGCCTTTGTGCCGTTTGAAAGCAGGCTAACGCTTACCGGTTCGCCTTCAACTCTTTCTTGGGCGATGAAGCGTGGGTTTTTGGTTTCGGCTCTGATTTTGGTTCGAGCGACACCGATGTCTTGGGTACACGCTACAAGGTTTATTCCGCTGCATCCTGCTCCATCCACAGGTTTAAAGATGACAGGGTATGCAAGCTGAGATGCGATGGCTTGTTCAATCTGTTGGGGGCTGTCGGCAACATTTAACACCAGTGTTTTGGGTGTTGCATAACCGTTTTTTTGCAAGACCTCATAGAGGTCGGCTTTGTCGGCGACTTTTGCTATGGCGTCGGATGGACTGTTTAATGAGAGCTTCCCTATTATCTCAACGACCTGCACGTACGACTGCAGGGTCTGCCCTGTTTCAGGCGCAATAACGTAGACGGCGTCGTTGTTCTTGACCAAGTTGTTGAGGAGCTTTTTTGGCTCATCAGCATATAGGACCTGCGAGGTGTAGTTAGCTTCAAGCGGGGGACTAAGCCTATAGAGCCGTGAATCAAGCAGAACCGTAACCTGATGCCCCACAGCCCTAAAATCAGCGACGACACACCGCAACATGGCAAAACCCTCCGCCAAAACACCCATCGGCAAAGGTTGCCCAGCGTATCCGCCGCCGCACACATGCTCGTAAACGACTATCTTCAAATTTCAGCCTTCAGGCAAATTGAGCTTCGCAAAGTGTTAAAGCTTTTCTGTCGTTAACTCCGACAAAAATGCTTGGGCATGCCTACGTTTTACATGGGGCATAACCACGACGCGTATGCAGTCATAGCGTGGGATGTAGGAGACAAACCAACCCCGTTTCCAAAGCCGCTGTGCAGTAAGCTTGGTGTTTTTACTTTGGAATGCCACCACGTTTACGGTTGGTTCGCATACAAGGCTGAACCCTGCTTTTCTTAGCCCATCAGCGAGATATGCGGTATTTCTCATGCACTCAGCAACGATTTGTTGGAAGCCTTCCCTGCCAAGTAGTCGAAACACGGCCCATGCAGACGCTGCAGAAGCGCCTGACCTTGTTCCGACAAAGGTGTAGTTGGCTTGGTCGTTGAGGTAGGGGGTTTCGGTTTTTAGGGCTTCAAGCATTTCGGGGTTTCGGAAGAGTATGCCGCCCGCGGGTATAGCTGCCATGCCCATTTTGTGGGGGTCTACAGTGACGGATTTGACGCCTTCGAGCCTGAAATCGAAAGGATAAATGGCGTTTGGCAGGAAAGGCAGGACTAAACCGCCGAAAGCCGCATCCACATGCAAATGCAACCCATGCGCAACGGCGATGTCTGAGAGCGCCTCGATGGAGTCTACGACGCCAAGTTCAGCGGTTCCAGCGGTGCCTACCAAAGCCACGGTGTTTTCGCTGATGAGCCCTTCAACCGCTTTGATATCGACCCTGTAGGCACTATCCAACGGGGCATAAATGGGTTTCAGGTTTAGTAAGCGGCAGATTTTTGTAAAGGAGAAATGGGCTGACGCTGGCAGAACAACCTCTGGAGCGGGCTTTTTGGCTGTGTTTTTTGCTATTAAGAGCGCAAGGAGGTTTGCTTCTGTGCCCCCCGACACGATGAAGCCGCAGATGCCTTTGCCGTTAAGTAAATCAGAGAGTTGTGCAATCACTTCTTTCTCAAGTTGTGCAACGGCGGGAAATAGACCTTGGTCGCCCAAGTTGGTTTCAAAAAAAAGGTCATACGCTTTTTTAGCTATGGAATGCGGTTGGGTGCACATGGAACAGAGGATTCTGCCGCTGCTGTACCGCTGGTTCTGTAGACTACGGGCTTTAAGCTCGTCTAAAACCGATTTTCTGCCACAGCCTTTCAGCTGCAAGGCTAAGCCCTCTGCAACAGTTTAACGATTTCAGCCAATTCAGCGACGAGTTCACGGGTTATTGTGCCCCTTTCGCGGTCGCTGCTGGTGCATGCGGCACCCCGTAAACCCACAATGTCGGCGCCTAAACGGTAAACTATGGGCAGGTCCTCTTTGCGCAGCGACCCCGCCAGTGCCACCTGCAGTCCCGAGGCATGGGAGTTTTCGACGAAAGTTTGGAGTTGCTGGGCGGTTTGGTGAGTAAAGAGGTAACTGCCGTCTTTGATGGCTGTGTCAAGCATGGCCACGTCAGCTTTTGCTTCACTGGCGATTTGAGGAATAAGCGCTGGGTCTAGTGTGCCTATTTTTTTGGCGTCTGCGTAGCCTGTTGCCACAACTTTGACTTTGGGGTTGCAGTCTTTGGCGGCTCTGCAGACTTGCTGCAACAAGAAAACCGCTTCTTCACGGGTTTTTACGCCGTACAATCCGACTTTAACGTAGTCAACGCCCAACGATGCAGCGCCCAGTGCGGCGAGTGAGAAGGAGCCGGGAAGGTTTGGGGCGTCGCCGAGTGCGCAGCTGACTTCGATGGGTTTAGGGGTTAAATCCGCGATTTTTTTGATAACCCAGGGGTAATTGGCGCCTAATGCGCCTTCTTTGGGGTTTTTAACGTCGATTATGTCTGCGCCGCCCAGTATGGCTTCTAGGGCTTCTGTTTCGTTGATGGGGCTGATTAGGAGCTTCAATTGGGCATCATACAGATGCGGTTTGTCGGTGCCTTTAAAGTTTTTCTATGCAATTGTGCTTTTCCTTTTTTATCAAGCGCCACAGGTGGATAGAGGTAATTGTACGTGTTAAATCGAAATTGGTGTTCTGCTTGTGGTTTGCTCCTCAACCAGCCAGCAACCTTTTTCCATTACAGAAACCAAAACAGAGCCGTCTGCTAAGTCTGCTGGAAAGGGAAACTGTAAAATCAGATTAGAGTCAGCCCAAAAAGCGCTAGAAACACCCAAAAAAGCCTTAATTCCCTTTTCCTACAGGCAGATTGCGGCAATTGCGTTTTAACGTATATATCTGCATGTTAGCAATGGTTAAAAGCCTAATTCCATATCGCATCTCAAGAGGATGTTTACATGTCTGAACGTTTCGCTAAAAAATGGGAAGCACCAAGAGAAGGCGACAGCTTTACCACTGCCGTAAAAGAAACCTTTTCACCTCCATCACCGCTAAAACCACGGCTTGAATTTGCAGTCAGAAAACTCGACTTGCAAATCAACAGACTCGACCAAGCAAACGAACGATTCACGCAAAAAGACAAGGCTCTTTTCGCTAAACTCGTCGACGCCTACACCAAACACGACCAATCCCACGCCAACATCTACGCCACCGAACTCGCTGAAATCCGCAAAATGAGCAAACTCGTCATGAACGCCAGATTAGCACTCGACCAAGTGTCACTGAGAATCAAAACCGTCTCTGAACTCGGCGACGTATGCGCCATGCTGGGTCCATGCATCGGCGTCTTGCGCAGCGTAAGCGTCGGCTTAGTCGGCGTATTGCCCGAAGCAGAAAACGAACTCGGCGACATCGGCAACATGCTAAGCGGACTGATGTTCGAAGCAGGCACAAGCAGTGGCATGTCACTGAATTTCGAAAACGTCAACGAGGACGCAGCCAAAATACTCTCCGAAGCAGCCACCGTCGCAGAGCAACGTGTCAGCGCAAACTTCCCCGATCTTCCACCGGGAATGTCTAGCGCAGACAAAACCAAAGCCTAACCATTTCCTTTTTTTATTTTTTTTAATTTGCTGACGCTGCCCTTTGCACCTGGCGGTTCTGCGTAACGGTTATATTTTTAGAATAACCCCTATTTTATGTGACCTTAATGGATACTCCGCGTCTCTGCCCCGACTGCTACGTCGAAATGGAACTTAAATGCGACAACAAAGGCCGACCCCTCTATCATCAATGCCCAAAATGCGGCATGCTCATCCTCTTCACCCACTCAGGACACTGACCGCCTCAAATCAGCTTTTTCTTTTCTGGGTAAGAACAGCCTGTTCTAATGGTTGGACTTATATTTCCAAGCGTCGATTACTCTTCTCTGAGGGGTTTATTGCTTGAACGGGAGCAACGAAACAGAGCTAGAATACGCATTACGGGGCAAAGCTTGGAAAGTGTATTGGTTTTTGCTAAAAAACGGTAATCCAGCGGGCGTCCGAGAGGTCCAGCGCGCCCTCCACTTCAGTAGCCCCAGCATAGCCTTCCACCACCTTGAACAACTCCGTGAATTGGGGTTAGTGCAGAAACAGGAGGTCGGCGGCCACTACACTTTGGTGGGTGAGGTCAAGATTGGTGTGCTTAGGCATTATGTGAAGCTAGGCAAGCTATTGTTTCCCAGATACTTCTTCTACGCTTTGTTTTCGACGTTGTTCTACGTGTTCTATTTGGCGCTTATGGTTCACAGTTTCACCCGTGACAACCTCTTCATTATCTCGTTTGGAGCCATCGTTTGCGTGGTATTCTGGTATGAAGCCTACCGCGTCTGGGGTATGAGGCCATTCTAAATGTTAGAACACTATGTTCGTGGGCATAGCATAAAATAAAGTCGCCCTATATGGTTGATTGGAGGAAAAGTGTATGGTGCAAAGAGAAGTTAAGCGGAAAACAAAGCAGTACGCCGTTGCAGCAGTGCTCAGTGCAGTAGTGCTTGTTTCGATGGTTTACGTTCTCGGTGTTGCCCCCATAGTGTTCCCTTCACAGGCTCCGGTGGCAGGTGCCATGAAAACTTTTTCTTCCACACAGGAAATCGTAAATTACTTAAATACAAATTCACGCAGCGGCACCGTGTTTGGCGGTGGACCCGTAGATAACAAGTTTTTCGGTGACCCAGCACCCATGCCTATGCCGCAGAGCGCTGGCACCCTTGGTTCAGCACCCAACAGTGAAACACCTAACTACGCCGGGGTTGGACCAGTCGAGGATTTCTCAACCACCAACGTCCAAGTTGAAGGCGTAGATGAAGCCGACACAGTGAAAACCGACGGCCACTACATTTACACTGCATCCACTTCACAGAACACCAACTTCTTATACGGTGCCTTCTCATCATCGCAAGTTAACTCTGTCTACATTTTAGACGCCAATCCAGCTGATGCCAAAGTGGTTTCAAAGATTTCGCTTGGCAACGAGACTGAACCTGCTGGTCTGTTTTTGAGTTCAGACGGCAATAAACTGGTGGTTTTAGCAAGTAAATACCAAATCTACACTTACAGTGCTGAACGCAGCGACGATATGGTGCCCATGCTAAGAGCTTATTCAAGCAACGTCTACACCTACATCAACGTCTATGATGTTTCAGACAAAGCCGACCCTGTTTTGACCCGTAATTTAACGGTCAGCGGCAGCTACTTTAACTCGCGTATGATTGGCAACGACGTCTACGCTGTGGTCAGCCAACCAGCTGTGGTCTACAATAACCTAGTTGCTTTACCTGAAGTTTATGAGAGCCAAAATACAAAGGCGGTGGCTTCGCCGGGCAGCATCTACTATGCTGACACCAACGACACCAGCTTTACTTTCACAAGCTTCTACGGCATCGACATCGCCGACGACTCAATGCAGCCGACGAACATGACGGTTATGATTGGTGGCGCAAGCACCATGTATGTTTCCCCCAACAACATGTACATCACCTACCCTGACTGGGACCAGAACTCAGGAAGTTACACAACCATCTACCGCGTAGCCATCAGCGGGTTGCAGCTTAGCCTTCAAGCTGAGGGCAGCGTGCCAGGTAACACTATTAACCAGTACGCGATGGATGAGTACAACTGTTACTTCCGCATCGCCACCAACTGGTACGGTACCGATGGACAATTCAACAACGTTTATGTCTTAAACTCTGACCTAAACGTTACAGGCAAACTCGAAGGCTTAGCCCCCAACGAAAACCTCCACTCTGTGCGCTTCATGGGCGACAAATGCTACCTCGTCACCTTCCTGCAAACCGACCCGCTCTTCGTAATTGACCTAAGCCAACCCAGCAACCCCAAAGTGCTCGGTGAACTTAAAATCCCCGGTTACTCCGACTACCTCCACCCCTATGACGAAACCCACCTCATCGGCGTAGGCAAAGACGCTATGACCTCGGACAGAACTGACTTCGCTTGGTATCAGGGACTCAAGATTTCCCTCTTCGACGTAGGCAACGTAAACAACCCAGTCCAGTTAGCCAACTACAGTATCGGCGACAGAGGCACAGATTCTGCTTCCCTCTCAGACCCCAAGGCGTTTCTCTTTGACAAATCCAAGAACCTCCTGGTCATCCCCGTGAACCTGGCGTTGGTAAGCGAATATGATAAGCAGCAGTATGGCGATTCAGCTTACGGCCAAACGGTTTGGCAAGGCGCATACGTCTTTATCATAAGCGTAGAAGGCGGCTTAACGCTAAAAGGCACCATAACCCACCTTGACCCCTCCCTGCTCGGCAACAACGGCTACCTCCGCAATAGCTATGACTACTATAACACTCAAAACGACTGGGTCACACGCACCCTCTACATCGGCAACGTCCTCTATACGGTTTCCAACACAGAAGTAAAACTCAACAACTTAGGCGACCTATCAGCCATTGCAACGGTAAACCTGACATAACACCCCTTTTCGCTTTGTTGCCAGGCACTGTTTTGTTTTTCTATTGTTAGATGAAGAGGGTGTTGCCCTTGCTCATCATCTTCTTAGGGGCTGTGTAGGCGACTGCTTTTTTGGGTTCTGTTACCTTGGCGGTTGGTGGGTATTCATGTTACTTTTCGGTTGCTCAGAATAAAATAAGAAACAAATAGTTGCTGGGCGGGTCTTTTGACTTCTGAATGGGGCTGGCTGTTACTTGAATTAGCTAGTGAAAAGCCTTAAAACAACAAACGATAGTACAAGTTCAAGGGGGATAACGAAGACTGAAAGTGATGGTAAAAAAGTAAAAGTTAGAACTGGCAAAATTATTATGGTATCCCGAGCGGGTAAAGATATTCTTCATTTAAACAAAAATTGTGTTAGTTTCCCATTGGAGCCTCTAATTAACGACATATTCAAGCAGTATCTTAACCAGACGATTAATATGGCAATAGAAAGAGAAAACGGTAAAGTTAAACGTCTTACCATTGAGGAGGTGCCCTAAAATGGTGAATGTAGGTAATGACAGTAGGGATGCAGTTCAGTGTCCGCAATGCCATGAGTACGAGCTTAGGTTTACGCCAAATATAGGTTGGTATTGTTCTAACTGTAATTATAGAAGTGACAAATAGAGTCTTTATCCCACCGCCCGTTCTATCTCGCTCTTAGGATGTGCCTAAACCCACTTTTAAAGCTCTATTAGTTTAGCCCTTGTTTTTTCGAGCCGAATACAAAGAGAACAGAAGATGTCACAGCCAGAAATATTCCACTTTTCAATTCCCTTTTCAATTATCTTATAAACTTGCCCAAACAATAACAATACCAGCTAAGCGCAAAAAAAGGAGACAACAACACGTCTTTTACATTCAAAAACACTCAAAAAATATACTCCGTTGGTAAAACAAAAATCGGAGGCCAACCAGGAGAACTCCCGACTTTTCTAGTAGGCTCAATTTTTTGGCTTGGGCAAAAAATGGTTTTGGACCCCAACAAAGGCATCTTTGACGAAAAAGCTGCTGAGAGCTTCATTGAAACCATGCAAACCCAAAGCGACATAACCGGAGTTCCCTTCGGCTTTGACGTGGTTGGAACTACAGAGGCAGCATTTGAAAAATACATAGACTTCATGGCAAGCCACACCGACGCACCTCTGGTTCTTGATGCGATGAGCCCAAACGCTCGCATGGCAGCCGCTAAACTGGTACACAAGATGGGCTTAACTGAGCGGTGTATTTACAACTCGGTTTACAAGGGCGAATCAGACGCTGAACTCGCAAACCTCAAAGAGTGTGGCATAAAATCTGCGATTGTGCTTGCCAACAACCCAGCAGACAACACCGTAGAGGGCAAGACGGAGATTCTTCAGCATGCATTAGAACTGGCTGAGAAGGCAGGCGTGACACAGTCGTTCATCGACACAGCAATCCCAGCGTTTACCCCCGACATGGGCTCAGCCGTCCGCGCTTTGGGCATTTTCCGAGATAAATACGGCTACCCCACGGGTTTAGGCAGCGGCAACGTCGTCACAACCATGGGCTGGGTTAAAGCAAACATCGCAAAAGAGTACCGCAAAGGAACCGTCACAGCAACTAACACTATCATGCAGATGGCAGGTGCAAACTATCTGATGTTTGGCCCTGTGGAGCAGGCTCAGTGGGTTTTTCCCGCAGTGGCCATAACTGACATTTATCTTGCTTCCGCGGCAGCGGATTTGGGAAGAAAACCTCTGGAAGAAACCCACCCAATCTACAAAGTATTCCTCTAACGGTTAATACGACAAAACGGCGCTGAACAAACGCAGAATTCCAAAAATGTGAAAAGGATACTACAGTTTCTGTAGTACGTAGAATGCGTAGCCGTAGTAGTCGCTGTATTTGCGGTACATTTCGATTTCTCGCTCTTCCCCAGCAAGATACTGCATCGCTTCTGGTTCGTCTTTGTGTTTGGCTTTGAGTTGGGGCAGTTTTGCTTCTATTGGCAAGTAATAATTGTCCCACCAACCGCTCTTAGGAAGCGCAAAAGAATCAACAACCTTAAAACTAATTTCCTTAGCAGTTTCAAGGTTAGCTTCGACACTTCTTGCCTCTGAGCCTTCAAGACCAGCATACATTTCTTTCATGTAAACCGCCAGTTCTTGGGGCAAATCTTCTCTAAAAAAGGAAAGCTCCGAAACAACCATGTAACCGCCGTTTTTTAGTAGCGGTCTCCATTCACACAAACCTTTCTCAAAGCCAATGATGAATATTGCACCTTCACACCAGACTATATCAAAACTGTCTTTTTCATATTTGAGGTAGAACATGTCGCCTTTAACTGTCTTTATCTTGTCGCTTAGCCCTTCTTTTTTGGCGCTTGAATTCAATTGGTCCAGAAAGGGTTGATGATTATCTACGGCTTCTATCTGTCCACTGGAGAGTTTCGCTAACTCGATGGTTTGCATTCCGGGACCACAGCCAATGTCAAGTATGCGTGGTTTTGTCGGTAAATTTTTGAGCGTTTTGAATGCTCGCTGGGTTGATTCGTTGCTGCCTGGTCCTTCTCTGGGCAGACCGCTGTGCACTTCATAGAATATCGGGGGCATTTCCATTGACCGTCAAATCCTCGATTGGACCAATGAGAATTGAGCGCTAATATGCTTATCGTTCAAAGGCTTACAAATAAATGCTAAGCCCAAAGCTGGTTACTACAATGTTTATCTTATTACTCCGAAAAGGTACGCCAGCAACCCAACCAAGAACAGGTAGAGCACCACTTTTTTGATTCGCCTAGCTTTCTCCCGCGAATGATCCAGCAGTAGAAGCGCGGAACAGGCGATGAGTCCGATGTCGGTGACTAAGACAAAGGGGATAAACCAGACGCCTACCAACCCAAGGTACCAGGTGATGGGGGTAAGGGCGACAGCAAATATGAAAAATGCGACTGCGGTGACGGCGGCGCTTTTTTCTCCGAAACGCACAGCAAGGGTTTTAACGCCCTCCGTACTGTCGCCTTTGACGTCAACGATGCCTTTGGTGATTTCTCTGCCCGTGTTAGAGAGAAACGCCATCGACGCAAAAAGAAGCACGTTTAAGCCTACAGTGCCGATTGCGGTAACGCTGCCGTAGATGAAGGGGATGGCTACGCAGGCACTTACGAGGAAGTTGCCGGGTAATCCGCTTTTTTTGCCTACAGTGAGGTAGGTTGCGGTGATGACGAGGGATAGGGCGGCTACGATGACGCATAGGATGCTGACTAAGCCTGCGAATAAGAAGCCAACAGCTATGAGCACACCCATGAAGGCGAGGGCTTCGGCGGGTTTTATGGTGCCGCTGGGTATGGGGCGTTGGGGTTCGTTGATGGCGTCGATTTTGCGGTCGTAGTAATCGTTGATTACCATGGCGGCGGCGCAGAAAGTGAAACCGGTGACAAATCCGAAGAGGACGGCGAGCCAGTTGAGGCTGCCCAATATGGGGCTGGCAAGGACCGCGCCTACCAGTACAGCAAAACCCATCATAGCGCAGTTCACTGGACGTATTAACCGTATGAAGCCGCCGAGTTTACTCATGTTTCATGACCGTTGAGTTACCTATGTTGGTTGAAGTTAGTAATAAAAATATTATCTGCCCACAACCATTTTATGGTCGACCTCATTTTTAGAAGATGGATTATCATGTCAGAAAAAACCTCCAGTTCCAAAAAGCAACGGGTCGTGAGAGCACTGTTATTGGTTGCAGGCACGATTTCTCTTGCTTTGGGAGCGGTAGGAATTTTTTTGCCCATTTTGCCCACCACGCCTTTCCTTTTAGTTGCCGCCGCCTGTTACCTGCGAAGTTCAGAACGCATGCATAAGTGGCTGATAAACAACCGCTGGTTCGGCGAATACATAAAGAATTATCAAGCTGGAAAAGGCATACCGATGAAAACGAAAATCGTGGCTTTGACGATTTTGTGGGCGACGATTCTTTATTCAACCTTTTTTATTGTGGATGAGATTTTGGTTGCACAGCTTGTGCTTGTGGTTATTGCATGTGGAGTAACAGTACATTTGATGCGGTTACCGACATTTAAGAAACAAATGTAAACTGCTTTGGCGGCTAAGCGGTAAATGAGAAACAATAAAAACCCAAGCGCACACCGTATCAATGCAGACACTGTTGTTGGTGAATATGTTTGAGTGACAATTACGCACCTTTAGTAGGCGATAAGTATGCTCCTGAAAAAATCCGAGTGATTATACCTGTCGGCGGAAAAGCCACCCGTCTCTTGCCGCTAACGGCTGAAACCAGCAAAGCCTGCCTGCGCCTACTCAACCGTCCCCTAGTAGAGTTTTCGTTGTTGTCACTCGCAAGCCAAGGCATACGCAACTTCATATTCGGCGTTAAAGGCTACACCAACTACCGAGACCTTTTCGACTATTTCGAATCAGGCTCTGGGTTCTCCGCCCGCTACAACATCAAACCCCGCATCCACATTAAATATCAGCCTAACGTGCCTGATTTGGGCAGCGCCGACTCCGCACGCATAAACATGGAATACTACGAACTTAACAGTCCCATTTTTGCTGTGCAGGGCGACAACATCTTTGACCTCAAAGTAAAAAGCCTCCTGGACTTTCACCGTGAAAAAGAAGCCGCCTTAACTATCGTGCTGCGTGAGGTTGACAACGTGGAGGGGTTAGGCATTGCCGACATCGACAAATGCGGTCGCATCCAACGCTTCGTCGAGAAACCCCTGCCCAAAGACGCCCCCAGCAACCTCGCCAACACAGGCCTCTACGTTATTTCGCCTGAGGTGCGTAAGATTTTCAGGGAGAAAGGGGTGCAGCAAATCATCAAAGAAAAAAACAGATTGGACTTTGGCTACGATTTCATACCATACGTTATTTCGACTGGACGACCTGTCTATGGTTACACTCTTAAGGGCAGTTGGTTCGACGTGGGCACACCTAAAAGCTACCTTGAAGCCATGAAAAACCTCTTACACGGCGGATTCTCCACGCTAAACGATTTCGGCGGCAGATTAAGCAGCGACTCAATGGTTTGGGTGCAGGGCGAAAGCAACGACTCCGAGAAACGTCGCTTAGAGACCATTCAGAAGATTAAACAGAAAAAAATCTTAATCGAAGGCGCCGTACTGATTGGGCGACATTGCCAAATAGAAGATGGCGCACGCATAGTAAACAGTTGCATCGATAACTATACCCGTATCGGTAAAGACGCAGTGATCACTAACTCTGCAGTCATGGACCGTGTAATAATAGGTGACAACGCTGAGGTACATGACAGCATTATCGGGCGTCATGTGGTGGTTAATTCAAGCTGTAGTAAACCCACAAAAGTCACCGCGGTCAGCGTAATCGCAGACGACGTTGTACTCGAAGAGGGCTGTTCGTTGACGGCTACGAAGGTTTATCCGCACCAGCACATCAGGGGCGAATTCCAGAACCAAACCATAATCGCCAACTAATCAACCCCGTAACTGTAACGTGATAGGCATGAATACTGAAGAATTAAAAGCTATACCTAAAGGCAGCATAACGGAAGCAGCAAAAAACCTGACAAAAACAGACATAGAATACCTGGTCATGGTGCTTAGCGAAAAAGACGATAAACTCCGATACAACGCTTTTCTGCTTCTGCAAGCCAACTCACACGATTTTCCCCATGTCTATGAACACTGGGATAAACTGGAGGAGAAGCTCTTTGATGATAACTCGTATCAACGGAGCATCGGGTTGATGCTGATTGCGGAAAACGTCAGGTGGGACAAAGAGGGCAAATTCAGCGCCATCCTAAACAAGTATATGGAGTGTTGCGCCGACGAGAAATTCATAACATCACGGCAAGCAATCCAAGCCCTCGCCAACGTTGTAGAGGCAACCAGCGTCTACAACGACAAAATCAAACAGGCACTAATCGCGTTACCGCTGGATAAATACAAGCCCAATCAGCAAAACCTACTCAAAAAAGACACTGCAAACATACTCATCGAGAAAAAACAGCGTTAACTAAGCCTTAAACCACTTAAACATCAGGTACTTTATTTTTTTAGCGGCTAAGTCGGGCACGGCTATGATGAAACGCTTACGCACCGTCGTTGCTAAACGGCCGTTTTTAACGATTTCAGTGGCTGATATTTCGCTGTCCGACCTCTTGACAGTAACCATGTAAGGTGCATGCTCCACTCCTGGGCCGTACTTGTAGACCGCGAAGTCACAGCCGAACTTGATGCCGGGCGTAACAATTAAGCCGCTGTCGCGTAGGTCATGGTAGACGGCGTATTTTTCTTCGAATTCGTCGTAGAGTTGTTTGGCTTTGGAGCGAAGAGTTTTGAGGCTCACTTTGGCTGCGTCGGGGTTTTCGATGATTTCGATTTTCTCCGTCTCCGCCAAATACAGCCCCTCCATCAAGTCCAGCACCAAGGGCACGTCGAACTCGGGGATTTTTGGTTTGGCGATGCCCACGGGTTTGCCGTAGTAGGCGGTCTTGTAGAGTTGGGAGCCTTCGCTGGGGTTCCAGACGACGAGAAAGTTTTCTATGAGTTCAACTTTGGTTTTAGGCATAGGGGTGCCTACATTATCATGGAGACCATGCGGGCTGCGTCTGCGGCGTCCTCTGCTTTGTCTGCGGAGTTCTCGAGCATTTGCAGGACGTCTCGGAGGAGCAGCATTGCAGGGGTGTCGAGTTTGCTGGCAAGCACCTTGATGGTCAACACGCGGTATTGCTCGTCGACTATGCGTTCGGCGATTTCGACGTCTTTGGCGCGTTCAAGGGTTTTTTGGCTGCCGTAGTTGAGGACCATCATGGTTTCTCTGAGTTTAAGGGTGGAATCTAACACGGCTAAGCTGAGTTTTAGGAGGTCTTTTTTGATTTCTGGGGGTATAACCCAGTTGTGCTCCATAATCTCAAGCAAGTAATAGGCTATGCCCTCGCCAAAGTCAGCGATTTCACTGGAAAGGTTGGTGAAACGCAGGAAGTCTTCTCTGGCGTAGAGTATGGCGCCGATTTCGGCTAGTTCTTGGGATACCATGCGCCGGGCTTTTATCACCTCTTCTTCGCCGGCTTTGATTTCACTGAAGAGTTTGCGGACGGCTTCTTTGTCTCCGCTGGCAAAGTACTCGACGAGTTGAGGGATTTTTCTTGACACATCGACTACTTTGCGTAGGTTATCTTGACAAGCGTTGAGTGCACGCCTCTTTACGCGTTCTTCTGTTTCTGATGGAAGTACCATGTCTCCTCTTTATCCCCCGCTATATATAGGTCTAATTATTCAATCAAATTAACACATGTCCATTAAAAAAGGTAGCTGCTTAAGTTTTGATTTGGCTCCCTAAATCGGTAAAGTTTGCTTTGCATTCAAAGTACCGGTGCAGTAGATTGGGTAGGTCGGCGACGGGGGCGCGGACTTGTTGCCAGGTGTCGCGGTCGCGGATAGTCACTGTGCCGTCGCTGAGTGTGTCGTAGTCGATTGTGATGCCGAGTTGTACGCCTGCCTCATCTGCGCGGGCATAGCGTCTGCCGATGCTGCCTGTTTCGTCGAAGTCAGTCATGAAACCCTCGCATGCAAGCATCCGCTGGATCTCTTTGGCTTTAGTGTCCATGCCGTCTTTACTCATCAACGGGTAAACCCCCACCTGAATAGGCGCAATACTTCGCGGAAAACTCAGCACCACACGATCATCTTTTACGCCGTAAGCATACTCCAATGCAACGTAGAAGAGGCGGTCACAGCCGAAACTGGGCTCCACCACATGGGGAACAAACCGTTTGCCACGCACCGTAGTTTTCTGTTTTCCGATGTCAACCTGTTCCTTGAAGATTTGGTAGCCGTCGATGAGGATGCTGCCGTCTTTTTCCATGGCGTCAGCGACTTGCTGAGCTGGAAGTTTGGCGAGTGCCGCTGCTGCTTTAGCTGCTTCGCCCTTGTAAACGGGGCCTAATTTTGCCATTATGGGTTTAACTGCGAGTTCCTCGGTTTCTACTGGGTTTGGGAATTCTTTGTAGACGGACATGTCTACGCCGCTGGCTTTCATGTGGCAGGTTAAGTCGAAGTCAGTGCGGTAAGCATGCCCCGACACTTCTACCCAGCCCCAGCGGTCCACCAGCACCTCTTGGTCAAAGCTTTGGGTGCTGTAGTGGGCTTTTTCCCATGTTAGCTTTTCGAGGAACCGTTGCTTTTCTGCGGGGACGCCGAGTTCAGTTAGGAGGCGTTTGGCTTGTGCCATGAAGTAGGCTTGCCACTCGCTTTTGATGACTCCTTTGTCGAGCGCTTCTCGCACGGTGAAGTTGGTTACGTCTTGGCATTCTTTGAGTCGTGTGTCACAGAGTAGAATGGGAAGAATTTCGTTTTCGACGTCTTTGAGCTTGTCGCATGTGGACTCTTCGGGGTCAAAGAAGAACTCCAAATCCGCAATGGTGAATTCTCTGAGGCGAATTAAGCCTTGGCGTGGAGAAATCTCGTTGCGCAATGCTTTGCCGATGTTGATGCAGCCAAACGGCAGTTTCTCGCGGGCGACGTTGTAGAGGCGGTTGAACTCCACGAAAATGTTCTGTGCCGCTTCGGGTCTACCGTAGCCCACTGAGCCCGCGTAGGGGCCGATGGTGGTTTCGAACATGGTTAAGTAGCGGGTTGGTTCGCCAAATGTACCTTTACAGTCTGGACACACGATTTCATGCCGTATCAATTCTTCCTTGATTTCGTCCAGAGTCATTTTCTCTGCTTCCGCACTGCTGATGCCTTTTTCCTCGAGCAAGTGGTCGGCGCGGAACCTTGTGTGACAGTTCAGGCACTCGACCATGGGTTCTTTGAAGTGCGCCACGTGGCCTGAGGCTTCGAAGACTTTGGCGGGTGTGATGACTGAGGATTCCATTTCGAAGATGCCGATTTTTTTAACCATCAAATCCCGCAGGCGCCCCTCAACATTCTGCTTTAATCGTGCGCCTAGGGGTCCGTATGTGACAAAGCCGCCGCTGCCGCCGTAGATTTCGAAGCTGCTCCAGAAGAAGCCACGGCGCTTAGCCAATTCGTTGATTGCTACGAATTTGTCGCATTCGGGTTTGCTGCATTTGACTTCGCTGCTCAAAGTTGATT
>JBNIDO010000010.1:0-50303 GCA_050108095.1 Bathyarchaeia archaeon
TCTACAAAATTAGAAGAGACAAGATAGGCTTCATATTCCAAAACTTCAACCTCCTCCCCTACCTCAACGCACGGGAAAACGTAGAGTTAGCCATGGAACTCGCGGATAAATACAAAGGTCAAAGACGGCAGAGGGCAAAGGACCTGCTTGCCATGGTTGGCTTGTCAGGGCGGGAACAGCATCGGCCTCAGCGTTTAAGTCAAGGGGAGCAGCAGCGTGTCGCTATCGCACGGGCCTTAGCTAACGGTCCGGCTATAATTTTAGCTGACGAACCTACAGGCAACTTAGACGTAGCCAACAAACAAGAGATCGTAAAACTACTAGCCGACCTTAGCCGAAAACAGGGCACTACCATTATTATGGTGACGCATGACGAGCAAGTTGCCGCACATGCAGAACGAATACTTCTCTTAAATGAAGGAAAAATAACCAAAGAAAAACAGAATGGAGTGAAAAAGTGGGAATCATAAATAGAGCAACCAGAAATATAACACGAAGAAAAGCAAGAGCCATAATAGTAATTATAGCATTAAGCCTTGCATTATCCGTGGTAGTTTCAATTCCACCGACCATCATTGCAAACCAACAAGCCAACCAGAAACTAGTTGATGAGATAACGGGGCAAATCGAGAATACCAATAGCTTCATAAACAGTTTGGATGTAACTCACCAGACGTGGGGTCTTCCACTTGAGAATGTCTATAACATGGGACCCTATCATAATCTTACTGGATTGGATAGACCTTGGTTAAATATAACTGATTATTCTAATCTCACCTCTATCCCAGAAATCGTCGCAGTTATACCAGAACTTCATTTAGAGTACTATGATACTAAAATGGAATATTTCCATAATGAGGAATTATGGAGGAATGTCTTGTACATTTCTGGCGCACCATTAAATGCTCCTTTTATGGATAAATACGTCTCGTTTAGTGACCCTTCACCTTTGCCTTCTAATATTACTGAAGGCCGAACTTTGCAGGCTGGAGATAGCGGCGTGGTAGTTTTCGGAGAGGCAACTGCACAATCTTTGGGTGTTGGCGTAGGTGAAAATGTTAATCTTTTCGGAAAAACTTTCAAAGTAGTAGGCATTAATGGCGAGACTGTGATCAACAGGGCCTACTTTAGCCTTGAGGACGCTCAAAGCATCACTAACAGATCTGGGCAAGCATATGTACTTCATATCTTTGTTGATGGAGTCCAGAACCTAGAAAAAGTCAAAAGCAAAATCAGCTCAGAATACCCCGAACTGGCAATTATTATCGAATATAAACAAACAGTAGACATGAATTTAGAAGGTATAGCTTCTGACACCGCGCGAATCCAAGACGCACAAGCTAAAATGAATAATCTTGAACAGGCGGGCATGATGCAAATAGGGCTTGTTATAGTTGCTCAGACCGTAATTATGTTTTTCATTATGCTCTACACTGTACGGCAACGAACCACAGAAATCGGTACCCTAAAAGCTATGGGTGCAAGCAACAGAACGATTCTTACGCAGTTCATGCTGGAAGGCACACTTCTAAGTCTAATCGCCGGCGTAGTCAGCGTAGCAATCGGTACAGTCGGTGCATCAACAATCGGGCACTTACTACTGCCCCGCTTAGACCAGTATAACGTTGATATCATACTCACCGATGAAGGCTGGGTGCCAGTTTCTCTCTCTGGAACAGTAACCCCACAAATAATGTTTGCAGCGCTAGGTGTTGCGGTGGTGCTGGGTATGCTTGGAAGCCTATACCCCGCTTGGAAAGCAGCAAAAACACAACCTGCGGAGGCAATGCGCAATGAGTGAGACTGTTTTAAAAATCGAAAACCTATCCAAGACATTCAGACTGGGCAAACGCAAAATCCAGCCGCTAAGCGGCTTAGACCTTGAGGTTAAAAGAGGCGAATTCACCGCCATCATGGGACCCTCAGGTTCAGGCAAAACCACTCTGCTAAACCTCATCGGATGCATCGATAAACTCACAGAGGGCAAAATAGCCATAGACAGCGTTGATATTTCGCATATGCCTGAATCGCAGCTCTACAGGATACGCCGAGACAAAATTGGTTTTGTATTCCAAAACTTCAACCTCCTGCCCTACCTTAACGCACGGGAAAACGTTGAGTTGGCTATGGAGTTGGCTGGCAAGTTCAAGGGGCAGCGGAAGCAGAGGGCGCTGGAGTTGCTCGGCACCGTTGGTTTATCGGGGCGGGAGCAGCATCGGCCTCAGCATTTAAGTCAGGGTGAACAGCAGCGAGTTGCCATCGCCAGAGCTTTAGCAAACGACCCCGCCATCCTCTTAGCCGACGAACCCACAGGCAACTTGGACGCCGCAAATAAACAGGAAATCGTCAGGCTGCTCTCAAACCTCAACGGTGCGCAGGGGACTACTATCTTGATGGTGACGCATGATGAGCAGGTTGCGGTGCATACGAGGCGGCGGCTGTTGTTAAGCGGGGGGAAGATAGCTGGGGAAACGTAGGGCTTAAAGAATAGCGCTTGGCAGCAAATTCCTCTTTCTTTGTAATGTGGCTAGGCTGTCTGTACTCATTTTTTATTTGGGTAAAGTATGTTTGATGGTTTTTGATAAACAAGAGCGCTGGCAGAGCTTGTGGTGGATTGCACAACCAATCTTCAACCGAAACCAAACGTAGAACCAAAAAAGCAGACGCCTGCCAAACCCGCTGGAAGTTGTTGTGTAAGGACGGTATTTCCCTTCTTCTTTAACTAGAGAAACAAATCATGGCAACACCCGATAGCGCCAAAGTTCAGAGAGTTTATTGGCGGCGGCTTCATAATTAATAAATACGCGGTATACGAATCGTATGTATCACGGTGGCAACCTATAACTAAGATTGGACAATATGAAACAATCATCCAAGGAGTAATTGACAAATGACCAACCAACTGCAAATCTACATAGACGGCAAATACTACCCCAAGTCCGAAGCCAAAATCAGCGTCTACGACCACGGTTTCCTCTACGGCGACGGCGTGTTCGAAGGAATCCGCGCTTACAACGGCGTCGTCTTCAAGCTCAAAGAGCACATCGACCGCCTCTACCGCAGTGCACACGCCATAATGCTAAACATTCCCATATCCAAAGAAGAGATGATCCAAGCCGTAGTCCAAACCATACGCAAAAACAACATGAAAGACAGCTACATCCGCCTCATAGTCTCCCGAGGCATCGGCGACTTAGGCTTAGACCCCCGCAAATGCCCCAACCCAACCGTCATAATCATAGCTGACACCATCAACATCAAAGCAGGCAACGCCAAAGAAGTCGGCATCACCACCATGTTCAGCTGGGTCAGACGCAACCCCGTGGACGCTACAACCCACGAGATAAAATCGCTTAACTACCTCAACAGTGTGCTGGCGAAAATCGAAGCCAACCACAACGGCGTCGACGAAGCCATTTGCCTCGAAGAGGGCGGATGCATAGCGGAGGGCGTCGGCGAAAACATATTCCTCGTCAAGGGCGGCGAACTCCTAACCCCGCCGACCAGCACAGGCGCATTGGCAGGCATCACCGCAGAAGTCGTCGCCGAACTCTGCCAGAAACTAAACCTCAAACTCCTCGTTACCAACCTAACACCATTCATGGTCTTCACAGCCGACGAAGCCTTCTTCACAGGCACAGCAATGGAAATGGTGCCCATCCGAGAAGTCAACCGACGCGTCATCGGCACAGGCAAACCCGGACCAGTCACAAAGCGGTTGATGGCGGAGTTCCAAAAAGTAATCGAAGACCCAGCCAACGGAACAAAAATCTAAAGGAATTTTTAGCCGAAGCCTACATGTCCGTGGCTGTCCTTTCTACTTCTTTTTCATGAAACCTTCCAACGCGCTGTAGGCTTGCTCTAACTCGCCGATAGGAGGCAGAAACACGATTCTGGCGTGGTCTTTACCATAAACAGGGTCGAAGCCGCTGCCGTTGACGATTAAGACGCCGGTTTCTTTTAGCAGTTCGATGACGAATTCCATGTCGTTTTTCCAGCGTTTGCCTATGCCTTCGATTTTGGGGAAGATGTAGAAGGCGCCCTCGGGTTTGGTGGTGCTTATGCCTTCGATTTCGTTTAGGCGTTTATGGCTAAAATCCCTGCGTTCACGCAACCTATCCACGATGTCTTTGACAAAGTCCTGCGGGCCATTTAGCGCGGCGGTGGCGGCTATTTGGACGGGGGTGTTGGCGCAGATTCGGATACGGCACTCCTTCTCCACGCCATCCTTGAGTGCGTCGAGCTGTTTGCCTTCGCCCTTGAAGTACATGTAGCCTAAGCGCCAACCCGTCATCTGGTAGACTTTGCTGAACCCGTTTAAGCCGATGACTGGCACGTCTTTGGTTACGTTTGATGCACTTACGAACTGTTTTTCGTATGTGAGTTGGTCGTAGATTTCGTCGCTGATGACGGGGAGGTTGTGTTCGCCTGCGATGTCGAGGATTTCTCGGATGGTTTTTCGGTCGTAGACTGCGCCGGTGGGGTTGTTGGGGTTGATGATGACGATGGCGCGTGTTTTGTCGGTGACTTTTTTGCGTAAGTCGTCGATGTTGGGTTGCCAGCCTTCTGATTCGATGGTTTCGTAGCTGACTGGTTTGCCCTCAAAAAAGTTAGTGTAGCTTATGTAGGGGGGGTAAGTGGGGCCTGGGAAGAGGATTTCGTCGCCCCTCTCCACAATAGCTGCGAGCAGCATCTGGATGCCTTCGGAGATACCCTCGGTGACCAGTACGTCGTCGGCTGTGATGTCGACGTCATTAACCTTTTTTTCCTTGTTCGCTACTGCTTGCCGCAGTTCAAGCAGCCCTTCTGAAGGTGAATAATAGTTATCTTCCTTGGCGATGGCGTTGCATAATGCCTCTTTGAGGCTGGGCGGAGTTTTAAAGTCGAATGCGGCGGGGTCGCCGATGTTTAGGTAATAGATTTTTCTGCCATTCCTGATCAGGTCTTTAGTGTGTACTGCTACGTCGCGAATGGCATATTCGATGTTGCTTGCACGCTTAGTTACTTTGACGCCTGACATTGCCGTCACCAATACCCAAACACTCTTACCAACCCAAAAAATAAACGTTCCCCATAGCAACCGCTCCAAAACAAACGCTTGCACCCCAAGCATGAACTCGCAAAAGCTGTTTGTTCAAAAAAGATGGGAAAAGATATGGGTTGGTCTAATATGACCTTGCGAAGTATGCGACGTCTTTGGCTTCTTTACCGCAGAACACACAGCCCGAAGTCGGAATCTCCCTCTGGAAGGGTATGACGCGGATGGTTGCGCCAGTTTCCTCCTTAATTTTGGCTTCGCATTCAGGATTGCCACACCACGCTGCTTTTAGGAAGCCGCCTTTATCTTCGAGCACTCGTTTGAACTCGTCGTAGCTCTGCACTGTAGTGGTTTTGTCGGCTAAGATGGCTCTGGCTTTCGCAAGCATACTGTCCTGAATCTCCTGCAGCAGCTTGTCAGCAGTGGCAAGTATGTCTGCATCTTTAACGAAAGCTTTTTGACCCGTATCCCTCCGAACCATGACTACCTGACCGTTTTTGATGTCTCGGGGTCCAACCTCAACGCGCAAGGGAACGCCTTTGAGTTCCCACTGGTTGAACTTCCAACCTGGAGTGTACTCTGCTCGGTCGTCGAGGATTACGCTGATGCCTCTGCCTTGGAGGTCGGTTTGGATTTGCTTGGTTTTAGCGGCAATCGCCTCTGACTCCAAGCCTTTGAATGGGATCGGGACGATTACAACTTGTGTCGACGCAACTTTAGGCGGCATAATCAAACCCTTGTCGTCGCCGTGCACCATAATCATGGCGCCGATGAGTCGCGTGGTAATGCCCCAACTGGTCTGCCAAACGTAGTGGTCGGCTTTGTCTTCGCCGACGTATTTAACGTCGAAGACTTTGGCGAAGTGCTGTCCCAAGTTGTGGCTGGTGCCCATCTGCAAGGCTTTCCCGTCGGGCATGATGGATTCCAGTGCGGTGGTGTAGAGGGCGCCAGCGAATTTTTCGCTCTCGCTCTTTGTGCCGATGAGCACGGGGATTGCAAGGTAGTTCTCAATTACGTCTTTGTACATGTTTAGTGCCCACCTTACTTCGGTTTCTGCTTCTTCGGCGGTGGCGTGGGCAGTGTGGCCTTCCTGCCAGAGAAACTCTCGGGTACGCAAGAACAGTTTGGTGGCTTTGGTTTCCCAGCGGACAATGTTGCACCACTGGTTGATTTTCAGGGGCAGGTCTCGCCAGCTACGAATCCATTTGGCGTACATGCTGTACATGATGGTTTCGCTGGTGGGGCGAACCGCCAACTTCTCTTCCAGGGGAGTGTCGCCGCCCTGAGTAATCCATGCAACTTCGGGGGTGAATCCTTCGAAGTGCTCGGCTTCCTGTTTGAGGAACGCTTCGGGTATGAACATGGGGAAGTAGGCGTTTCTGTGGCCTGTCTCTTTGATTTTTTGGTTGACGACTTCTTGGATTTTCTCCCAGACAGCGTAGGCGTCTGGGCGGATAATCATGCAGCCCTTCACAGGCGCGTAATCAGCTAACTCAGCTTTGAGGACGACTTCGACGTACCATTCGCTGAAGTCCATGTTTTTCTTTACGGTTACACCGGTATCGGACATGAGGATTCTCTCTTTTGCAGTCTTATGCTATTGGTTGCATATAAAACCGTAACTGGGTTAAACATGAAAAATCATTGGACGTGATTTTGCTGTGTATCTCTGAAAAGTATAAGTGTTGGTTATACTTTTGTATAACTTGTGGTTATACATTTGATTCGGGAAGAAATGAAAGTCGGCCCAAAAGGACAAGTCGTTATTCCACGCGCTATTCGTAAGGCGCTTAAAATTGAGCCGGGCATGAAAGTGCAGATCACCTTGGAGGACAATAAGGCGGTGTTGGAGAAGCCTGCGTTTGATGCAGTGGCTGTTTTCAAAAAAGTAGCCAACAGTGGCAAATCCGTACCCTATGTAGACCCGCATGCTTACGAGGAAGAACTAGACGAGAGATTCAAACGTGCTCTATCTGGACGCTAACATCTTTATTTATGCTGCTTTAAACACCGAAGAAATTGGCACCAAAGCGGTAGCGTTGATGGCTAAAATCCAGTCAGGCGGGGAAAAGGCAGTTACTTCAGCTTTGACTTTTGATGAAGTCTTCTGGGAGGTTAAGAGGAACCGGGGGCTGGAGAAGGCACTGGAAACGGGCGAGGCTATGTTGAATTTCCCCAACCTTGAGATCGTTGATGCTAATAGGGAGTTGGCGTTGTCTGCGCTGAGGCTGATTAGGGAGCTGCATCTTGCGCCAAGGGATGCGTTGCATGCGGCGACGGCGTTGGCGGAGAAAGTGGATTGTATGGTTACGTGTGATGCTCATTTTGGCAGGGTTAAAGAGTTAAACGTTGTAGGTTTATAGCGCTCTTTGTTCTGCTTGCGGATTTGTCCACAACCAGCCAGCAACTGCAGAAACCCGCAGAACCCAAAACACAGCCGCCCACACAGCCCACTGGTTGTTGTTGTGTATAGGAGGTTTCCTGCAACAACAACTATAGAAAAAAGTTACAGAAAAAAGGGCAGACACCCAGAACAACAAAACCTAGCTACCTTGTTTAGCGTGCTCATGCACCTTAACCGACCGTCCCGAGGGGTCAGCCATCTTCTTGAACTCCTCACTCCAGCGGAAAGCCGTCGGAGTCGAACAGGCAATCGTTGGACCAACAGGAACCGTCAACGCCGCCGAAGGACAGGAAAAATAACTGTCGAAGATTTGACGGTAAAAGTACTCTTCTTTAGAGGACGGGGTCTGCACAGGGAACTTGTTTTTGGCGTTTTTCATCATTTCGTCGGTGACCGCGCTTTCGGCATGGCGTTTGAGGTAGTCTATCCAGCCGTAGCCCACGCCATCACTGAACTGCTCCTTCTGACGCCACAAAATCTCATCAGGAATATAGCCCTCAAACGCTTTACGCAAAACATACTTCTCTATCCTATCGCCGCTACACATCTTCTCTTCGGGGTCGAAGCCCATTGCAAAATCCAAGAATTCCCTATCCAAAAAGGGCACACGGGTTTCTACGCCCCATGCGGCGGTGGCTTTGTTGGCGCGGAGGCAGTCGTATTTGCTTAGCATCTGGAGTTTGCGCACAGTTTCCTCGTAAAACTCTTGTTTGTTGGGCGCTTTGTGGAAATATAGGTAACCGCCGAAGACTTCGTCGGCGCCTTCACCTGAGAGCACCATTTTGATGCCCATCGACTTGATTTTCCGCGCCATCAAATACATAGGCGTCGCCGCCCTGATGGTGGTTACGTCGAAGGTTTCTAGGTGGTAGATGACGTCTTTTATGGCGTCAAAACCTTCCTGTATGGTAAAGATGATTTGGTGGTGGACAGTGCCGATGTAGTCCGCAACCTTTTTTGCGTACTTCAAGTCCGGCGAATCAGCTAAACCTACAGCGAACGAATGCAGTCTGGGCCACCATGCTTCCTCTTGATCATCGGATTCCACCCGTTTCTTGCGGTACTTCGAAGCAATAGACGCAATCAACGACGAATCCAACCCGCCAGAAATTAACACACCATAGGGAACATCTGACATCATTTCGCCCTTCACGGATTTCTCCAGTGCTTCTCGTAGGTCAGAGAGCACTAACTTTTTGGTGGGAATTTCTTCTGCCCATTTGGGCTTATACCATTTAGTGAAGTCTTCACTGCCATTGCCCAGCAAGTAATGTCCAGGCGGGAACTCTTTGATGATTGTACAGTAATCGTTTAGCGCCTTCATTTCGCTTGCAACATAGAGGGTGCCCCTGTCATCCCAGCCCACGTATAGGGGAATAATTCCGATGTGGTCTCGGGCGACGAAGAAGACGCCTTTAGCTTTGTCATAGAGGACGAATGCGAACATGCCGTTTAACAGGTTGAGGCAGTCTGCGCCGTATTCGTCGTAGAGGTATAGGATGCATTCGCAGTCGGATTTGGTCTGCCACAGATGCTCCCTTTCGAGTTTACTGCGGAGAGCCATGTGGTTGTAGATTTCCCCGTTCACCGCCAACACGTTACCGTTTAACTTGTCAAAAAGGGGTTGGGCGCCGTGTTCAACGTCAACGATGGAGAGTCGTTCATGGGCTAGGATGGCTTTGTCGTCGTTGTAGATGCCGCTCCAATCGGGGCCTCGATGCCTGATTTTAGCTGCCATTCGGAGTGCTTTGTCTCTGGCTTGGGGAATGGGTTCTGAAATGTTAAAGATACCGACTATGCCGCACATATTACTTCGCCGCCCAAAGAGTTGAAGCTGTATTTTAAGGTAAATTCAGAAGAGTAAATAGTATATTGGGTAAATGGCAGACTTGCGTAATTCATCTTTGTTATGTGCATTTCAGGTTTGTCTTGGAGCATTTGTTCGTCACTTCTGGGTTTGCCTTGGCGTTTGTAGAGTTAAAGGAGGATTTATATTAACATTCCTCCAAAAAAACAAATAAATGCTAAACGGAATGTAAAAAACGCAAAAACAAAGGGCGCCTACAATAGAAAATACAAGAAAGGAAATAATTAAGCAAACTGAAAGGGCTACTTTTTCTTTCCTTTAGCAGGAAGCTGACTAAGTAACGCTTTCTTTTGAGCTTCTTTCTCTCGTTTGGCTTTCTTTTCCTGTGCAAGCCGAGTGTTAACATTATGTTTCTTTTTTGAACTTGGCATAGGGGTAACCTTAGATAAGATGATGTGACTTACGCGCTCAAAAGCTTTGCCCTTTTTCAGCCACAAAAAACCCAAAGATGACCCGTTCAAGGCACGTTTCTCCATTAAAGCGCAAAAAACACGCCTGCAAATTAAGAAAGCTTTATCAAAAAAACCTACACTGTTCTGATAGGTATCTACATGCCCACAAAAACCCTGCTATGCGGATGCGTCTACGAAGAAACCGAGTGGATGCTTGTCCGAGTCAAAGAATGCCAAATGCACCATAAAACCCGAACCAAAAAAGTGGAGTACCGCCCTAAAGCCGAATGTAACCGTAACGACACACGAGGCGAATAGCGCTTACTTTTTGATTTCAACCCAGACGTGGCCATCTTCAACCTTGCACTTGAAAGTGGTCAAGGCTGTTAGGTGGTTTTCGGTGTATTGCCCATTGCGGACATCAAATTTCCAGCCGTGACAGGGACACATTACTATGTAGTCGTTTAGTGTGCCGCCTTGGAGTTGGCAGCCCATGTGAGGGCAGCGGTTGGAGACGCCGTAGACTTCGCCGCCGACTTTAGCTAGCAAAATCTGATTGCCCCGTATGTGGGTCGCATGCATGGCGCCTTCTGCGAGTTCAGAGTCTTTTATGTTTTTGATAAAACCGTCTTTACCCAAAGCCTTCGCCATTACTCTGGAGGGGCGCTATGGTTTTTATTGTTATGCAACTCTGCCAGTTTTAGGATCGTTTCTTTGTATACTTCGATGGCTTGGAGGTACTCGCTTATTTCTATGTGTTCGTCGATTGTGTGGTCTAGGTGGCTGTCGCCGGGTCCGTAGGTTACTATGGGGAGGTTCATGGATTTGCCAAGTATGTTCATGTCGCCTGTCCCAGTTTTATGTAGCAGTGTGGCGGGTTTGCCAAGGACTTTGCGCACTGACGAAGACATCACATGCACCAGTGGAGAGGACTTGTCAACTTCAAACGGCTCCACAGTATCCATAACCTGGTGTTTTACCGTGATTTTTGGGTTAGCTTCTTGGTATTTGGCTATGATTTTGTTGAGTTGCTCGTTGACTTTGGCTGTTGAGAACTGTATGGGGATGCGGATGTCAAGGTTCATTTCCGCCTCGAAGGGAATCACAGAGGTGGCTTCTCCGCCCACAAGGCGGACTAGACATGCGGTGACGGCTTTATAGGGACTAACTGAGGGGTCCAAAGACGGGTAAGACGATTGCATTCGAATTTGCTCCCACAACTCATACGCCTTCTCCAACGCATTATCGTACACCCAAGGTGTGGATGCATGCCCAGTTTCGGTTGTAATGGTGACTTTAAGCTGAATTTGGCCTTTGTAGCCGATAGTGACGTTTTCGACGCCGCTTGGTTCACCAAAAATGGCGTAGTCAGCTTTGATACCTTGAGTTATGAGGTGGCGTACGCCTTTGCTGGTTGCTTCTTCTTCCACAACGGCGGCGACGAGGATTTTGCCTTGAAAATTGGGTTCTTTGCTTGCCGCTAACGCCGCCATAACCATAGCTGCCAAGGGACCTTTGGCGTCTACTGCGCCTCGAGCGTAGATTTTGCCTTCTTCAACCCGTAGCGGCATATGACCAGCAACGGTGTCCATGTGTCCACAGAGCAAAATTACGGGTTCGCCTTCGCCGACGACTCCGATGACATTGTTTATTGCGTCTACGCCGACTTCGAAACCCAATTTTTCCATTCGCTGCGCTAAAAAGTTCGCTATACTCTGCTCTTGTCCCGAGGGGCTATAGATGCCCAACAGGTTAGTTAGGAACCGTACTGCTACTTGCTCGCTCAGCTTCTTCTTCCTCCAACGCTTCGTCTAAGGCGGTTATGGCTCGGTCAATCTGCGGTCTAGTAATCACCAGCGGCGGCAGAATGCGTATGACGGTTCTGCCTGCGTCGATAACCAGTACACCCTTGTTAAGTGTCTTCTTGAGTACACCATAAACGTCAAAACGCAACTCCATACCAAGCATCAAGCCTAAGCCGCGGACTTCCTTGACGATTCTATGTTTAACCGCTAATTCCTCAAGCTGCGTTTTGAAGTATTTGCCGTTGACTGCGGCTTTATCTGCCAGTTTCTCCTCCATCAACGCGTCGATGGCGGCGCATCCAGCAGCGCAGACTAGGGGGCTTCCGCTGAAAGTGGTGGAGTGTTCGCCGACTTTTAAGGTGGACATGAGGTCGTCTCGGGCGACGGTTATACCGATGGGCAAACCGCCTGCAAAGGGCTTCGCCAAGCACATTATGTCTGGGGTGACGCCCCAGTTTTCACATCCAAACAACTTGCCAGTTCGTCCAAAACTGGTTTGCACTTCATCGAAGATTAAAAGGACGCCTCTGCGATTGCAGATTTCGCGGACTTCTTGTAGGTAACCGTCCGGTGGTACGCGGATGCCGCCTTCGCCGCGGATGGGCTCCATGATAACTGCAGCGGTTTTCTCGGTGATGGCTTCGCCGACTTTCGTTGAGCTCTCAGGCGAGACGTGTTTGATGTCGGGGATAAGCGGCATGAAGGGTTCACGGTACTTTTTATCCCAAGTTACCGACAAAGCCCCCATGGTTTTGCCGTGGTAGGCACCCATTAACGCAATAATTTCTGTTTTTCCCGTGGCTTTACGCGCCAGTTTAAGTGCGCACTCGACGCTTTCTGCTCCACTGTTGCTTAGGAAGGCTTTGTTGAGCCCTTTAGGTGTGATTTTGAGGAGTTTGTTTGTGAATTCGGCGCGTTTGTCGTTGTAGTAGCAGCCATGGCAGGTTATGAGCTTTTCAACTTGCGATTTCACGGCTTCAACCACTTTGGGGTGACAATGCCCCAGTGCTGCAACGCCGTAGCTGCTGGCGCAATCCACGTATTCTTTGCCGTTGATATCCCAGACTAGGGCGCCTTTGCCGCTGGTGATGACGACTGGTTTTTTAGAGAACACATTGGCTAAGTAGCAATCTTCGGCTTCCACTATTTCCTTATCATTCACTAGTTATCACAGTCCCAACTTGATGATTTAACGCTAAAGTTATAGGTTGCTTGACGGTTCCAGAAGTCACGAGCACTTCGCCGACGCCCTGGTTGAGTGCTTCGAGGCCTGCATGGACTTTGGTGCTCATGCCGCCGCCGATCTTAGATAGGGCTTCTTTGACTTCTGTAGCCGCGATTTTGGCGACACGCTCTCCTTTGAGCATCAAGCCCTCTACGTCGGTGAGCAGGATGAGTTTGTCAGCTTTGAGTGCGCCTGCGACAATGGCTGCTGTGCGGTCACCATCCACGTTTAGAGGTTCATTGTCTTGGCTCAAAGCAATCGGAGTAACGATGGGGACATAATCCTTCTCCAGCAGCAGGTTGAGCAGTTCGGCGTTGACTTGGGTGATTTTGCCCGTGTAGCCGCCGTCGATGACTTTTTTTCGTCCCCGCTCGTCAACCGCGATGAGTTTTAGTTTACGCTCGGCCTTCAGAATTGCCGCGTCTAATCCGCTTAAGCCGACCGCGGGTATGCCCTGAGCTTCTAGGGCAAGGACGATTTGTTTGTTCATTTTGCCCGCCATAACCATTGTGTAGATTTCGATGGTTTCTTTGTCAGTGTAGCGGCTTCGGAAACCTTCGGGGGACATTATGAATTTCTGTTCTTTGCCCAATTTGGATGCGATTTCGGTGACTTCTGCACCGCCTCCGTGGATGAGGACGATTCTGTGCTGTTTTGAGACTTCCTTTAAGTCTCTGACTAATTCGTTGGATGCGCCTTCTTTGAGGATAGACCCGCCCATTTTGATTACTAGCAGCATATCAGTCACCTATATGGGGTGGAACCCAGTGCTCTTTAGCCCTGTGGTTTCATCAATGCCCATCAGCAGGTTGAGGCATTGTACGCCCTGCCCCGCCGCGCCCTTCACCATATTGTCCAGCGCGGAGAAGAGGATAAGGCGGTTGGCATGTTCATCGATTTCAAAGCCCACATCACAATAGTTGGTGCCCATGGTGATTTTAGGGTCTGGTAACTGGTAGGGGCCTTTGAGGTACTTGACAATGCGGATGAAGGGTTCGTTGCCGTACATGCCGCGGAGTGCACGCCAGAGGTCTTTGTTTTCGACTTTTTGTTTTGGGAAAGTGTGTATGGTGGCGAGTATGCCGCGGACTATGTTTACGGCATGGGGTGTAAAGCTTATCTTGACTGGCTCGCCGAGTTGGGCAAGTTCCTGTTCGACTTCGGCGATGTGGCGGTGCCCAACAACTTTGTAGGGACGTACGCCGCTGGAGCGTTCAGGGTGGTGGCTGGCTGGGGTGGGTTTGCTGCCGCCGCCTGAAGAACCAACTTTTAAGTCCACGACGACGTGGTCTTTGTCTATCAACCCGGCCTTCACGATGGGAGCTAAGCCCAAGATTGCCGCTGTAGCTTCGCAGCCGGGGCACGCGACCAGTTTTGCCTTTTTAATCTCTTCGCGGTGAAGTTCAGGCAAGCCGTATGCGGCTTCTTTTAGCATTTCGGGGTGGGCGTGTTTCCAGCCGTAGTAGGTCTCGTAGTCAGTTGGGTTTTTGAGGCGGAAGTCGGCGCTCATGTCGATGACTTTGAGTCCAGCCTCCAAGAGTTTGGGTACGAGGTTTTGCGACCCGCCGTGAGGGGTGGCTGTGAATATGAGGTCGCAGTTTTTTTGGAGTTCAGCCATGTCTTGGGGGACAAATTTGAGTTGTGTTATGCCTCTTAGGTTTGGGTGGACGTTAAAGACGAATTCTCCGGCTTGTTGCCGTGAAGTAACCATCGTTACCTCAACCTCTGGATGCATAAGGAGCAGCCGCAAAAGTTCGCTGCCAACGTATCCTGAACCGCCGATTATTCCAATTCGCATCTTGTTGTTTCTCCTCTTTTAGTTTTGATGTTACTTTGCCAGACTTGTCGCCATTTTTAGCAAGGGTTCTGCAACGTTCAAACCGGTTGCAAGCCGCGTGTTTTCCCAGAATTCAGGGCAACTGTTGGATTCATGAAACACCAGTGCCTTCTGATTCTGCTCCACGCTTTCCTCTATTATACGGTTAATATTCTCGTATGCAGCCGTCGCCTTATAAGATTTGAAGGCGGTTTCCAGTTTGCTGTTCCACGCTTCAAAGTCGGTGAGGCGGGTTTCGTCCTGCTTAACCTTCTGCACGTTAAGCCAAGCCTGCGCTGCCGTATTCAACTGTTGTTTGAGGTAGGCTTCGTCAACGTTTTTATGGTTTCCTACGTTGACCATGGCGTCGAGTGCGAAGATATAGGCGTCACCGCCTTTGCCCAGTGTTTCGCCGCATTTTATCGCCAATTCTTGGATGGGTATGGGTAGTTTTGAGTGGAATACAAGGTTGCCTAGGAATGTGTTGGTTCGGAAATCCTTGAAACCTGCCCGAGCCATCGCCGTGTGGTAGCATGTGGGCTGCTTGCCTTTTTCTTTGTGGACGATTATGCGCAGGTCGTAGAACCATTTCTGCACTAACTCTTGGGCAACCACGCCTATGGGATTGATGATGCCTGGTTTGGTTTCTTTGATGTTGGCTTCCAGTTCCTCTCGGTTCTTGGAGAGCATAATCATTTTGCCATGTGTCCCCGCATCCGCCTTAATCACAATACCCTCATTGAGTGAAAACTCGGGTTCAAGGAGGTCTGCGATGTCTTTTTGGTTGTGGATTTCTTTGCCATTTTTCATGATATCTGTGGCGTCACAGGGCACAAAAACGGTTTTGGGAATCGGCAAGCCCTCTTTGTATAGGTTTAGGAGGGTGCGGAGTTTACTGTAACATACAAACTCAATTTGAGATGAGTTAAGGGATTTTTTGCCCAGCATCTCCATAATGTAGGAGGCTTGGAGACGACGGTTCTTGCTCTGCGCCCGATTAAGCACGACTTTGGTGTCTTGGAATGTCTGGGTGTAGTCTTTGCCTTTGGTTTTGGCGCTAAAACCGTTTTTGCCAATGGACAATGCGATTTTTCGAAACGGGATAAAGGTGAGGTCGATACCAAGCTGTTCTGCGGTTAGCTTTATGCCGTTTTCGTCGTTTTCCGAGCGCTCGTAGAGAAGTGCAATGCTCATCGCTTGGTGCCGTCCATGGAAAATGTTAATCCTTAAAAGGGTGGTTTAAAATAAAAGGTCATTTTGGTGAAAACTGCTTATTCGCCCCAGTCTTCGCCTTCAATGGTGAGTTCTTGAAGGTCTACGCAGCCGCCTTTGACCTGTTTGACTTCGAGTTCTAGTCCGCAGCCGGGGCAACTAAGAATTTCGCCTTTTTCTGTGTCTGCTGGTACGTCGAGTTCTGCATCGCAGTCTGGGCATTTTGCCGTGAAGGCTTTTACTTCAGATTGGTTAGCTTGTTTAATCATTTTTGTTCGTCACTTATTTTTTTGATGGGAAATGCAATCTGAATATTTCGGGAAGTTTTTAAACATTGTGACCTATCTGTTACTTTCTGGGTTTTGAATGTTCTATTTGATACAGCTATTCAACCGCCGAAACCAACAGAAAACCCTAATCTATCCATCCAGCCGCAGCGGAAACCGCAACAAACGCATAATTCTAAGTATGGAAAACGTTAAATTATTTTACCGCAACATAAGACGGGGCAGCGAATGGACGAAAAAGATAAACAAATCATAAAAAACCTCAAAGACGACGCCCGAGCAGGATACGCTGATATCGGCAGCAAAATTGGCCTCTCCGAAGGCGCAGTCCGCAAACGAATCAAAACCCTCACCGACGAAGGTGTCATCAAAAAGTTCACCGTCAAAGTCGGCACCGCAGAAGGCGCACAAGCCATCACGCTTCTAGCAACTAACCCAGCGTACCCAACAGTGGAGGTCTCCAGGAAAATCCAAGCGTTCCCCAACGTAGAAACTATCTACGAAGTCACAGGCGAATACGACATAGTCGCTGTAATCACTGGCATGAACGTCACCGAAGTCAACGACTGCATCGAAAAAATCCGCCGTGTCGAAGGCATCATGAAAACCAACACAATGGTCGTACTGCGCAACTGGTAGTCGTTTGTTATGCATTTCGTTTTTTCTAGTGTTAGAAGAAGAGATTGCTACCCTTACTCATCTTCTTCTTAGAGGTTTGGCTGGCGGCTGCTTTTTTGCTTCTGCGTTTGCTGTGGATTGATGGTTGATTGTGGCGTAATCCTCAAGCAAAACAGGAAATTGCAAGGTTTTATGCATCCTTTGTGACTATCTTTGTTTGGCTACGGGTATGCAGATGACTTTTATGCCGTTACGCTTAAGCAACGCTGCCGTCACGCCGTCACCGGGCTTGAATTTTTCTTGGAAGGCGCCGTCGAAGATTCTGCCACAGCCACAGGAAGGGCTTTTCTCGATGAGCAACGCTTCCTCTGCGCCCACAGCTCTAGCGATGGTTAGGACCTCATAGGCGCCTTTGAGGAATTGCGCTGTAACGTCTACGCCGTCCATATTCATGACTTTGGCTTTACCGTCCAAAACGTCATAGCCGTCGCCACCCACGATTTCCGAGGGCACCCGTGGAACCGGCAAGCCACCGAATACTTCAGCACAAACAGGAAACAACTTGCCCTCCTCAAACTCTTTGAGCAACTGGGGGTTTAGCCAGCATTTACCTTCAAAATTGCACTTAACACCCAATAGGCAGGCACTGACGACACGCATACCAACACCAAATGGCACAGGAACATAATAGCGTTACCCGAGTGTGGAAGCGGTTTTTAAATTGGGCTTCACATAGACCAAAGCGTATGATAGAAATTGACGGAAGCCAGAAAAGCGGCAGCGGCACCATACTTCGCCTCTCCATAGCCATCGCCGCCATCAAGAGGCAGCCACTGCACATCACCAACATCAGGGAGAGTCGTCCGCAATCTGGCTTGAAACACCAGCACCTTGAATCGGTCCTCACCGCCGCTAAACTGTGCCACGCCGAAGTCAAAGGCGCCACTTTGGGTTCAAGGGAACTCTGGTTTACTCCCAAAGAAATCTGCGGTGGCAACGTAGAAGCCACTATTGAAACCGCCGGAAGCATCCCGATGCTGTTCCTCTCTGCACTGCCAATCTGCGTTTTCGCCCAAACACCCGTTCGGCTGCACGTAGCGAGGGGTGGAACAGACACCACTCATGCCCCGACCATCAACTACCTCCGAAACGTACTCCTGCCAACACTTCGACAAATGGGGGTGGAAGCGGAAATCTCGGTTCAGAGGTACGGTTATTACCCTAAGGGCATGGGCGAGGCAACTCTCATGGTTAAGCCTAATCCCAACCTAAAACCCGTAAAACTTGAAACCTTCGGCATACTGCAAGGCATAGAGGGCATTTCCGTATGTACCTTCCTCGCTGGTCGGCAAGTTGCAGAGCGCCAAGCCAAAGCCGCCCAAACCCAACTTTGCCAAAATGGCTACACCGCAAACATCAACGTCGTAAACGACCAATCCAACCCCATACAGAAGGGCAGCTCCATCGCACTTTGGGCAACAACCGACACCAGTGTGCTTTTTGGCGCTGACTCCATTGGTCAACTTCGAAAGATGGCGGAGGATGTGGGCAAAGAAGCCGCCCAAACACTCATCGCCGAGTTAAACGTGAAGCCCACGGTGGATGTGTTCTTGGCGGACATGCTCATCCCATACATGGCGCTGGCAGAGGGCAAATCCTCTTTTCTCACTCGAACGGTAAGCGAGCACATTGAATCCAACATTTGGCTCATGGAAAGAATGTTAAACGTTAAATTCTCCGTTAGCAAAGTAAACAGCCTCTATCGGATAGAAAAAAGCTGAAGTTGCCATGGCTAAAACCGCGGTTTGCCTCAGAGTCCCCAAGAAGCAGGGTGAAAAAGCGATTGCCTTAACCGCAAAAATGGGCTTACTCGACAGGGCCTTGGGTATTGGCAGAGAAGGCGATGAACTATGCGTTCCGCTGAGTCGACAGCCAAACGAAGCCGAGTTGACGACGCTCAAGCAACAATTGCCAGAGCTGCAATTAGCAACAGGCTCTTTCGAAGAAAAAAAGCCGCCGTCCGAAACCCTTCAGCAAGCCTTAACCGGCAAGTTGCCGCCTGAGTTAGTTGCGATTCTGCCTCAAGCCTTCGACACAATCGGAGATATCGTCATAATCGACATCCCGCCCCAACTCAAACCTCACCAAAACCAAATCGGAGAAGCCATCCTCCAAACCCACCCAAACATCAAAACCGTCCTAGCCAAAGCAGGAGACATAAGCGGCGTCTACCGCATCCGCGACTACACCTTCATCGCAGGCACACACAAAACCCGCACCATCCACCGTGAATTCGGCTGCAGCTACCATGTGGATGTGGCAAAAGCGTATTTTTCGCCTCGCCTCAGCCACGAACATGAGCGGGTGGCTTCGCTGGTGCAGCCCGGCGAAGTGGTGGCGGATTTGTTTGCGGGGGTTGGCCCGTTTTCGGTGCTCATTGGCAAGCGGTGTTCGGAGGCGAAGGTTTACGCCGTTGACTTAAACCCTGACGCGGTGGAACTGCTTAAAATCAATGTGAGAGTCAACAGGGTTGACAATCGGGTTTTCCCAATCTTGGCGGATGCAAGGGAAATCGCTTTGGGCAAACTCCATGGCGTCGCCGACCGTGTCATCATGAATTTGCCTGAGACAGCCATTGATTTTGTTGACGCCGCCTGCAACGCAATTAAACCTGAGGGGGGAGTTGTGCATTTCTTTGGGTTTGTCCGCTCGCCCGATACCATCGCGAATCTTGAGCAGCGTTTTTCAGAGGCAGTAAAGCGCAACGGCAGAAAAGTCGAGGCTTTTCTGTTTGTCCGAAGCGTCCGCGAGACTGCGCCTTTCGAATCCCAGATTGTTTTAGATGCAAAAATTCGGTAAAGTTTTGTTCGCTGTTTTAGTTGTGGTGCTCTAAGGTTTAGAGGCGGGGCTCTAAATGGTAGGGCTATAACCCGCATGCTCCTACACCAGTATACGGTGAGTCAGATGGAGTACATCATTCAGCAAGAGGGAAATCAAAAGAAGCTCTTATCGCTGAAACTAGCGATTGTTTGCTTTGTCGCATTGTTTGGTACCTTTATAGGGCTAGGTCAATTACTTAGCAATAACATAGTGACGGTCGCTGGTTTGCTGTGCTTTACAGCTGCTGCCGCCGCAATAACCTATTACATGGTGCTGACGCAACCCTAGCCGCATCCACTTTTGAAATCCTATCGATGAAAAGCAATTTGAGAGGCAAAGTCATAAACGGAATGAACAACAGTTAATTGCAACCTGCAGCCAATCGGAGAATAAGATTTGCATTTATCCCCCAAACAAAAACGTGCCATCATAATACCCATACAAGTAGCGGTCAGCATCCTATTCCTATACCTGCTGTTCCGAAACGTTGACTTAGCACAAGCACAGCAAATCCTCACAACAACAAACCTGCCGCTCCTCGCAGTTACCGTGGTTTTCTTTCTTCTCTCATCCTTCGCCATCGGAATAGGTTTACAAAGTGCCCTCAAAGCAACCGACGCTGCACCCCCGTTTAGAACCACTATGCTGGCTAACTTTGGTGGGCAACTCCTAAGTGACGTAACACCCGCCAAATCAGGTTATTTTGCTACTCCTGTACTGTTAAATCAACTCAAAGCGGTGCCAATCGAGAAGGGGTTAATGAGTGTCATGGCAGTGGGGGCAGGCAACTTTTTTGTTAAAGCCATAATTTCGTCGATTGCCCTGCTTTACTTCTTGTATCGCATACCCGCCACAGTTATGGATTCCACGATAACTAACGCGTTAATCGTGGGCATAGTGATTTTGCTTGTCTGCGGCGTCGGCTTAACAGTTCTGGTTTGGACCAACTACCTCTCTGGGGTAATGCAGAAATTGTGTCGGTTGCCGCTTATCGGTCAAGTCATAAAGAAACTCCAAGAAATCCGAACATTATTCTCTAAGGACAAAGCGGCAATGCGCAAATCCCTAGGAACCATCGTCGTCTCAGTGCTTGGTTCAGTTGTTTTTAGCGGCATATCCCTGTTTCTTTTGGCGCAAGCTATAGGCATGACCGAACCAACTCTCGTCGATTTCCTCTTTATGGGTCCCCTAACAGCTGCTTTCATGTATGTTCCCATAACGTTTGCTGGACTGGGCTTGCAAGAGGCAGCCTACGTTTTTCTGCTCACAGGCATAAGCGTCCAACCGACGTTGATTTTGCCGTTTGCAGTCACTTTTGCCCTGCTAGTCCGCTTAATAGCGGTTACCACGGACCTCATCGGGTTGCCACCGCTGCTCAAAACAAGCGGTAACCTATTAAACGGTCTGAACCGCGAAAAACAACCCGCACCCGAACTTGCCTCTGTCTAACCTAACGTGACCCGCAACGTTATTTTGACTTTTTGCCCGGGGATTTGTAGTTTCTCGATTATTTCTCGGGAGAGGTCTTTTGAGGCTTTATCTGCTTGGATGGCTACGGTTCGGTTGCACCGGAAACTGCTTTTCCTAACGACTAAATCACTCGGGTGGGTTAACGTTAAATCTGGTGAGCCATGGGCGTTGATTTGTTCTTTTAGGCCGTTGGCTTCTATTGTGATGGTTAAATGTGCCTTTGGCTGCCTGATTGCCGCTTTAAAGTCGGGATTCAAATCTGAGGCGGCTTTGTCTGCGCCTACGGCGATTATGCAGTCGCCTGTTGTGGTTAGATGCTTCTCAGTTGTGGTCATCAACGTTGTGGGGTGAAGCGCCAGAATGTTCTCGTGGCCAAATGCATGGATTACTTCGACGACTTCTTTTGGGGGCAATTACTCGTGAACCTCAATGGAGTCTACTTTGCCGTCGCCGTTCAAATCAAACCCCGTAATGACAACCGCAAACGTGTCTTCGCCCCGGTATTTTTGCAGGGTTTTCTGCCAAAAATTGGTTAAGGCGATCACGCAGGCTTTGGTGCCGACTGCCTTGTTGCCTGCTAACACTACGATGCGTTTGGAGGCGTCCCATGGATTCACAATCTTCGCCACTAACCCCGAGACGTCCGAGGTGTAGATTTGCCCCGTTTTCTCCGACGACAAACCGCCCAGCATGAAGCCCTGCTCAGAGGATTGCATGATAAATTTGATGGGCAGGTACTCGTTGATTTCCTGCGCTAACAGATTAGTGCCTGGTCCGCCGACCAAGATAAGGTTGTTTTTCTCTTCCTTCTCCACCTTGACGTCTACGTCAAGCTTAACTGCGAACTCCTCAGGTAACCTTGCAAATTGCCCCAAAAACAACGCCAGATGCGCGGCATAATGGCCATCTCGAGCGCTGGTTTTGAAGGGCCCATGAGGCTGGGGGCTGCCGACGACTATTTTTCCGTCGAAGGTGCCCTCAAAGATGAATTCTTTGAAGAAAGTCTGCAGTTGCTCATCCATGTCTAGGGTGCAACGGTTCTGGATGGGTTTGTATCCTTGCGTTAACTCTATGCCAAAAGCTGGGGAAACAGTTTTGTAGTATTTTGCTATGGCACCTTTCTTTTTTTCTTCTTTTGCTACGGTTATTGCACCTGCTCTGGCGAGTTTGCGGATGTGGTAGTAGACTTTTTGTTCATGCATGCCTAGTTGTTTGGCGATTTCTAGGGGGTACATTTCTTTTTTGGATAGGAGAGTGAGGATTTTCCAGCTGAGGCTGCCGAGTATGTTTTTTAATTTTTGGGAGTCATTTAGGATGCTGATTTCTTTGACTTGCTGGGTTTTGCCGTTGTTTTGAAGAAGCAGTTTTTTGTCCATGCCGCGGTCAAGGCAATAGCCTCGGAGGTAGTATAAAAAATTTGTTTATAATAGTTCATAATGACGCCCGAAAAGCAGCCGTTTAGCAGCCGCTTACTTATAAACCTCTAAGGAACCGCTAAAAGAAAAGTGTTAGCACCAATACATAAATGTTAAAAATACTTATAACCAATATTTAGCCTTCCATAAGCCAGCTATTATACATTAAGTTGAAGGTCACAGACAATGTGTGGAATATTTGGTTGTGTTTTAAAAGAAGGCAACGCTGCCCCCCTAATCCATTCTTCACTTAAACGACTAGAATACCGAGGCTACGACTCAGTGGGTATAGCCACGATAAATGAAGGAAAAATTATCCTAAAAAAAGACCAAGGCAAAATCGACGAAGTCGACAAACTCCTCAACCTCGACGACATGCCCGGACCCATAGGCATCGGCCACACCAGATGGGCCACACACGGCGCACCCCTAAAAGTTAACAGTCACCCCCACACCGACTGCAAAGGCGAAATCGTCGTCGTCCACAACGGCATCATCGAAAACTTTCTCGAATTAAAATCTGAACTCCAAAACCTCGGTCACACATTTGTCTCAAAAACCGACACCGAAGTTATGGCACACTTAATCGAAGAAGTATGGAAACAGAACCCCAAACTATCACTTGAACAGGTTGTAATGGACAGTCTGAGGCGTATAGAGGGCTCTTACGCGTTCGCCATCATGTCCACGCGTGAACCTGACAAAATTGTTTGTGCCAGAAACGAGAGCCCCTTGGTTTTAGGTGTGAACGGTAGTGGCGTGTTTTGCGCAAGCGATATCCCAGCTTTTTTGGCAGTCACAAACAAAGCTGTCATGATTAACAACATGGAACTTGTAGTTTTAACTGCTGATGGATACAAAATCAAGAGAATACCCGACGGTGCCCCCATTGAGCGTGCCCCCATAGTCATCGAATGGACTGCGGAGATGGCGGTTAAAAAAGGCTATCCACATTTCATGATTAAAGAAATCAACGAGCAACCCGCAACCCTGCGCAACACGCTCCGTATACAAGATCACTATTTGGATTTGCTCTCCACTTTCTTGGATCGCGCCAACGAAGTGTTTCTCGTGGCCTGCGGAACAAGCTACCATGCCTGCCTCGCAGCATCGTATATGTTTAGCAAACTGGCGTTTCTGCCCACTTACCCCGTGTACGCTTCAGAGTTTCTGGAGCAATGCGGTAAATCCGTAAACATCGACAGCACCATCCTTGCCGTGAGCCAATCCGGTGAAACAGCCGACACCATAGCCGCCGTCAGCTGTGCACAGCAACGCGCCGCAACCATCCTGAGCTTAACCAACGTAATCGGTTCCACGTTGACCCGTGTCAGCCGTGTCTACATCGGCACTCAGGCGGGACCTGAAATCGGCGTTGCCGCAACCAAAACCTTCACGTCCCAGCTTTCGGTGTTAGCGCAGCTTGCGCTTAAACTGGCAAAGAAACGAGGCAAAATATCCCAAGACGAAATAGACTCCTTGGAGGAAAAACTAGAAAAACTGCCCGAATACGTTGAGTACACTGTCGCCACACAAGAAGAAAAAATCAGAGACATCGCCAAAAAATATGCTGGCAGCAAAGTGTTCTTTTTCTTGGGCCGAGGTGTCAGCACCGCCACCGCTTTTGAGGGCCGCCTCAAACTCATGGAAATCGCCTACATCCCAAGCATAGCATTTCCCGCGGGTGAAAGCAAACATGGCCCCATCAGCCTAATTGAAGACGGTTTTCCCGTTGTGTTCATATGTCCCAAAGATGACACTCACAGAACTGTCATAGGCAACATCATGGAGATGAAAGCTCGAGGCGCCCACATAATCGCTGTCGTAGAAGAAGGCGACGAAGAAATCAAAAGCTTAGCAGACGACTACATCGAAGTCCCCAAAGGCATCCCGCCCGTGCTTTCGCCGATACCCTACGCGGTGCCGCTGCAGTTGCTGGCGTACCATGTGGCGTTGGAGAAGGGGCTAAACCCCGATATGCCACGGAACTTGGCGAAATCGGTTACCGTAAAGTAACCTTTTCACCTTTTAACCGAACCATTTCTCCAAAGAGACTTTGCCCTTCTGTTTTTTGCTTCCCGCGGTCATGCGTTCCAACGATTTCTTGATGCGTTCCTCACCGAACTCTTTCTCAACACTCATGAACTCCACGATGCCCGCCTCGTCTGGTTCTTTCCACTGTATGTCGTAGGCGTCTGTGACTTTGGGGTGCAAAAACTCTTCGCGGATGAGCTGGGGTTCGCAGGGAAAGGTGGCGTTTTTGATGTAGGGCAAGGCTGCCTCTATGGTGCCGTGTTGGCGGATGAGTTTGAGGGCGGTTTTGGGTCCGATGCCTTCGATGCCGTCGGGGTTGAAGTCGGTGCCGATGAGAACGCCTACGTCGATTAGTTGCTCATAAGTTAACTCGCACTCGCTTAACGCCTTGTGCAGTTCGACAACTTCGGGGACCACTTCGATGAACACTTTACCCCTTCTGCGCCTGCCCGATATGGTGACGTTCCGCAGCAGTTTAGGCGCGCCAAAGAGCAAGCTGTCATAGTCTTGGCTAGCACAGAAATCCGCATTGCCCTTCTTGTTCATGTAAGCCGCCTGTGCTTCGCCCTCGCTAGGCGCCTGAATCCAAGGCAACCCCATCAACTCCAGCAACCGCTTACTTTCAGGAACCATATAAGATTTCATAGTGGTGGCAATGGAGGCGAACTGGCGCATTTTCTCTGTATCACCACTTGCTTGGGCCTTAGCGTACTGAATTGTGGCTTCAGTCTTGATTTGGTGGCGCCTCTCCACTTCTTTTGCTTTGAGGTCGGGAGCTTTGCCGTCAAAAACATAAATCGGCTTGAGCCCCATTTCGACGAGGTTGCTGGTGCGGTAGAAGAGGCCGCTTAGGTGGCTGGTGATGTCGCCTTTGCTGTCTTTGAGTGGGGTGCCGTCGGGTTGGCGGATGATTGAGAGGAACTGGTAGATTGCGTTGTATGCATCTATGGCTATGATTTTGCCGCTGAGGTCTTCGAGTTTGACGGGAGTTTTTGGGATGAGGTCTTTGAAGTTAACGCCCAAAGCAGAACACCACAACTATGATTAGGAAAAAAACGGGTTAAAGAGGATTGCGAAAGCGATGGGGTGTTTCTGTTTTACCAATACTAATTCAACGCTGAGACGTGTGTCTGCTGTGATCTGGGTCAAGCTATAGCCTGCTTCATCATGCTATTCGCTAATGCTCTTGGTGGATTGTGAAACCCTTGAGAAGATTCAACATGCTTTCACACTCACATGGCGGCGGCTTCTGCAAGAAACCATTTGAGCGTGTGGTGGAAAACGCACTTCCCACACCGAAACAGACGCTGGAAATCAATGAAGACACAAAAAGCAACAGCCTTCAATTGCATTCTTGCGGCATGCTGTAAACCGCCATACTCACATAAAGAAAAAAGAGCAATTCGGCTCAGACACGTTTTCCTCTATCCCAAAAGTAGAGGAACAACTCCTTTGCCCATTCATGAAACGCCGCCGAGTCCCCAATGAAACTCGTATAATCGACTTTTCCGCCGAGGAGCCGAAAACAAACTGCTGCCTGCGTCTCTGTGAGTGCCATGATTAGGGGCGGGTCGATGAGGGTGCGGTTTTCGATGTTTGCCATTTTCATGTAGGGTTGTGGAGAAATGACATGGTATTCGGCACCTTCGGGGATTTCTTTTGAGATGTCTTCTAGCGATTGAAAAAGCGGTTCGGGAGATATAGCCCACATGTAGTATTTAGCCTGTCCAATCATTTTCGAAATTTTTGTGGTGCTCTCAACCATCCCCGTAATCAGGGATGCTTGTGAGAGAACGTCTATGCGCATTATGAATTGATGGGGCAAGCACCGCACGTCATGAGTTAAAAAGTAATCTTTGTTTTGGAGTACAAACTCTAGCGGTGAAGAAAACTCTAAGACCAGTTTACCATATTCGGTGATGGCGTAGGTGCCTTCGGGCTGTTTTTTGGCAAGAGAGGCTTCGATTAAGCGTTGCAGTTGCCTAAACGTTTCTGTTGTGGTCATGTCGAGTTTTCGTGCGATGTCATTCATTTTCCCGTCTTTTTCTCTTAGCTCTTGTAGGATGGCGAGTCTGCTTTCGCTTGCAAGTTCATAGAATAATCGTTCAATTTCAAGGCTGCCCACGTTTCATCACTGTTGTTACCTTTTTCATATTGTTGTAAGTCTATGCGCAACGTAAGCAAATAAAGGTAATCACAGCTCCCGCTAATAATTGAATTCGAGGAAAACAAAATGGAAAAAACTGGCAAAGACAACCAACGCTTCTTCTCAGTCGAGCTCAACTCCAAAAAAGACCTCAAAAACCTAACCCTCACCAACGGACCCCTCGAAAGAGTTCTCATCGAAGGCAGCATCGGCGAACTGTTGCACGCCGCTTTCGAGGAAGACGTGCTTTTGGAGGTTGCGGGCACAAAAGGAACCCTACGCATTAACCTAAGAGAATCAGAACTAAAAAAGCCTCAAAGCATCCCACAAGAAATCCCTTCTAAGGAGGTGGATGCGTGATGCAAACACTCAAAATCGTAATCTACGTCATCATAATCATACTAATCATTGCCGCCGTTAAAACCGCGGTTCCCAGCGAAGAAGCAAGCAAACCGTGCCTCGTCGGGTACAAAGCTGCATGCTCCTTCACGCCCATAAGCACCGTAATCCTCGTTGCCGCTGCCATCGCTGTATTCTTTTTTACCAAGGGGATGTTTACCCAATGAATAAACAAACAACAGCCATCTACTTTTTTTCAGGCACAGGCAACTCACTGTTCATGGCAAGAGAACTCGCAAAAAAGTTAGACGCAAAACTGGTCTCAATCCCAGCGGTTATGGGGCAGGACTCCATAACACCCGAAGCTGACTCAGTCGGCATTGTGTTTCCAGTCTACTACGCCACCAACGATGCAGGCGGCATCCCCATAATCGTAACCCGATTCATCAACAAACTCTCAAACATCCAAACAAAATACGTCTTTGCAGTCTGCACACACGGCGGCACCCCAGGCACAACAGTTGAGAACCTCAAAAAAGCCCTTGCGCTACGAGGCGGAGAGCTTGCAGTGGGGTTTACTGTAAAGATGAGTAACCACACGCTTACCCCGAAGAAACAACAACTCGAGACCGCTGTACAGCAAGAAAAGATAGTTAAGATAGCTAAATATGTCTCTGCCAAGAAAACGGGCGAATATGAAACCCGCGGCAAACTGGGCAAACTCGCTGCCGTACCAGTGTTACATCTGTTGATTAAACCCATATTCTCCAAACGATTCCACGGTCTCTCAGGCGTCAAGAAAAACGTGCCCTTCCTTGAGTTGGTGCCGTCTGCGGATAGGGGCTTTGAGGTTAGCCAAAACTGCAACGGTTGCGGTTTATGCGCCCGAGTCTGCCCTGTCAATAACATACGGCTCTTTGAGGGGAAGCCTGTTTGGCTGCATCACTGTGAAACGTGTTTTGCCTGCTACAGCTGGTGCCCGCAAAAAGCCATCGGCGGTCCCGTAGCCAAATACAATGAGCGGTACCATCATCCAGACGTTAAGCTGACTGATATGTTAGGGAAAACAAAAATTTAGAATAAAAAGGAAGTTATTGGATGAGTTCGATGCGGCGTTTGCCCCGTGCCATGGAGGAAGTGCGGACTTTGCCGCTGACTTCTAAATCCATGAGCAACTGGTTAAAGTCCTTAAAGCCCAAGTCCTCATATTCATCTTTGACTTGATCGTAGAGGTCATCGTCGGTCATGTCGCCTTTCTTCTGCAAAATCTCTATAATGAAGAAGTAGGTTGGGCGCGTTTTCCAAGTTTTCATCTGTGGCATCAAGCGTTTCCTTCTGTTATGCAACTGGGGTTGCTGGCTTTTGTACTTGTCGGATTTGCTGCATGAAGCTCTTGTACCATTTCTCCATGTCAGGCGTGATCGAGGGGCCCATTTCTTTCATGGCGTCTTGGAAGTCCTTCATTCCGACTTCACGGCTGTTCACATCGCGGCGCAACGCATGCATAGCTGCTTCACGGCACAACGATTCTATGTCGGCACCACTGTAGTACTTGGTCATCATCGATAGTTGGTTTAAGTCGACGTCTTTGTTTATTGGCATGCCCTTGGTGTAGATTTTGAAGATTTGTAAACGGCTCTTCTCATCTGGTTCAGGCACATAGATCAAGCGGTCGAAACGACCCGGACGAATAACAGCACCATCCACCATGTCAGGACGGTTAGTCGCCGCGATGACAACGATGTCTTGAAGTGAGGTTAAGCCGTCCATTTCCGTTAAGAGTTGGCTTATGACACGTTCGGAAACGCCGCTGTCACTCATGCCCATGCCTCTGCGGGGGGTTAATGAGTCGATTTCATCGAGAAAAATGACTGCGGGCGCCGCCATTCTTGCTTTGCGGAAGACTTCGCGGATTGCTTTTTCGGATTCGCCGACCCATTTGCTGAAGACTTCGGGTCCCTTGATGGAGATGAAGTTGGCTTCGCTCTCTGTAGCTACTGCTCGGGCTAAGAGTGTTTTGCCGCAGCCTGGTGGACCATACATCAAGATGCCCTTGGGCGGGCGGATGCCTAGTCGAGTGAACATTTCAGGGTTTTTAAGCGGCCACTCCACGGCTTCTTTTAGGTGCTGTTTTACGTCGTCAAGTCCGCCTGCGTCGTCCCAATGCACAGTTGAGACTTCGATGTAGACTTCACGCATGGCTGTCGGCGTGACTTCTTTGTATGCGCCGACGAAGTCATCCATGTTAACCTCCATTTTCTCCAGCACTGCGGGTGGGATGCGTTCTTCTTCGAGGTTAATTTGGGGGAGGTAGCGGCGGAGTGCTTTCATGGCGGTTTCACGGCTCAACGCGGATAGGTCTGCGCCTGTGTAGCCGTGGGTCATGCCGCTGAGTTTGTTTAGGTCAACGTCTTCTGCTAGTGGCATGCCGCGTGTGTGGATTTGGAGGACTTCGTGGCGTCCTTGTTTGTCGGGGACGCTGATTTCGATTTCGCGGTCGAATCTGCCGGGTCTGCGAAGGGCGGGGTCAAGTGCGCCTGGGCGGTTGGTTGCGCCGATGACGATGACGTTGCCTCTGCCCGATAAGCCGTCCATGAGAGCCAGTAATTGGGCGACTACGCGTCTTTCTACTTCGCCTGTGACTTCCTCGCGTTTGGGTGCGATGGCATCGAGTTCATCCACGAAGATTATGCTTGGAGCGTTCTGTTGGGCTTGCTGGAAGATTTCGCGGAGGCGTGCTTCTGATTCGCCGTAGAATTTGCTCATTATTTCTGGGCCGTTGATGCTGTAGAAGTTGGCTTCGGATTCGTTGGCGACTGCTCGGGCTAAGAGTGTTTTGCCGCAGCCTGGTGGACCGTGTAGTAGCACACCTTTTGGCGGTTCAATTCCTAATCTTTGGAACAACTCTGGGTGACGAAGTGGTAGCTCAACCATTTCGCGGACGCGTTGAATTTCTTCGTGGAGTCCACCGATGTCTTCGTAGGTTGTGCGGGGGAGTCCTTTGCCTTCTGGTGCGGGTTCGTTTAGGATTGTTAGGCGGGTTTCGGTTGTTACCTTAATGATGCCGTGTGGGCGGGTTTTGGATACTGTGAATGGGATGGCGTGTCCTAGCATCATGACTAGGGTGGTGTCGCCTTCGACGAGTGTGCGTTCCATGAGGCGGTTTTTGACGAAGTTGGTGAAGTCTTCGTCTACGTTTAGGCGCATATCCACCGGCGCCAAAGTGAGTGCCAACGCGGTTTTGACTTTGGCGGGGCGTACCACAACGTATTCGTTGATGGCTACGCCGCTGTTTTTACGTGTAAAACCGTCGATGCGGATGATGTCGCGGTTTTGGTCTTCACTGTAGGCTGGCCAAGCGATGGCACTGGTTGTACGTTTGTTAACAATTTCAATAACGTCTCCGGCGCTGATGCCGAGTTTCTGCATGGTACGCTGGTCTATGCGGGCGATTCCTCTGCCAACATCTCTTTGCCGTGCGTCTCCGACGCGTAGTTGAACTTCACTCATCTATAAGTTCTCCAAATAAGATCTCAGGTCTTAGGTGTGTTTGAAAAAGAACGGATTAATATATAAACTTTCAAGCGTAGCGCCTGTAACATTCAGGTGCTAATTTTAAAGAAGAAATTCTGGGTTTTGGTTGAAAAAGGGTTTAGTCTCTGCTTGTTCGGCGGATGTTGAAGGCTTCAGCTTGGCTTACGCCGGGTATTTTTGCGAGGGCGGTTTCGAATTCTTCAACGATGCCCGTTTTGTCCTCTGGGAAGCGGACTTGGACAAGTAGCGCTTTGAGTCCGAAGGCGACGTCTTCTGTGCCCCAGCCCTCGACGGAGCTGGATTCTGGCAGGATTGCTTTGACCTTTTCCTTTAGGGGTTCAAAGTCTTCTATGATGTCTTCGGGGAAAATTTTGTAGACTACTAGTATTGCGCCCATTTTTATTCGCCTTTATGGTCCTTGGAACCCGCATTTGGGGCATCGGTAGAGTCTGCCGAATTTGCGGCATTTTCCGTCGCGTTTGATTTGGATTTCGCCGCAGTTGGGGCAGAGGAACTTTGTGCTTTCGCTGCCCGGCGGGATTGGTTTCCCGCAGCTTGTGCATGTGACTAATGACAGTTTTTCTGACATAACTGTGACACTTCTTTGCCGAAATATTTGGTGGGGTTCCTTATATCTGCTGTGCCTAAAAAACATGTTAAAGTGCGGTTGTACTGTTTACTCTATAGTTGTTGTTGCAGGAAACCTCCTATACACAACAACAACCAGTGGGCTGTGTTGGCGGCTGTGTTTTGGGTTCTACGGGTTTCTGCAGTTGCAGACTGGTTGTGGACAAATCCGCAAGCAGACCCAACCCCGTTCTAACAAACCCCTCTCTTTTCCCATTCTATCTCTTGTTTCCAAAAAGCGCTTTTTCGACTGAACCAGCGGTAAATACAAAAGTCTCCAACCAAAATAACACAACAACACAGGACTAACACAGGAGGGGCTAAAGTGAGCGGCGAAGACTTCAGCATAGAATTACCCGACGATCAAGACGAAGACAGCGAAGGCGGCTTAACCGCGTCGGGAATCGCCGAGTACATCCGCTTCAACTGCTGCCCCCGCTTCTTCAAACTCAAATTCGAAGGCAAAGAAGTCAAAAAACGGGTTTGGCCCGAAGCCTTCAAACCCATCAGCCCCCTGCTCTACGGCACCGGCAAAGCCTTGGAAGAAAAAAAGGTCGCCGAACTCAAAGAGAAAGCCGCCGACTACGTGGACTTCACCGTTTACGACCCGAACGCATATGGAAAGCGGGGCTGGGAAAAAGCCGTTGATTCCATGAACAACCTCCGCTATGTAATCGAACACCAACTTTCACAGGATGAGCAAGCGGATCAGCGGCCGATTTTGCTTTATCAGGTGCCCATGAAGGGGCCCATCGGCGTTTGGGAAGTCAAAGGCATAGCCGATTTAATTGCGGTTTGGCCCCTAAAAGACGGCAAAGTCAAAGTTCGCATTTTTGAATTAAAATCCTCATGGAAAGAACAGACTGCCCACCGAATCCAAGTCGCCATCTACATATTGCTACTCACTCAAGAACTGGGCACATTGGCATCAAAGGTTGAGTTGGAAGGTGGCGTAATCAACCGCGAAACTAACCTCAACAGCCTAAACGCCGACGACCTGCCAAAATTCAAGCTAAGCCCACTCATCCAAGACGTGGAGCGGTTGCTCTCTAAAAACGGCGAGCTCAACCGTATCCACCACACACCCATCGAAGAGGTGGAGTACCAGCTTTGCTGGCGATGTGACAACTGCGGCTTCAACGAATGCTGCATCGTCTGCGCCGTAGAAAACGAAAGCATCGCACTGCTCAACCTTAGCCGAGGCGAACAGAAGGCGCTGGGGCACCATCGGGTCGCCAAACTTGAAGACCTCGCCAAACTCAAAGCCGTAGTCGACACCGCCTACTTGCGACCTTACGAATTCAAAACCATCCCCGCCAAGGACCCACAGAAAGTCCATGAACTCTCAACCGACCCAATAATCGGTGCCAAACTCGACTGGCTCATCCAACGTGCCCAGTACATGCTCGGCGGAATCCGCCCCAGTAGTCCCTGCGCAAGCAAAAGCCGATGGATGCCCTGGCTCACGGGCACAGGCTACGGCGGCTTACCCGAAGACAGTCCAACTCAAGGCACAGACTCAGCGTTGCTCTATAACACCGACGGTTTAATCCGCATCTACCTCTTCGTCGAATGGGACTACATGCTCGACGTCGTCTCTATGCTTAGCGCCAAAGTCAGTTGCACCCGCTACAAAGACCAACCCCTATGTATATCCCGCGTCATCGGCAGCCTCCCAGACGAGCGTAAGCTGTGTCTCGACGAAGAACAGAAACTCATGGAAGCCTTCTTCAAAGACCTAACAGACGCAATTACCAAAGTCGCCAAAGAAGTTGGAAGCCCCTATGAGGCACCAATTCACCTTTACTTTTTCAGCCGACAAGAACGCGATGTACTCATGAAAGCCGTCTGCCGCCAGCCCTCGCTTATCAGTGCACAAGCCGTCCGCGACCTCTTGGGACTGCGGCAAGCCATTGACCAGCCCATGTTTTCCATCATCCAAGACGAAGTGGTTCACCGTAAAGCCCTGCGCTACCACAGTTCAGGGTTGCTGCCGATTCTAGACCAAGCCTGCTTCTTCGACCGTGGACAGTGGCGGGTTAAACGCAAAGACGGCAGCATAGTTGACCTTGCGTTGGTTTTCCGTGACGGCTTGTTCAATTACTCATTGCCTTTCCATCGGAATCCTGATGGCACCATAGGTTTCCTCAAAGAGGGGCCCAACGACGGTTACTACCCAGCACGCGCCCGCTTTGGAGACCAACTTCCAATCGAGTACCTCTGGGGAGCCAAAGGACGCCTTGACAACTTTAAACAGGTCAAAGGGCCAGCCAAAATCTTGCTTGATAAACGCAAATGGTGTGATTACACCCAGAAAACCCGACGCATAACCGACGAAGAACTCAATTTGATGGGTACTAAAATCTGCATGGCGCTTGAACAAATTGAGCGGTCACTTACCATCCGCAACCGCCGCCTAGGCAAAAAACCCATAGCTGTGCCCAAAATCAGCGAGTTCAGCCTCGGTGCCACCACATTGGAGCGGAGTTGCCGAGAATTCCTCGACCTCGAATACTTCTCCAAACGGCAAGAAATGTACCAACACTACGCCATGCTCCCTTACCAGCGTGTTGCTTCGGGTAGGTCGGTGATTTTCCAGTGCACCCGCGTGGATGAGTTGGAGAAGGAGTTCATCATCAGGGGCAAACTCATCTATGAGGGCATTGGGCTGCCTAAAGCTGACTGCGTTGCCAACGCCTGCCGAGTCAAAGGTTCAGACGGCTCTAGCTCGGGCGACTGGATGGTTGTGACCGAGTTGCGGCGTAATGAGCAGGGGCAGTTTGAGGAAACCGAGAAACGTTCACCAGGTGAAGTAGAGAAGTCCGCGCGTGCCATTGTGGAGCGGGTTGATGTGCCTAAACTTGAAGTCGTGGTTAAAGTGGTCAGTTGGCCACGAGGTAAGGGCAGCAAATATAGCGCTTGGCATAATTTGCCAACCACTGACCCAGAGAAAGCCAAAAACAAGTACATGCAACTCTTCGAAGCAGGACGCTACTATATTCTTGATGATCTGGCAGATGACATCATTTCCGACCGCGCAGCCAAATGCCTCGACTACGCAGCCAACAACGTGCTCTACTGCTTGCTGGCTGATTATTTGGCAGGTAAAACCGGCGGCTCTTCCCACACTGCTCTGACAAAAGACGGCGCCACAGCATTCCTCGACTGGGTGGAGAAGAGGCGTCTGCGTCCCAAAGCTGAACAGAAACTCCTCGTTGACCGAGTGTTTGGCAAGGAACCCATCGTGATGTTGCAGGGTCCGCCGGGTACAGGGAAAACCGAAACCCTCCAACTCGCAGTCCTCGCCCACATTGCTGCCCATCGTGCCCACTCGCGCTGCCACGTCTTGATGGTTGCGCCAACCCACAAAGCCATCCAAGAATTCGTCGCCAAACTCGCAAGGTGCTGGCAAGAATACACCTCCCAAGGCGGCAAAGACCTAAAAGACCTCCGCATCTACCGCGTGCTAAGCAGCGACACCGCCTTGACTCCACCACTTGAAGGCGTCAAATACTTCAACTACAACGAAGACCAAGAAACCGTCAAAGAACTCACCGACTGCTTGATGAACCAAGCAACGCTGGTGTCAAGCACCGCCGCTTCCGCGCCACTTGTGCTCTGCCTAACACCGCCTGGACTCTATGGGCTAATGAAGAAAATCGGCGACAAAGAACCGCCGTGGGGCGAAGGCTACTTTGACCTGCTTGTTGTTGACGAGGCGAGCATGATGCGCCTTCCCGAACTCATCCTCTCAGGCAGCTTCCTTTCCAAGAACAGCCAAATCCTCGTCGCAGGCGACCACCGCCAACTGCCCCCGATTGTGGCGCATAACTGGGAAAAAGAAGACCGCCGCACGCTGGAGGAAATGGCGTCTTTCCTCTCAGCCATGGATTTTCTGCGGTTGCTGCGTAAAGAGGACCTTGGTATTGAGCGGATAAAACGTGATTATGAGGCGGATATTCCTGCGGTTCGGCTCTGTGAAAGCCACCGTTGCCACTCAGTCGTTGCCGATTTCCTCCGGGAATGGGTGTACGAGAAGGATAGCATCGATTTTCGCTCCGACCAGAAACAGACTTTGACGCCGACTGAGGCGGGCACGGATGGGTTGGGGGTGGCGTTGGCGCCTGAAAACGTGTTCGTGCTGATTGTGCATGATGAGGCTGAAAGTTTTCAGTCCAACCTTGTCGAAGCTGAGATTGTGCAGGCGCTTGTTAGAAATGCCTCCACAGAGAACATCGGTGTAATCACTCCACACAATGCCCAAAAGGGACTGCTCAAAAACAGGCTCGGCGACACCTGCAAAAACACCCGAGTGGACACAGTGGAACGCTACCAAGGTGGAGAAGCAGACTTCATAATAATCTCCTCCTGCGTCAGCGACCCTGACTACGTGCGCAGTGAAAGTGATTTCCTTCTCAACCTAAACCGCATCAACGTGGCGATTAGCCGCATGAAAAAGAAACTTGTCATCGTCGCCAGTCGCAGCATCTTCGAGTTCATGCCCCAAGACGCCCGCGACTACGACAAGGCGCTGCTGTGGCGGGGGATTTCAGAGACGGTCGGGTTTACAGCAGACTCAAAACCGTCGTGGACGGGTAACGTCTCAGAATTTGTTGGACATGATGCTTCGTCGGTAAAGCTTGAGGTCTACTACAAATCCGACGCTACGTCACTTAGTAAGGGAACGTAAATAGCTCTGGAGATGTTTCGCTGCCAAAATTAGCGAAAAAAGTAATGCACTTTAAGGGTGAAGTAGCTAATCTAAAACAAAAACGGCCTTTGGCTATGGGACGGATTCGTTGAAAAAACATTTACTCCTCCTAATTTCAACCCTACTCTTGGCTATTCTTGTGGGCGTTTTTGTGTTTGAACACTTATCACTTACTGGCAGCGAAAATAGCCCATGCTATGTTGGGGTGGCGTTCGGCGGAGACACCGTGGAGCAGGCAAAGCAGCTTATCGACCGAACCAAATCTTACACTAACCTCTTCATACTCCAGTCTGGTCCTATCAGCATAAACGAAACTGCCACCGCCGAAATCTGCGACTACGCCGTAGACGCGGGGCAGAGTTTAATCGTCTACTTCGGCGACCTCGACCCACGCATATTGGAGCAAAAAAACCTAACTTGGCGAGCCACATGGGTAAGCAACGCCAAACAAGCTTACGGCGACCGCTTTTTCGGAGTCTACTACTATGATGAGCGTGGCGGAATCTATTTGGACAGCGATAAAAGCGCGTGGCCGCCCCTGTCCTTTGATGAAACCTACGATTCTAAAGCGTCGGAGTTTGAAGACCGTATGCTGCGTGATGGGGGAACTATTTTTCTCAAGGATGAGGGTGTTTCCATGTTTTGCTCTGATTATGCGCTTTACTGGTGGGATTACCGCTCAGGCTACGATGTCGTCTTCGCTGAGTTGGGCTGGAACCACACCACCGCCAAAGACATCGCATTGGTACGCGGCGCAGCCACATGTCAGCATAAGGAGTGGGGTGCCATAGTCACTTGGAAGCACCCTTTAACAGCCGAATTGGAAAGCGGTGACGTTATCTACAGTCAAATGGCTTCTGCTTATAGGGCTGGAGCCAAATACATCTCCATCTTCAACTACCCCTATAACGGCAGCGCCTACGGAATCATGCAAGACGAACATTTTGAGGCTCTGCAGAAACTCTGGACCGATATAACCACAGGCAAGGTAACACGCGATACACCTGCTGAGGCAGTTCTGATTCTGCCCCGAAACTATGGTTACGGCTTGCGGTACCCTGAGGATAAGATTTGGGGTTTCTGGGGGCCTGATGACAAATCGGCGACGGTTTGGAGCAGCGTTGAAGCCCTGCTGGACCGCTATGACTGCGGTTTGGATATTGCTTATGAAGATTCAGACTTTGCCGTTCCAAGCGGCTATGCGTCGGTGTATTACTGGAATTCGACGGTTTAACGGTTTACCAGTTGTTTTTTCTTATGGGGGTATGGCATTTTACGGCTTGCCACACGATTATTTGATGCGCAGTTGTTTTTTGCGTAAGCATTGCGGTTTGGCGTCTGTTTAGGTGTGGGAAGTGCGTTTTCTTCCAAAGGCTCTGCATGGCTCCATGTTGAATTGGCCGCGGTGTGGGTGTGAAGCAATATACCGACCCAAAAACCGTAGTTATACATCGAGGGTACGCAAAAGCAATCCCTATTCCCTCGAAGAGTGTAGCTGGGGTGGTTGTGTGTTGGGTTTCAAGCTTCAAAACTTTCGACTGAACAAACGTCTTATGGCATTCATATGCTGTCAATCTAATTATTGTTTAATTCATTACAGTGCAGATTTTATTTGAAAAATCGAAAATTAAATAAACTGCGGCATCATACACTGCAGAACTCAAGGAGAGAGAGGGAAAAACATGGAACTCATAACCATGATAGGTTTAGTAGCTGCTGCGCTAAGCACAATTTCTCTGCTTCCGCAGCTAATAAGAGTCTGGAAAACAAAATCCGGCAAAGACATATCGACCGTAATGTGCGGCATCATGTGCACCTCAGTCGTGCTATGGTTAACCTACGGTGTCTTGGGCGCTAACATGCCACTTGTGTCTTCAAATTCAGTGGTGTTCTTGCAGACAATAGCCATTATGACGCTTAAAACAAAATACGGCTATCAACCCAACAACGGAAGGTTATCAACAATTGCGTCCAAAATTCGGCTGCGCGCAGGCAAAGACCACTCTTGGGAACAGGAAGGAGAAGGAAGAAACGAGCTTCCTTTCCTCCTATAAAATAAGAGGTTTTTGGAGTGCAACTTTTAGTCGTCTTACCTTTAAAGGTTGGTTATTAGTGACCCAAACCGTTTAGTGGTTTAGCCAGTGATAACAAAACCGGTGATTACCCGTGCTTTTAATGTATTTAATTTAGCTGTTGTTTCTTTGAATCTGGCGGTACTTTGAATTATGGAAAAATATAAATACGATATCTTTTTTAATCAGCATATGGCGAAACGCTAACTTTTTGGAAGCATTTTCGTCTAAAAATTAAAGGAAAAAAGAAGAAATGAAATTTTTGAAAAGTCTATTTGTGACAACAATTGCTTTGCTTTTAATTCTGTCGATTGCAATCCCTATTCTACCTATCAACAGTCAGGTTCCAAAATCATCTGGGCAAACCCAAACAATATATGCTTTTATGAACGCTGGCCCCAATCCTATCGGCGTCGGGCAAGTATTAACCCTCAACTTTTTCATGGCTTCGCCTCTGTTAACAAGCCAAATCGCCACTAACTGGACAGTCCTCGAAACCCAACCTGATGGATCCCAAGTTCTTCTTGGACCGTTTGTCTCTGATACTACCGGTGGCTCATACACCACTATCACTCCAGAAACAACAGGAAACTATACTTTCCAAGCCTTCTTTGGACAACAAACCCTAAGTAACGGCGTCATCGCATTAGCCGCTGAAAGCAACGTAGTAACAGTTACAGTGCAAGAAGAACCCGTACAGCAAGGCTACTACGCAATCACTCCACTCCCCACAGAATACTGGCAAACCCCAGTCACCGCTGAAAACGTTCAAGAATGGTATAAAATCACTGGACCATGGCTTGGCCTTGGCTCAGTTACCTTTGCAACAACAGGCGGCTATAACTTAACTGGCAACTACAACCCCTACACTGCATCAGTAATGTCTGGGCACATTCTCTGGACAAAGATTTGGGCTTCAGGCGGTGTAGCTGGAGGAGAAGCTGGTGGAACTGAGAGCAGCAACTACTGGTCAACTTCACAGTACCAACCAAAATATGCGCCAGTCATAATCAACGGCATCATGTACTCCCAATGGTTCCCCACAACAATGGGAACAAACCAAGGACAAGGAATTCAAGCTGTCGACATATACACAGGACAAACACTCTGGATCATAAACACAACCAACCCATTGCGCTGCGGCATGAATACACAATACCACCAAATCAACCAGTACGGTGTTATCGGTCCATTCATCTGGACGACAGGCACTCTTCCTGCAAGCGATACTGGCGGAACTATACCCAACAACAATGACCCCATCGGCGACACCTTGGGCATTATGGGCACACCGACAACCTCCGTACAATGGAACATGTATCAAGGCCTAACTGGTCAATACATGCTCAGCATCGTAAACGGCACCAGTGCATCACTCACCACAGACGAGAGCGGCAACTTAATCGGCTACTACGTTAACGCTACTGCTGGCACAGAACCCACATATCCAGTCCCCGGACGAACTGTTATGACTACCAGTACAGGGCCTCACTTGACATGCTGGAACATGACAATGGCCATTGGACAAACCGGTGGTTCTTGGCAACCCGCAAGAAACACGGTTCGTGAATGGCAAACAGGAGTCATGTGGACCGCACCCCTACCCAACGTCACAAGCACAGGAGGACAAACTATCAACACAGGCGCTTCAGGGAACCCCATAATGGCGATAAACGGCATAACTAACGACGCCGTTGTGATGACCGCAGGCTACACTTTCGGACAAGGCTTCGGTGGACAAATGAACGGTTGGTTACTCATAGGTGCAATGGACGCTAAAACAGGCGCTCAGCTATGGGCTCATAACGTGACATCTACAGAAACTGACACATTAGCCCCCGACTCAAGAGTCAACGTGTATATACAAGACGGCAAGGTCATACTGGCGAACATGGCGTACTCTGACGCCTATGCACTTGATGCACGCACAGGCACCCATGCTTGGTCACAAGAGCTAAGAGATGCAAATGGTGATCTTCCACACGGCTACACAGTATTCGGCCTCAGAAGCTTAAACGGACCCGACGGAAAAATGGCTCTCATAGGCTTCGGCGGAGACATTTGGTGTCTAGACACAGCAAACGGAAACGTGGTTTGGCAGACAACGACAAATGACATTTTAGGCAACCCTGGTTTAGAAACTCCCTATGCAGTTTGGCCATTATGGGTCTTCAGCTGTCAATGTGCAGACAACAACTTTGCCTATATCCCTATAGGTCATGAATACAACCCGCCGCTATTCCACGGAGCACAACTACTGGCTCTCAACTGGACTGACGGTTCGTTAGGCTGGAAGATACTGGATACATCCGTCACCTCCACATCGATTGCATACGGCATAATTCTGTCACTAAACGCCTACGACAACATGATATACGCTTTCGGCAAAGGACCCACCTCCATGACCGTTTCAGCACCCAGCGTCGGAGTCACAACTGCCACACCAATCGTTGTTACTGGCACCATAACAGATGTGTCTCCTGGTACACGTGCGATAGTGCAACCTGACGAGACGATGACTAAGCAGAATGAAGTTGCCCTACGATTCCCCAATGGCTTACCCTGTGTCTCAGACGAGAGTCAAAGCCTATGGATGGAATACGTATACCAGCAACAACCGCTACCGACAAACACCACCGGCGTTCCAGTCACCCTTAGCGTCGTGGACAGCAACGGCAACTACCGTCAAATCGGCGAAACCACTTCAGTCGACGGAACATTCTCTTTCACGTGGACCCCCGACATTTCAGGCGACTACCAGATTATAGCCAGTTTTGCTGGCTCTAACTCGTATTGGCCGTCGTCTGCTATAGGGCACTTCACTGCAGGCGAAGCAGCTGCCACTACTGGCCCCTCAGCGACACCTCCACCTGGCGTAGCAACAACCACTGACCTTATGACCTACATGGCAATCGGCGTAATCATCATCCTAATCGCAATCGCCATAGTCGGCGTGCTAGTGCTAAGAAGACACTAAAAAAGCAACCATAACTAATCCCCTTTCTTTTTTCTTTTTAAAACAAACAAAAAGAAAATCAAAAAAAATCTAGGGAGCATTAATCCCCGTATTTGCTTCAAGCTTTATCGAGATTAAATTCTTCATGAATCGCCCGTACAACAGCTTGGCCGTCTTTCTCTTTCACCACAAAGCTGATGTTGAGTTCTGAGCTGCCCTGTGCAATCATACGGATGTTTATGCCCTTCTTGGCGACGACTTCAAAAATTTTTGATGCAACACCCAAGGTGCCCTTCATGTAGGCGCCCATGACTGCGATGACTGCAACGTCGTCTTCGGCGGTGACTTCGCTTACGATGCCGCCGCGTTCCTGCAAGGCGATTTCAAGGTTGCTGGTGGCTCTGCCGAGTAGTCCACGTTTGATTATCAGGGAGATGTTGGCTTCTGATGCGGCTGCGGACAGCATCATGACGTTGATGCCGTTTTTGCCCAAAACGTCAAAGACCCTCGCGTAGCTGCCGGGTGCGCCGACCATGGCGGCTCCGTACACGTTTAGCATGGCCACATCTTTTATCATGGCGACTGCTTTGACTGGTTTAGTTTCGTTTTGTGCAGGTTCTTTGGTGATGAGTGTGCCTGTGTTTTGGGGGTTGGCGGTGCTGCGGATGCGGACTGGAATGTTGGCTTTGCTTACCGGTCCGAGTGCACGGGGGTGCATGGCTTTGGCTCCGAAAATCGCCATTTCAGCTGCTTCCTGATAGCTGAGTTGGGATAGCATGCGGGCGGCTGGCACCAGTTTGGGGTCAGTGGTCATTATGCCGTCTACGTCGGTCCAAATCCAAACTTCGTCCGCTTGCAACGCGACGCCTAGGATGGTTGCGGTGTAGTCTGAGCCTCCGCGTCCAACGGTGGTTACGACGCCGTCTTGGTTGGCGGCTATGAAACCTGTGACCACTGGGATGACTCCACCCTCCATTACTGGTCCAAGCCGTTCACGGATTAAATGAGTGGTATAATTCATCAAGGGGTCTGCATCGCCAAAGTTGCTGTCGGTGACGATGCCCGCGTCCTTACCCGTGAACCATTGGCTTTTTGCCTGTTGGTCGCGGATGGCTCCTGAAACAATCGGTGCAGAGAGACGTTCGCCAAACGACATCACGTAATCCTTGCTTTTGGGTGTGAGTTCGCCGACGTAGCAGATGCCTGTTAGGACTTTTTCGAGTTCAGCGATGGTTTTCTCGGTGATTTCTGTGACTTCTTTCTGGATGGTTTTGTCTGTGATGGCGGCTGCTATGGCTTCTTTGTGTTTCTTAAGCAGGCTGGCGGTGAAGGTTTGGATGTGTCCTTCGTCGCTTTTTTTTGCCCTGCACCCGGTCTCTATTAACTCGTTAGTGACGCCTGCCAACGCAGAAACAACTACTGCTACGCTGTTGTCTTTCTTGGCGTATTGGGTAACTAATTCGGCTACATGGCGTATGCTGTCGCCTGTGCCAACGCTGGTTCCACCGAACTTCATCACGATTTTCATGGCCTAAATCACTTTTCTTTTACGTTAGTAGTTTAGTTGCTAACTTATGTCTTATGTCTAAGAGGTCCCTCAAAACAGCGCCTGCCGTCTCTATTGAGCCTGCGCCTCTGCCGATGATGGTTTGCTCTGCGGCGAACTCGCACTGGAAGGTTACGGCGTTTAGGACTCCGCTGACGCAGAGCGGATTGGTTTTGGGGATTTCTGTGGGTTTTATTACGGGTTTGCTGGTGCCATCTAAGGCGCCGATGAGTTTAACGGTGTTGCCCCGTTTGGAGGCGTCGTCAAGCATGTCTAAAGTGACTTCACGTATCCCCATGCGGTCCACGTCTTTTAGGGTGATTTTCTGGTTAAGTATCCAATTTGCCAAGATCACGGTTTTGCATGCGGTGTCGAACCCGTCGATGTCCATGGAGGGTTCCCGCTCTGCGTAACCCAGCTTCTGCGCTGTTGAGAGGGCGTCTTGGAAGGTGATGCGGTTCTGTCCCATCTCGGTGAGGATGTAGTTGGTGGTGCCGTTTAGGATGCCTTTGATGCCTAGGATGCGGTCGCCTGCAAGGCAGCGTTTGGCGAATTCAAGCATAGGGGTGCCGCCGCCGACTGTGCCGCTGAAACGGAAATATACATTGTTGTACTCGGCGAGTTCTGTGAGGGCGGGCATGGCAAGGGCTAGGGGGCCTTTGTTTGTGGTGACGACGTGTTTGCCAGTTTTGAAGGCAGTAGTGATGTGTGAGAGTGCGGGTTCAGCGGTTTGGATGTTGACTGGGGTGACTTCGACGACGACTTCGGCCTCGACCGTTTCGATAACATCTAGCGCCGTCATGCCTTTGTGCCCGTATTCTGGGTCAGCTGAAATCGGGTACCCCTTCTGTTTTATCGCTTCGAGCTTTTCTGGGCTAAACCCGCGGGGGTTTATGACTGCGCCGTCGATGTCTGCGATTGCCACGATTTTTGGGTTAAACCCGTAGTCCTTGACCCTCTCGACTGTTCGCTTAGCTAGAATCGTCGATACGCCTTTGCCGACGACGCCGTATCCCACAAGTATTATTCTCATTTGTCAATTCACCGTGCAAGGATTGCCTGTTGTTTTAAACCCAAAGCAGCTTCAATCGCCGAGATTTCAGCGTCCACCTCAATGGGTTTCTCACTTTGCTTAATCGCTGTATCTGGGTCTTTTAAGCCGTGCCCAGTAGTAATGCAAACCACTTTCTCATCTGCCCCAACCACCCCTTTGCAGACCAACTTCTTCAAACCAGCAATGGACGAAGCGGAAGCGGGTTCCACAAAGATGCCCTCAACCCGAGCCAAAGTCTTCTGAGCATCGAGAATCTCTTCATCTGTCACTGTTTCAGCTGTACCCTGAGATTCGCGGATGGCGTTCACCGCTTTCTTCCAGCTCACAGGAGCCCCGATGCGAATTGCAGTGGCTATGGTTTCGGGGTTCTCCACTGGAGTGATTTTGTCGTTACCCGCTTTTATTGCCTGTGCTATTGGGGCTGAGCCTGCAGCTTGGATACCGGTCATTTTAGGCAGTTTCTTAATCAAGCCCAGCTGATAGAACTCGGTTAAGCCTTTCCAGACAGCGCTGATGTTGCCAGCATTGCCCACTGGAATGATGATGCGGTCTGGAGCTTCATTGTTTAGTTGCTCACAGATTTCGAAGCCCAACGATTTCTGCCCTTCGATGCGGAAGGGGTTGATTGAGTTGAGCAGGTAAATGTCTTTGTGTTTCTCGGCGAGTTTTAACACAAACTCTAAGGCTTCGTCAAAGTTGCCCTTGACCTGCAGCACCTTGGCGCCGTGAATCATGGCTTGGCTGAGTTTGCCATACGCGATTTTGCCCGACGGGATTAGGACGGTGCAGCGGATGCCTGCTCGGGCTGCGTAGGCGGCTAGGCTCGCGGAGGTGTTGCCGGTTGAGGCGCAGATTACGTGGCGTGCGCCGAGTTCGACGGCTTTGGTGACGCCCATGGTCATGCCGCGGTCTTTGAAGCTGCCTGTTGGGTTTTCGCCCTCGTTTTTGATGTAGAGGCTTTTGACGCCTAACTCAGTGCCCAACCGCTCTGAGCGGTGCAGTCCAGTGCCGCCTTCACCGAGAGTTATGAGTTTTGTGGATTCGTGGATGGGCATGAATGGGCGGTAACGCCAAACTGAAAGGGGCTTGGTTTTCCAGTCGCTTGCTTTGGTGGCTTCTGCTAACTCGTTGGGTTCAAATTTGACTTCTAGGATGTCTCCGCATTTTTTGCAGAAATAGAGTATCTCATCTATGCCGTAGGCGGTTTTGCAGTTTATGCATTCTTGATGTACCAAACTGTTGCATCTCCAATTGACAAGCGACTACTACGATTACGAGTCTAGTCAGAGAAGTATCAGCGGTGGAATTAATAATTTTGGTGCCGCAGTAGAGAATCAAGTGGCTGATTTTTGTTTAGTTTGTTGCTGCAGGGAACCCCCTATACACAACAACAACCCGCCGATTATGCGGCGTCTGCCTTTTTTGTTTCTGTTGGAAATGCAAGTTGCAGGCTGGTTGTGGCAACTTCTACAAGCAGTCTAATAGCTAAATTAGGGCTCTGAGGTTGCGGTTCCTGTGTTTCTTGTAATAGATAATACCGCCTGCTCCAAATGCAGCCGCTATAACTGCTAAAACAATCACTGCAATAGTGGGAAAACCTTCAGGCGTAGCCAATGTGCCATTGTAGGGAGTCATAAGCGGGTAGTGGTCAACGTTTTGGGCGTACTCGGCATTGATTTGGGTATAGCGCTCTTTGGATTGAGCATCGGTCAAGTTGGCGGGGTCTCTGTAGGAGGCTGGGCGAACAAAATACGGTGTGTCACCCAAGCCTGAGATGCCCGATTCGGTTGCATTGGGGTATCTGGTTAGGTAATCGCTCCAGAAGTTGCCCCTGCCCCCGCCGTCATCCCAGAAGTTGACATTGACTGGACGCTGGGGGTAGCCTACATAAACTGCGTCTTCAACAATTCTCTCGTTACCCATGAAGTTGTTGTAATAGATATGGTTGTTTTGGCAAGACCACATCATTAGAGCGGTGGAACAATTGGTGAAGGTGTTTTCAATGACATAGTTGTTTTGGCATTCACTTGGCGTATCAATACCCATGAAACTTATTCCAACGTAGTTGTCACCGAGGTAGTTGCCTGTGATGTTGTTGTCGGAACCCATTAACCCGAGTGCAAGAGTACCTCCTTTAATGTTGAAGTTCATAACGGTAGTGCGTGAAACAGAATCCAGCGATATGCCTCCGCCAAAAAAAGTGAAGGGCAAAACGTAGGGTACTGTGAGAGTGTGGTTGTTTCCATCAAGGACTATGTTGTTCTGTTTTACCGTTATCGTTCCCGTGATGTCAGAGTTCAAAGTCCAAGTGTTGCCTTCTTTTGTTAGTAGTGCTGTTGAGGGGTTTATGCCTCCTGCTTCGGTAAGGGTTATGTTCCAAGTGTTCTCAACCGCACCGTCCGTTTCATCTTGAACTGCAAAAGCGGATTCAACCATACCTATGCAAGACAAAAGCAACGCGAATACAAGCAACAAAGCAACAGCTTTAGGCAAGTTTTCTACCTGAATGCTTTCGCATTGATTTGTCTTTTATTCTTTCTCGTCAACATTTCTTGACCAAAACCAAGTAGGTTAACATGCTTGGCAAAGAAAAGGGGCAGACTTCAAGGATGCTATTGAGGCGTTTAAGTTGTCGCAAGGTATTTTAGTGTTAATGTATACTTTTCTACTATGACACTAACAATAAAAATTGACGAATGCAAAAAACATAAACTCGACCGCTTCCTAGCAAAACTATACCTCCAAGAGGGCAAAAAAGTAACCATACAAGAAGCCGTAGGCGCAATGATAGACCATGCGCTAGAAGACGAAGAAGAATTCATGACACACTTCCAAGAACTCCCACCCCTAGAAGAAGACCCCGCCTGGAAAATGCTGCAAAACCCCAAAAACTGGGGCATAAAAGACGCGTCAGAAAAAATCGACGAAGTACTCTACGGTTGATAGATAACCATGGCTGTTTTTGTTGATACCTGCATTTTTGTTGCATTAAACAACAGCCTTGACAACCATCACTCAAGAGGCAGAGACCTCTTCAAACAAGCCCTAAAGGGTGATTTTGGAGCAATATTCACATCCGACTACATCATCGATGAAGCAGTAACAACCGCATTAGCTCGAACAAAACGAAAAGATTTAGCCATCGAGTTGGGAAAATATATCATTGAATCTCCCCGAATCACTAAAATATGGGTAACAGAGGATGAATTCCATCTAACATGGAAAAAATTCATCGGCTTTAAAGATAAACCCCTTAGCTTTACCGACTGTAACTCTTTAGCATTGATGGAGACCAAAGGCATAAAACAGATAATGAGCTTCGACCAAGGCTTCGACGGCTTAGTTGAAAGAATACACTAAACGTTCGTAACCTAGCCAACCAAGTTTGATAGTACCTCGTAGGTTTTGAGGCTGTCTTTCTTCTCAACCACCATGATGGTCTCCGTCCAGCATGAAATGAATTCGACGATGTTTACGTTCTGCTCCGCTAGCAACGTAGCCAAGAAAGCGACGACTCCCGGCGTGTTTTCCAACTCCTCGGGGGAATGCACAACAATCATGGTGCAGTTTTCATGCTTTACAAGCGATGAAATCCGCTCGGGTAAGTCGCTTCGGTCCAAGAGATATACAAATTTGTCGAGTAAATCCACTTTCATGCCGGTATTTGTTTCCAATTCTTTGGAGGTTATCATGACGGATTTACGGTCGTAAACTGCTATGCCGCTGCGCTTGAGGAGCGCCAAAACCTTTTCCTCTCTTTTCTGGCGGTGTTTTTGGAGTTCTTCGCTGTAGCGGCGTAGGGCGGCTTTTATGGCGCTGGTGTCGCTGGTTTTTAGTTCCATCTGGAGTTGGCGGCTGAGTTCGCTTAGGTTTACGATGCCTTTTTCGAGGGCTTCGAGCAGGTAGGGTTTGTTTCTTAGGTGGTCGCGGACGTTTTGGGCTACAGTCATAGTTCTTCCATGTATCAAATAGGACATTTAAAGCTTGTTAAGTAACAAAAAAGTCACAAGGTTTAAAAGAACAGTCCCTGAGGTAAGGAAAACAGTTCCAGACAAAAAAGTGGGGGAACAAGCAAATAACCGACAAATATGTGTTAGCATACAGCGGCGGATTAGACACATCCGTGTTAATCAAGTACCTCCAAGAAAAACTTGACGCACAAGTAATCACAGTCACAGTTGACGTGGGTCAAGGCGAAGACCTAAAAGCCGCAGAAGAAAAAGCCAAAAAACTAGGTGTTCTCAAACACTACTCAATCGACGCCAAAGAAGAATTCGCCAAAGACTACATTTTCCCAGCCATCAAAGCTAACGCCCTCTACGAAGGCAAATACCCCATCAGCACCAGCCTCAGCCGCCCCCTCATCGCCAAAAAGATGGTGGAAATCGCAGAGAAAGAAGGCGCAGTCGGCTTAGTGCACGGTTGCACGGGACGCGGAAATGACCAAGTCCGCTTCGATATAACATTGGGGGCTTTGGCAACAGACAAACAAATCCTCGCCCCAATTCGAGAGTGGGGCTTAACTCGTGATGAAGAGATTGCCTATGCAAAAGAAAAAGGCATCCACATCTCTGAATCAGCCAAAAAATACAGCATAGACGCTTCTGTTTGGGGGCGTGCCATCGAATGCGGGCTCCTCGAAGACGCAAACAATGAGCCGCCTGAGGACGCTTACGAGTGGACTGCTTCACCCGAAAAAGCCCCTGACAAACCCGAAGTGGTCACCATCGGCTTAGAGCAAGGCGTGCCCGTCTCGGTTAACGGCAAAAAAATGAAACCCCTCGCGCTAATCGAAGAAGTTAACAAGATTGCTGGGCGAAACGGTGTGGGCAGAATAGACCACATCGAAGACCGCGTCGTCGGATTAAAATCACGCGAAGTCTACGAGTGCCCCGCAGCGCTGGTTATTCTCGAAGCTCACAAGGACCTTGAAAAGATGGTTATGACCCGGCATCAGGTGCTCTTTAAACAGCAAATCGACGCCGAATGGGTGTTCTTAGCGTATGCGGGGTTGTGGGTTGACCCGCTCAAAGACGACTTAGACGCCTACATCGACCATTCACAGGGAAACGTCACCGGCGAAGTCAAACTTAAACTCTTCAAGGGCAGCCTCATAGTTATCGGACGCAGCTCCCCCAACAGCCTCTACGACAAGAACCTCGCCAACTACAACATCAAAACCAGCTTCAACCAGGCATACAGCAAAGGCTTCATTGAACTCTGGGGACTGCAGACGCGGATGTACAATTCGCTCAAAGCCGCAAGCAAAAAGCCCAAGGCGAAGCCCAAAAAACCCTAAATTTCTTAATTGGAGGCTAAGACGTGTCAAAGATGCTGCATGGCGGAAGACTCGGCGATGTCCGCGGGGATGTCGCAAAGTTCTGCTCGTCCCGCAAAGACGACGCACGCTTAGCAGAGGCTGTTTTAGCCATCAACAAAGCCCACGTCGCCATGCTCACCGAAGAAAAAATCATCAAGCAGCAAGACGGCGCAAAAATCCTCTGCGCCCTCCAAAAACTCGACAGTGCCCAACTTGACCCAAACGCCGAGGACGTGCACATGGCAGTCGAAGAAACCATCTTGGCACAGACGGGGCCTGAAGTCGGCGGCAACCTCCACATTGCCAAGAGCCGCAACGACCAAACCGCAACCGCCCTCCGCATGGCACTACGAACAGAAATCCTCACAGTCATGGCGGAGACCCTTGGCATGCAACAGGCGCTACTTGAAGTAGCCGCCAAACACACCGACACAATCATCCTCGAATACACCCACCTCCAAGCAGCACAACCCGTAACCTACGCGCATTACCTGCTGTCACACTTCGACGCGTTGGGACGCGACCTGCAGCGACTGCAAAGCGCTTATGAACGGGTGAATCTTTGCCCGCTGGGTGCAGGTGCCCTGGCAACAACGAGTTTTCCGATTAACCGCAAAAAAACTGCGCAGCTCCTGGGATTCGGCGGTGTCTTGGAGAACTCTTTGGACGCGGTGGGCAGCCGAGACTTCATCGTCGAAACACAGGCAGCGTTGGCGCTGTTGGCAGTTAATTTGAGCCGTTTCGCCGAAGACCTCATCATCTGGAGCTCCTCTGAATTCGGAACCGTCGAGTTGCCCGACGAATTCACCTCCACAAGCAGCATCATGCCCCAGAAAAAGAACCCCGAAGTCCTCGAAGTCATCCGTGCACGGGCAAGCTATGCTTTGGGCGATTTCTTGGCTGCTGCTGGCATAGTGAAGAGTTTGCCGACTACTTACAATTTGGATTTGCAAGAGGTTACGCCTAAGCTTTGGGCGGTGACTGACAACTTGGAGGCGTCGCTGCGTATCTTTGCGGCGCTTGTACCAACCATAAAAGTGAAAACGGACAAGGTTGAGGAGAAAGCTGCAAAGGGCTTTGTCGCCGCCACCGAAGTCGCTAACATGCTGGTAAGCAAATACGGCGTGGCTTTCCGCACATCCCACAAGATAGTTGGCGCTCTTGTGAAGGCGTTAATTGACGAAAACAAGACGCTGGGCGATGCAACGCCTGCTCTTTTGGCGCAGGTTGCCATGGACTCTGCAGGAATCAAGCTGTCAGTTAAAAGCGAAGACATAGTTTCATGCACAAATCTACGCAAAATAATCGAAACATATAAAGTACAAGGCGGACCTTCAAGCGCGGAAGTTCAAAGAGCACTCAAAACAAAAACCAAAACCATCGCCGCAAACAAAGCAAGCATTGCCAAACTCAAATCAGACCTCGCCGCCGCCGAAACAGCACTCAACAGTACTGTAAAAGAATGCACTCGTGCAACGAGCAAGAAAACGTAAGACTTAAAAATTTAGACTGATAGGTGTAATAGGGCTTTGGCT